>NZ_JAMQOL010000028.1:0-57173 GCF_023717965.1 Paractinoplanes hotanensis | reverse complement strand
GCGTACTCCGACACATCCAACGTTATATCGTCCGGATCATCCACACCTGCCCGACCTGCGACACCGTCTTCCCCGAGTACTACCCACGCGACGGCTAACAAATCATGACGAAGCACTACTAGGCCGACGAACTCTGAGCTGGCCTCTTCGTCACCGCGGGCCGGTAGGGGCAACTCGACGTCGTAGATCGGCATGGCACTCGCGTTGTGGACGTGGAAGGCCAGCTCGCGGCCACCGTCGATCTTTCTTGTTAGCTCGATCCAGGCGCTGATTCGCTCGGCTTGGGCTCGGCGTTCGTCCTCGGCTCGGTCCGCCTCGCGTCGTTGTTCGCGGCGGAGGAGTAGGAAGCCGACCAGGAACGCGCCGACTGTGCCGACTGCGGCGAAGGCGCTGAGCCAGTCGCTATCCAAGGTGAATGTCTAGCGGTGCGGTGAGGTATTGGTCGACTCGCATGCGCATCGAGCGGTCCATCGGTAGGGCGCCGATTTCGGCGGGTGGGACCCAGCGGACCTCTGTTGACTCCTCGCTTGGTGTCGGCGTGCCGCCGATCGGGCGCGCGGTGAAGACGACCGAGAACTCCTGTCGGGCCTCGTTGTTGCTGGTGTAGAGGACGACGTGACGCGGGTCGGTGTAAATGCCGACCAGGCCGGTTATCTCGACGTCGATTCCGGTCTCCTCGGCCGTTTCGCGGACTGCGGTTTCTGGCAGGGACTCGCCAAGGTCCATGCCGCCGCCGGGCAGCGCCCAGTTGTCGTTGTCGGAGCGGCGGATCAGCAGGATTGCGCCGTCGTCGTTGGTGACGACGACGTTTGCTGAGGGGACGATGCTGTTGGCCTTTGGCGCTTCAGGGTCGTCGTAGTAGTCGATGCGTCGTCCCACGTTTGCCTCATTCCAGCGGTGTGGCGCCGTCCCAGACGCGGTCGAAGCTGTCCAAGTACATGTTCACCATGCCGCCGCCGGCTACGCGGCGCAGGTGGAACACCGGTGCTTGGGAGGCGATCGCGCCGTAGATGTGGGTGTTGACGAGGAGTTGGTCGTCGGCGCGGTAGATCGAGTTGTAGAGCACGGTTTGGTGCTGGCGGAATTCGACGCCGTCCAGGTTGAGCAGCGGACGGTACATGTGGATGGCGTTCTTGATCTTTGTCGCCAGGATTTCGAGGCCCTCGTCGGTGTCGCGTTGCTCAATCGCCTCGGCAGTTGGGTCGCCGAGCAGGATGCGTACACGTACGCCGGCGTCGGCCTTTTCTCGGAAGATTCGTTGGACGCCTGCGTCTTCCGAGAGGAAGAGGCCGCTGTAGACCAGGACGCCGATCTCTCGTTCGGCGTTGTCGAAGAGGTTGCGCCACACGTCGGACGGGACCGTCCAGCGGTGCGGGTAGATGTTGATGATCTCGCTCTCGCTGGCGCTGGCGACCTGGTCGGCGTTGAGGGCGTCGGGCCACAGGTAGACCTCGTCGAGGCCGAGGTGAGCGGCTACGGCGTAGCGGTGGCGGCGGTATGGCGTTCGGCCGCTGATCCAGCGCTCGACACTCTTGGGATCGACCTTGAGCGTCTCCGCTAAGTCGGCGGGGCTGATCCCGCGTTCCAACATCGCGGTGCGTAGTCGCTCGTTCGGCATCGGCTTCCCGTCAAGACGTCCCGGCTGCCTGACCACCCTAAGTGAGACGTCTCGGACACGTCCAGCCATGACCTGATCACGTCCCGTCCTCGGATCGCATCCTCGGTGGCATCGATGCAGACGCATCGGCGACACGAGAGGAGATCCGCAATGGACACTCAGCACTTCACCAGCGAAAGCCCGACTTGCCCGTGCGGCGCACGACTCGGAAGCGGTCACCCGACCCTTTGCCGCAAGTGCCTCGCCCGGGTTCGGTGGAACCGTCGGCATCATTCGCGTGGCGGCCACGGAGGCGCGGACCGAGCCATTCGTACGCGCCGACGGCGGCGCCACGAAGGCGGTGACGCATGACGATCGCCGTCTCTGCCGTCATCCTGCTCGGCGTCTTCGTTTACCTGCTCTGGCGGTACGCCCGACTGCCGCTCTGGCAAGCCGCCATCTGCGCGGCGTTCGGCTACTTCCTCGCGTCATCGTCCATCGGCCCGGAGATCGGCAACGGCCTGCGGGCGTTGGCTCAGTTCGTCGCCGGACTCGAACTGTGAAGACGCGGGACTGGTGGGTGATCGTCGGCATGTCCGTCGCCGCGATCTCCGCTGCGGTGGCGAGCTTCGCCGGACTCCGCGGCCTGGCCCAGATCGCCGGTTGGCCCGATCAACTTGCCTGGCTGCTGCCGGTCACCATCGACGCGTACGCGATGACCTCCGCACGCGTCTGGCTGGCCGACACAGTCGGCAACGAACGAGCGCGCGGGTTCGCCCGTGCCAACGCGATCGGTGCGATCGCCACGAGCATCGTTGGCAACGCCGGCTACCACCTCGTCGCCGCCGGCCTGGTCGCGATCTCCTGGCCGGTCGTGGTCTTGGTCGGTGCCGTACCAGCGGCCGTCCTCGGGCTGACAGCTCATCTCCACGCACTCACCAGCAGCGGGACGACCAGGACTGAAGACAGTCCTCTCCTAAAGGCCGCTCATGAGGCTGACGCGCGATTCCGAGCGACCCACGGCAAGCCCATCACCCGTGACGCGTTGCGCTCGGCACTGCGCATCGCCGGCCCCAAAGCGACCGAACTCCGACGTCAACTCGCCGAAGAAACGACAGCCGGCACCAACCGAAAGGAGGCTTCGACCCGCTCATGACAAACAACCCGCGCCCAACCATCGACACGGAGGCCGTCCGAAGCCACCTACAGGCTGCTCGACGCCAACCCACGCCAACCACGACCCGGACCGCCCTCGCCGACATCCCCGTCCTGCTCGCCGAACTCGAGCGGCTCGGCGACCTACTGAGCCAGACACGATGGGACTTCGCCAACCTGCTCGCCGCCGCGCGCGCCACCCTCGCCGCCCACCACGAGGGCGAGCCCGACCCGCTCGACTACCTCCGCGACGAAGTCGGCGAGCACAGCCAGTGAGGGCCTACGGACGCAGGCATCGCCGCTGGGGCCGCCGGAACCCGCAACCGCTCCTGATCGTGCCCGATGAGCCGCTTCTCATCGTCGTCCTGGCCGCCGTCGGACGCGTCCTCTTCCGGTACCGGTCCGAACTCGCACCGTTCATCGCCGGACTCGCGCTCGCTGCGGCCGGACTCGTGCTGCATGCGACTCACCCCAACGGACGGCCGATCGTCCTGATCTTCACTGCGCTGGCGGTCGCGCTCTGCTGGAAGATCGAGCGCTTTGCCGAGCGCGTGTATGCCGCCGCGACGATCGTTGTTGCGGGCGGCTGGCTGGCCACCGCAGTGGCACTCGGTCCTGACCGGGATCCCTTGCCGACCATCCTCGTCGCGGCCGTCATAGCGGCGAGCGTGCCGTGGTGGGCGCATCGGCGCCGCCGAGCGCGCGTCCGCGTCGATCGGGTCATCCACGCCTGGCCCGACCTTGCCGAGGCGATCGGACTCGGCGGCTCCCGAGTCATGTCTGCCGTCGTGGACACCTGGGGTTGGCGCGCTCGAATGAAACTGCGACCGGGACAGAGCACGGCCGATGTAGTCGCACGCGTCCCGGCTATCGAGTCGGCATTGGGTACGCGACCTGGTGCCGTCCGCGTCGAGCAGGACCCGTCCCACGCGGGTCGCTGCACGATGCGGGTTCTAACGGTGGACCCGCATGCCGGCGCCATCCCGTGGCCCGGCCCGCGCGCCCGATCGCTCGCCGACCCCATCGAACTCGGAGTATTCGAGGACGCGACAACCGTCCGGCTCGCCCTCCTGCGACGGCACGCGCTCGTCGGTGGCACAACCGACTCAGGCAAGAGCGGCGTTCTCAACGTCATTCTCGGCAACCTCGCCGCCTGCTCCGACGTCGTCCTCTGGGGCATCGACCTCAAGGGCGGCATGGAACTACGGCCATGGGCACCATGCCTCGCCCGATTGGCCACGACGGCCGAGGAAGCAACACAACTACTCGCCGACGCCGTCGCGATCCTCGAAGCACGCGCGCAAGCTTCGGGCCGCGACAACACCCGGGTATGGGAGCCGACGCCGAGCGCGCCCGCACTCGTGATCGTGATTGACGAGTACGCCGAGCTGGCCGACACCGCGCCGGTCGCCGTAACCCACGCCGAATCCATTGCCCGACGCGGCCGAGCCATCGCCGTCGATCTGCTCGCCGCAACCCAGCGGCCGACCCAGAAGGCGATGGGCGGCGGCGCTCTCCGATCGCAGATGAGCGTTCGCGTCTGCCTACGCGTGCGGGAACGCCGCGACGTCGACCTCATCCTCGACAAGGGCATGCTCGCCGCTGGCTGGCACGCCCACACCCTCGACGCGCCCGGCAAGTTCTACGTCCTCGCCGACGGACACGACCAACCACGACGAGCCCGCGCCTACCTGGTCACCGACGATCACGTACGGGAGACAGCCGCACGCTACGCCGATCAGCGGCCGGATCTTGACCCGCTGTCGCAAGCAGCGATCGAGCACCGCCCGCGCGCCATCGAGGCCCTAGCCGACCCGGAACAAATGCTCGCCACAGCCTTGGGCAAAGCACCCGAAGACGGGCTCACCATCGCGGAACTCATCGAGGCAACCGGCATGCGTCGCACTTGGATCTACGACCGGCTCCAAGCGCTCGCCGCCGCCGACGGCGCCCGGCAAGTCACCCGCGGTCGCTGGCGCGCATAAGTCCGTCCGTCGTCCGTCCGCTCGCGCGCGTCTGCGCATTACAGCGCGCGGACGGACGACGGACTACAGGAGAAAGGAGGCCCATCCCATGCCCGCCGACGAGAGGAGAAATCGCAGCATACGAACGCGCAAGACGCACAAAGCCAAGAGTGAGAAGCTCAAGACGTCCCAAGAGGTCCCAGCGAGACGTGAGCTGAACATCGACGTAGGCGAACTCGCCCGCGCCTTGGCCATCATCGCGGACGACCTGGCCCGAGAGCGGAAGGAGCCCCCGGATGACTGAGTCGGCGAGCAGGAGAAAGCGCGCCGTCATCTACCTCCGCGTCTCGTCGGCCGGACAGGTCAACACCGACTACGACCCCGAGGGCATCTCTCTCCCGGCTCAACGCTCCGCCATCCTCCGCCGCGCGGCGGAGCTAGACGCCGACGTCATCGCCGAGTTCGTCGAGCCTGGCCGCTCGGCCACCACGGTCGACGGCCGCCCGGTCTTCCAAGAGATGATGGCCCGCCTAAAGGCCGAGCCCGACATCGACTACGTGATCGTCTACGCCCGCTCGCGCCTGCACCGCAACAGCATCGACGCCGCGATCACCAAGCGAGATCTCCGCAACGCAGGCGTCGTCCTAATTTCGATCATGGACTACACCGAAGACACCGCGATCGGTGATCTGGTGGCGACCGTCCTGGACGGCGTCAACGAGTATCAGTCGCGCGCCTCGGGTGCCGACATCGCGTACAAGATGGGCCAGAAGATCATCCGCGGCGGCTCGGTCGGCCGCGCGCCGATCGGCTACCTCAACGTCCGCGAGACCTTCGAGGGACGCGAGGTGCGGACGGTCGCGGTCGACCCGGTGCGCGGCCCTCTGATCCGCATGGCATTCGAGCTGTACGCCTCGGGCTCCTACGGCTTCCACGACCTCATCCAGACACTCACCGACGCCGGCCTCCGCACCAAGCCAACCCGCCGCTACCCCGTCGGCATGCCGATCTCGCTCAACTCACTCGGCAACCTCCTACGCGACCGCTACTACCTCGGCCTGGTCGCCTACCGAGGCCAGGAGTACAAGGGCCGGCACGAACCCCTCGTGACACCCGAGATGTTCGACCAGGTGCAGCAGATGTTGGAGACTCGGCGGGCGGGCGGAGTCCGTGAACGCACCCACAACCACTACCTCAAAGGCGCGGTCTGGTGCGCCCGCTGCCGACGCCGTCTGATCGTCATGCGCGGCAAGAGCAAAACCGGCGACCTGCACTTCTACTACTTCTGCCGAGGCCGCCAACTGCACTCCTGCGACCTCCCCTACCTCCCCATCGCCAAGGTCGAGGTAGCCGTCGAGAACAACTACGCGACCGTCGCCCTACCCGCGGCGCTGCGCGAGCAGATCACGACGCTCGTTGAGGAACGGCTGATCGATTCGGCCGAAGGCCAGAAGGAGATCCGGGCCAAGGTGGCAACCCGCCTCAAGGAGTTGGACGCGAAGGAAGATCGCTTCCTCGACCTGATCGGCGACCCGGACTGGCCGCGAGACAAGATCTCGGCCCGACTGAGGGACCTCCGAGACGAGCGAGGCCGGCTGGCCCGGCAACTGAACGACGACCAGGAAGAGCGGCTCGAAGCGGCACGACAGACCCTGATGTACCTGCTCGAACTGCTGGAAGACCCACAGAAGCTGTACCGGCGGGCGACCCACAAGGGCCGTCGAGCGCTTAATCAAGCGTGCTTCACGAAGCAGTACCTCGACGACCACGGGGACGGGCCGTATGTCGCGTTCGACGAACTAGCCGACCTCGTGTCGCCCCTGGTCAACCACGCCAGAAACGGAAGCGGCACCGCCCAGTTGGGCGGTGCCGCTGTGGGTTCAAGTAAGAACCCTCTCGTGGAGGTGCCGGGAATCGAACCCGGGTCCTTCGTTGTTTTGTCAGGGCTTCTCCGAGCGCAGCTCACTGTGCCTCTACTCGGCCCCTGGAATCACGTGAGCAAGTTCCTGTGACGGGCCCAGTCGCTGATTAATCTCGCCGCAAGGTCCCCGCGACCGGGACCTGTTGGCCAACCTCCTAGCTGATGCCGGAAATCCGGGACGGAGGTACTCCCGGTCCGACAGATTTAGCTACTCGCCTCAGGCGGCGAGTGCGAAATCGTTGCGCTTAGTATCGGCGCTTGTTGTTTTCCGACGACCGATTCTCGAGACGACGTCGGCTTCCTCGGCTCGCTTCCCCTGTCTCCACATTCGAAGTCGAAACCAGTCACCCCCTGGGACAATCCACTGCGTAACAACTGTGCCATCTTACCTGATGCGGCAGGTGCCGCCCACCGCATTACAGCCTGCCGGGCGGGCGTCGCCGCGGCCGTCCTTCGACGTCTGGAAGCCGAAGTCGGCGCTGCGGCCCGGGTCCAGCGTGCCTCCGGTGATAACGATGCTGTCGCCGCTGAGATTCCCGGTCGCGTTCCACACTCCGCGCAGCCGCAGGTCGCGCAGGTCGGCGTGGCTGACCGTGACCTTCCAGCGGACGGGGCGGTCGCCCTCGTTGGTCACCCGGCCCATCGCGACGTAGCCGGAGTCCCAGCTCGCGGTCACGGCCAGGGTTGCCTCGACCTTGGCCGGTGGGGGCGGTGGCGTCGTCTTGACCGGCGGCTTGGTGGTCGGCTCGCGGGTCTTCTCCGGTACGGCGGTGGTGGTGCGCGCCGCAGTCGGCTTCTTCGACGGCGTGGGTGACTTGGACGGCGTGGGTGACTTGGACGGCGTAGGTGAGACGGAAGGCGACGGCGGATCGATCGTCACGCGCGCCACGGACGGCAGCACGAGCGTGGGCGGCTTGGCTGCTTCGGCCGGGCCGACGGCCCGTACTGCCGTCCAGACGACCAGCAGCACCAGGACAGCCACGGCGAAACTCAGGATGAACCGGGCTGTTCCGAACACGCGCACGGAGTGCTTGGCAGCCACCCTGCGATCCCTCCCCCACGACGGCACCGGCGATGATCAAAAGTGCCGGCGGGGAAGGGTACCTGCTACTCCATGCCTTTGGCACGCCTGCCCACGGCGCGACTGATTTCCTTCTGCGCGTCGCGGCTGGCCAGGTCCTGACGCTTGTCGTAGCTCTTCTTGCCGCGCGCCAGGCCGATCTCGACCTTGGCGTACCCGTTGTGGAAGTAGACCTGGAGCGGCACCAGCGTGACACCGTCGTCGCGCAGCTTGTTGCGCATCTTCAGGATCTCGTCGCGGTGGAGCAGCAGCTTGCGGACCCGCCGCGGCTCGTGGTTGGTCCAGGTGCCCTGGGTGTATTCCGGAATGTGCAGACCGTGCAGGAAGATCTCGCCGTTGTTCTCGTGGCCGAACGCGTCGGTCATCGAGGCCCGCCCGGCCCGCAACGACTTCACCTCGGTGCCGGTGAGCACCATGCCCGCCTCGAACGTGTCGAGGATGGCGTAGTCGTGGTAGGCCTTGCGGTTGGAGGCGACGACCTTGCGACCTTGTTCGCGTGGCATGCCGCCGAACCCCCTGTGGGTGAGTGATGGAACTTCACAATGCTACTGAAGTCTCAACACAGACAGCGCGGCAGATAGTTCGCCGGGTTGCGGGGCGCTCCGTCGAAGCGGGTTTCGAAGTGCAGATGGTTGCCGGTGGAGGCGCCGGTCGTGCCGACCAGGCCGATCACCTCGCCGCGGCGCACGTACTCGCCGACTCTGACCAGGATCGCCGACTGGTGCCCGTAGCAGGTCTGGAAGCCGACGCCGCTGATCTTGCCGTGGCTGATGCACGTGAAGTTGCCGTAGCCGCCGGCCCACCCGGCCCGGATCACCCGCCCGAAGGCAGCCGCGCGGATGGGAGAGCCGCCACCTGCGGCGATGTCCATGCCGGCGTGCAACTGCCACACCCGGTAGTACGGGTCATAGCGCTGTCCGTAGTCGCTGGACTTCCAGCCGGTGACCGGCATGAGCAGCCGGCCGCCGCCGTACTTCGCGTCCCCGGATTTAAGCGAGTAGCCGCGGAGCGCCGCCGCGATCCGCGCCTCCTCGGCCTTGGCCGCCTCGTAACGGGCCAGGACGACGGAGCGCTGGGCGTTGGCCACCTTCAACGCGGCGTAGCGGGTCTGCGTGAGCTTCTCGAGGGCCAGGCGGGCCCGCTCGGCAGCCGACTGCGCTGATCGAGCGGCGGTGAGGCGGTCGCGCGCGGCGGCCTCGGCCTCCTCGGCGGCGCGCTTGGCGAGTCCGGCCCGGTCCTGTTCCGTACGGGCCTCGCGCCTCGCCACGACCAGGGTGTCCACGTCCTCCTGCTGGCTCTGCATAACCTGCTCGACGATGCTCAGCCGGGCCATCATGTCGGCCGGGCCGGACGCGTCGACGAGGACGTTGAGCCGCGCGAAGTTGCTGCCCATGTAGCTGGCCGTGGCGATCTCGTCGACCCGCTCGCGGGCGTCGTCGACCCGCTCCCGGGCCTGGACGAAGCGGCCGGCGACCTTCTCGTAGGCCGCCCGGGCCGTCTTCGCCTTGCGGCTCGCGGACTTGGCCGAAGCGAGGGCGGCCGCGACCGCCCCGCGCGAGGTGGCGACCTTCTGCTGGGCCGCGGGCATCGCGGCGGTCGCAGTCTCGAGGTTGCGGGCGGCGGAGCGGGCCAGGTCGGTGGCGTGCTCGAGGACGGCCTCGGCACGCTGGACGGCCTTGCCGGCACGGTCCCGGTCGTCGCCCGGGGCGGCCTGGGCCGGGTGGGGTGCGATCAGCAGCAGACCTGCGAAAAAAGCTGGAAGGGCATATTTCCGGCGATGTCGACGTTTGGGCCACACGAAGAGCACCGTATCCCTACCTTCGGCCTCTTACCTCCCAAAACGCCCAACAGCCGCGTCTCCCGGCAGGGAGGCGCGGCTGTCGTGTGAGTCAGCGTCGAGGGTCTCAGACCTTGAGGTAGAAGCGGAGCGTGATCCACGCCGTGGCCGCACTGACCAGGGCGCCGACGCCGGCCAGCAGCGGCAGCATGAGCCACACGTTGCCGTTGTCGATCGGCGTCAGGATGTTCGTGAGGGCCTGGAGCTTGGTGTCCAGCAGCACGATCTTGCTCACGAACAGGAAGATGAAGCCGAGGACCGCGCCGATGATGCCGGCCACCACCGCCTCGAGCACGAACGGGGCCTGGATGAACCAGTTCGACGCGCCCACCAGCTTCATCACCGCGACCTCGCGGCGCTTGCTGTACGCGGCGACCTGGATGGTGTTTCCGACCAGCAGCAGCGCGGCCAACGCCATCACCCCCGCGACCACCAGCGCACCCACCTGGATGGCGTTGAAGATGTTGAACACCTTGTCGAGCAGCGCACGCTGGTCGATGATGTCCTGAATGCCCTGCATCCCGGTCATCTGGTCGGTGAACGTCTTGTAGGTCTCCGGGTCCTTCAGCTTGACCCGGAACGACTCGGGCAGACTGTTCGGGCCGACCGACTTGACGAACTCCGGCGAGTCCTTCCAGAGCTGCTGGAACCGCTCGAGGGCCTCTTCACGGGTCTCGTAGGTCTTCTGGCTGACCAGCGGGTTGGCCGAGATGGCGGAGTCGATCGCCGAGCGCTGGGCGTCGGTGACGTCCGAGCGCAGGAAGATCGAGACCTCGATCTCGCCGTAGTAGAAGTTCTTCATCTGGTCGACCTGCATGTAGAGCAGCACACTCGCGCCCAGCATGGTCAGCGAGACCGCCATGGTGATGATCATGGCGACCGTCATGGTGACGTTTCGCCACAGGCCCACCAAGACCTCGTTGAGGACGTACTTCAAGCGCATCGGGGGGTTCCTTCCGGGACTCCGCGCATTACATCTTCAGGGGGAAACGGGCGGAGCTCAGCCGTAGACGCCACGAGCCTGGTCGCGAACGATACGGCCGCTTTCGATCTCGATGACCCGGCGGCGCATCTGGTTGACGATGTTGGAGTCGTGCGTGACCATCACGACCGTCGTGCCCGTCCGGTTGATCCGGTCGAGCAGTCGCATGATCTCGATGGAGGTGTCGGGGTCGAGGTTTCCGGTGGGCTCGTCGGCGAGCAGGATCAGCGGGCGGTTCACGAACGCCCGGGCGACCGCGACACGCTGCTGCTCACCACCGGAGAGCTCGTGGGGATAGCGGTGCTCCTTGCCACCGAGACCGACCAGTTCGAGAACCTCGGGCACGACCCGCCGGGACACGGCCTTGGTCTTGCCGATGACCTCCAGAGCGAAGGCCACGTTCTCGTACGCGGTGCGGTTGGGCAGCAGACGGAAGTCCTGGAACACGCAGCCGATGGAACGACGGAAGTGGGGGATCTTCCACGACCGGATCGAGGTCACGTCCTTGGCGTTCACCATGACCTTGCCCTGGGTCGGGGAGACCTCATGCAGCAGAAGCTTGATGATCGTCGACTTGCCGGAACCGGAGGGGCCGATGAAGAAGACGAACTCACCCTTCTCGATACCGACGCTGACATCGTCCAGCGACGGCCGAGACGCCTTGGGGTACGTCTTCGTCACGTTCTCGAGCTGAATCACGGGAAGGCAGTCTACGCGGTGTAACGGAAACGCCAAGTCCGCCGGGTCCGCGAATCTGCACCAACAGTAAAGAAAACTTGGACCGTACGGACGGCGCCTGACCGAACGTTCAGGCGCCGTCGCCGTCCGTGCCGGGCCGGTCGCGGACCGGGTCTCAGACGGCCTTCTCGGTCTGCTTGCGCCAGCGGATGCCCGCCTGGATGAACTCGTCGATGTCGCCGTCGAAGACCGACGACGGGTTGCCCGTCTCCTGCTCAGTGCGCAGATCCTTGACCATCTGGTAGGGGTGCAGAACGTACGAGCGCATCTGGTCGCCCCATGATCCAGTGGTGTCCTGCTTGAGGCCGGCCATCTTGGCCTCCTCCTCCTGACGCTTCCGCTCGAGCAGCCGCGCCTGGAGCACGCGCATGGCCGAGGCCTTGTTCTGAAGCTGTGATTTCTCGTTCTGACACGTCACGACGATGCCGGTCGGAATGTGCGTGAGGCGCACAGCGGAGTCGGTGGTGTTAACGCTCTGTCCACCAGGACCGGACGAACGGTAGACGTCGACCCGCAGCTCGTTCTCGGGGATCTCGATGTGGTCGGTCTGCTCGACCACCGGCATCACCTCGACGCTGGCGAAGCTGGTCTGCCGGCGGCCCTGGTTGTCGAACGGGCTGATGCGCACCAGGCGGTGGGTGCCCGACTCGACGCTGAGCGTGCCGAAGGCGTACGGGACCTTGACCGCGAAGGTGGCCGATTTGAGCCCGGCCTCTTCCGCGTACGAGGTGTCGTAGACCTCGGTGGGGTAGCCGTGGCGCTCGGCCCAGCGCAGGTACATACGCATCAGCGACTCGGCGAAGTCGGCCGCGTCGACACCGCCGGCGCCGGCCCGGATCGCCACCACCGCCTCGCGGGAGTCGTACTCGCCGGAGAGCAGGGTGCGGACCTCCAGCTCCTCGACGGCCTTGTGCAGGGCGACGAGCTCGTTGCCGACCTCGTCGACCGAGCCCTGGTCGCCCTCGGCCTCGGCCATCTCGAGCAGGAGGGCAGCGTCGTCGAGCCGGGAGCGGAGGCGCTCGATGCGGTCGATGTCACCGGAGATGTAGGAAAGGCGGCTGTTGACCTCTTGAGCGCGGGCCTGGTCGTCCCACAGATCGGGCGCGGAGGCCTGCTCCTCGAGGTCTGCCTTGTCCCGGCGCAGCTTGTCGACGTCCAGGACGTTCTCGATGTTGCGCAGGGTGGCGTCGAGTGTCTTGAGTTGCTCGGGATAGTCGGCAGCAGTCACAACACTCAAGACTACGCCGCCCCGGCCGGAAAGGGCCGGGGCGGGCGCACGTCCGTCAGGTCGTCGGGGCGACCTTGAGCCAGCTCAGTGCGGCCTTGTGATAGGCGACGGCGAACTCGAGGGCCGCGGCGCCGTACTGGTCGCCCGCCTTCTTCGCTTCCTTCGCCTGCTCCTTGGCCATCGCCATGGCCTCGGAGTGATACTCGCTGGCACCGGTGTAGAGGGTCTGCAGCTGATTGCCGCTGTGCTGCTCGCCGAAGGCGACCCGCAGCGCGATCGGGTTGCGCAAGGCGTCCCGGCCCGCGGGCTCGGCAAGCCACCGGCTGAAGGCTCGTTTGCCGGCGGCGGTGATGGCGTAGGGCTGGCTGGATCTGGGGCCGGGCTTGCCGAGACGGACGTAGCCCATTTCGGCGAGAACCGGCAATTCGCGGTAGACCTGGCTCCGCGTCATCGACCAGTATGGCCCGAGGCGGCGTTCGGCAGCCGCCATTAGCTGACCGCCGGTCATCGGCCCCTCGTGAAGCAGGCCGAGCAGAGCGGCAGCCGTGGGATTGATTTGAGAGTCGGGCATGCCTTCTAAGCTGCCACTTTGTCGCGCCGACGTCCAGGATTTCGCCCGATCCGTCCAGTTTGCGTCTCCACAAGCGACTGTCCCGCACAGACTGTCCGACCACGAGGGTCAAGACGGCGCGTTCTGCCGAAAAAACGCAGCCTGAGCAGCTAAAATGGCCCTAGCCAAACGGTCAGACGGCGATGCCGGGCATGAACCACCCGAAAAACGGACAGATCAACAGTCGGAAACGGCAGCGTTCCCCTTAATTCCGACAATCGACTCCGTTTCGCCGCGCGAGTGCCCTGTGGACGGCCGTCCGGTCGCGAAGAATCGCCGCGTACCCTGAGCCGCATGACAGAGCAGGAGGTCGCACCGGCCCCGCAACCGTCCGCGGCCGCCTCGTCGAGCGGTCTCGTACTGGCCGGCGTCACGATGGTGTGGATGGCCGCCATGTTGTGGTCGGCCCGCGCCACCATCACCGGCCGGGTCGACGTCGAGATGGAGGTCACGTCCACGGCGTACGCGTTGCCCGGCGCCATCTCGGCCAGCCTCATCACCGGGTCCACGGTGGCGCTGGCCGCGCTCTCCCTGCTGGGCCGCAGGCGCGAGACCGGTGCGAGCACCCGCTTCGCGATCGCCACGGGCAGCGGCCTGATCATCGGGGTGCTGGGCGCGCTGTCCATCGTCACGATCAACACCGAGGGCTGGCTGTACGCGGTGGTGGGCGGCACGGTGGCGGCCGCGGCGACCATCGGCGGCGCGCTGGCCGGCTTCCGCATCCCCCGCGTGGTCACCGCGGTCGGCTGGGCTTCCGTGGCCGTCTTCCTCGTCGGGCTCGTGCTCAACCTGTTCCAGGGCCCGCTGCTCGACACGTTCAGCTCCAGTCAGGCACAGTCCCGGGCCGACGCGTCCCAATGGCTGTCGTACGGCCAGGGGTTCCTCAGTGGCCTCGCGGCCGGCCTGATCGCCTACTTCGTGCTGCGCCGCGCCCGCCGGCGCTCCGACGGGCTCGACGTGCCGTGGCCGCTCTACGGCCTGGCCGGCGCCGGCGCCGGGCTGCTGCTGGTGATCGCCGAGATCCTGACCCGCACCGCGGGCAGCCGCGTGCTCGACCTGGCCGGCAAGGTCAGCGAGCTGGAACTCGTGGTGCAGCAGATGCTCAGCGGCGCCCGCCTCAACAGCGCTCTGATCGTGCTGTTCGTCGGCGCGATCACGGCGACGATCGCCGTGGGCCGCACCATCGCCCCCGCGGCCGACGACGACGAAGAGGAAGAGCAGGAGTCGCCCGCTTCGGCGGCCTAGCCTCCTAGACGAGCTCGTCGAGCTCCGACACGGCGTACCACTCGAGTTCGTGATCCTCGGCGCTGTCGACCGTGAACTGGGCGTCCGGGTCGCCCGCGGCCGCCTCGTCGACCACCTCGGCCGCGGCGCCCACCGTCTCGGCGGCGTCCGCACTGTCCACGTGGATCGCGGCGACCTCGCTGACCGACACCGGCTGCGGCAGCCGCACGGTGCTCGAACCGAGCTCGACGTCCTCCCGCACCAGCGCCGTCGACGGCACGTCGGCCGAGATGACGACGCGGCGGCGCGGGGCGCGCGGGTCGAGGCGCAACAGGTGCAACGCGCCCTGGGCGGCCCGGGTGAAGGCGACGTACTCGAGCTCCTCCTCGTCGCCCTCGGCGTACCACTCGCGGAGCGCCGGCGTCACGGCGTGCGCCTCCAGCGGGCCGGAACCCAGCCGGCCGTCGGCCCGCAGGGCCGTGAGCATCGGCACGGTGGCCGGCACATAGACCCGGACCAGCTCAGTGATCGGCACGTCTCCTCCAGCGGTAGAACCGTCCCCGTAGTACACCGTCGCCGCGGCGCAGGGAAGGACCATTCCACCAGTCGTGCCCGGATCGTGGCCCGCCGGGTCGCAGCCGTAGACGTCGGCCACGGGCGCGACGCGGGGACGCCGGGTCAGCAGCCGCAGACGTCGGCCGTGGGCGCGGTGCGGGGGTCGGCCGGAGCGGTGACGTCGCCGGTCGGGGTGCGTAGCGGGAAACCCTCGCGGATCCAGTACTCGACGCCGCCGATCATCTCCTTGACCGAGAAGCCGGCCTCGGCCAGGGCCAGAGCGGCTCGGGTGGCGCCGTCGCAGCCGGGGCCCCAGCAGTAGGTCACGACCGGGACGTCCGGGTCGAGCAGGGCAAGAGCGCGCGCCGGGATCAGGGCGGTAGGCAGGTGGATCGCGCCGGGGATGTGACCCTGCTCCCAGGCTGCTTCCGAACGGGAGTCGATCAGGATGAAGCCGGGCTGGGCCGTCGACAGCGCCGCCCGAACGTCGGCCACGTCGGTCTGGAAGGCGAGCCGGGCCGCGAAGAAGGCGGCAGCGGCGCGGGCGTCGTTACGGGTGGCCGGGCCCACAGGGGTGATCGTCATGACACACCACGCTAGGTGCGAGAACGTCGCCGTTACATGGCCGTTCCCCGGCTCATCTGGCGTGCGGCCGGGGAAACGCGTTTACTTGGCCGCCATGACCACGGATATCGCGCTGGACCGCACGGACTGGCAACTGCTGACCGAGTTGCAGAAGGATGGCCGGTCGCCGTACGCCGAACTCGCCCGCGCCGTCGCGATGTCCCCCAGCGCCGTCGCCGAGCGCATCCGCCGGCTCGAAGAGGCGGGCGTGATCGCCGGCTACCGGGCCAGCCTCGACCCGGGACGACTGGGCCTGCAGGTGATGGCGTTCGTCCGGCTGCGCTACCCGACGGGCAACTACCGGCCGTTCCACGCGCTGCTCGACAGCACGCCCGAGATCGTCGAGGCGCACCACGTGACCGGCGAGGACTGCTTCGTGCTGAAGGTGCTCACCCGCTCGATGCGGCACCTCGAAGAGGTCACCGGGCGCATCGCCGGACTGGGCGCGGTCACCACCAGCGTCGTCTATTCGAGCCCGCTGACCGGGCGCGCCATTTCCGCTCCCGAATGACGCCACCGCGGCCCATCGGTGGCAAACTGAAGCATACCGAGCCCACCGGAGGTGTCATGGCCGAGCCGCGCTTCCTGCCGCTGCCCGACGTGGCCACCGAGCTCAACGTCTCGGAGTCGCAGGTCTACCACATGGTGCGCAGCGGCGAGCTGCCGGCGATCAAGATCGGCGGCCGCGGTCAGTGGCGGGTCGAGCGCGTCCGCCTCGAGCAGTACATCGAGCAGAAGTACGCCGAGACCGCGGCCTGGGTGGCGCAGAACCCGCTCATCACGCCCGATCCCGAATAGGCACCGCGTTCGCGCGTACGACCTGACGAACCCGCACGCCTGCCGCCTGCCAGCCGTCTGCCGCCTGCAAGCCGCCTGCCGACCCGCCTGCCCCGGCGCTTGCCCCGGCGCCTGCCTGTCGCCTGTCACCTGTCACCTGTCACCTGTCACCGATTCTCGGGCCTCGGCTTCCCGCTCATCCCCGACGCCACAATGGCGCACCGCCAACCACTCGATGCGGCGTCCCACTGCGGATCACCGCCAGGTTTGTCCGTCTTCTCGCCTGGTCCGGTTCGATCTCGCCGCTCGTTGACGCTCGAATCAGGTCCGGCAACACTGGCTGTCACAGGCAAACGAAGGCAAACACAAGATCAATGGATGAGGTGGTGCCGCGATGCGACGGACGCTGGAGGCGACCCGGCCCAGGGCGCCTGAGCCCCCGCCCACGATCAGCCTGCGTCCGACCCCACGCTGCGAGCCACCCTTCGACGACGAGCTCGAGCCGTCGTTCTGGGCCACGGCACATCAGTTGTCGCTCAACTGGCCCTCGCAGCGCCCGCCGCCCGGCCCGCCCGAGGGTGAGCCGGGGTCGCCGCAGCACTCCCCCGCCGCCAGCGTCTCGGCCGAGGCGAAGCTCGCGGTCAAGCGCTTCGTCCGCACGTGTGTCGAGGTCATCGACGGCCACCGCCCGGCCGCCCATCTGCGCCGGCTGTCCCACCCCATGGAGGCGTCGGCGGTTGTCGCGCAGGGTGTGGCAGCGGCCCACCGGGTGCGAGAGATCCGCGAATCGGTCAAGCGGCCGGCCCGGCGCGCCGCGGGCCGGCGGGCCGGCGATCGCCCGTCGCCGGTGGCGGTGCTCCGCATCCGTCTGTGTGAGCCCGGCCCGGGCGCTGTGGAGGCCGCTGTGGCCCTGTTGACCGCCGACCGCACCTGGGCCCTGGCCCTGCGGCTGGAACTGCACGAGGGCGACTGGCGGGCCACCATCCTCCGGCTGATCTGAACCCGGACCCCCGGGGCGCCCGCCGACCACGCCCGCAGCGGGCGTCCCGGGCCTCACCCTCAGCAGGCGACCGCCGGCGCCCGATCAACGCCGGTGCCGCGGCGACCGGCCGCGACGGCTGCGGTTGCGGCTGCGACGGCGGCTGCGACGGCGGCTGCGACGGCGGCTGCGGCTGCGGCTGCCGCTGGAAACGACGGCGACGGCGGCTGCGTACGGCGACAGCTGCGTACGGCGACAGCTGCGTACGGCGACAGCTGCGTACGGCGACAGCTGCGTACGGCGACAGCTGCGTACGGCAGCAGCTGCGGCGAATCCAGCTGCGGCGGCTGGAACGACGGCGGCTGCCGCTGCGGGAAACACGGCGGCTATTGCCGTTGAAGGGTTGGTCAGGCTGCTCCGGGAGCTCCGTGGCAGCGCTTGTACTTCTTGCCGGAGCCGCAGTAGCACGGCGCGTTGCGGGACGGGCCGTTCGACTCGGTGGCCGGCTGGGACTGGCGGCGGCCGGTGGTGTGGGCCGGGCCGGCCGGAAGCGGGGAGCCGCCGGGGCCGATGCCCAGCGCGGGCGCCTGCTGTTGCTGCTGCGCCGGCTGGATCACCGGGGAGCCCTCGCCGGCCTCGCCGTCGATGGCGGGCGCGGTGTATTGCAGGTTCTGCGGGCGACGGCTGCCGCCCAGGCCCTTGGCCCGCACCTCGACGCGGTCGGAGTCGGTCGTGTTCTCGCCGGCCTCGGTCATCACGCCGCCGGCCGGCAGGGGCACCGCCTTGCTGGGGTCGACGGTCACCGTGGGCTGCTCCTCGACCTGGACCTCCAGGTTGAACAGGAACCCGACCGCCTCCTCCTTGATGCCCTCCATCATCTGGTTGAACATGTCGAAGCCCTCGCGCTGGTATTCGACCACCGGGTCACGCTGGGCGTACGCCCGCAGGTTGATGCCTTCCTGCAGGTAGTCCATCTCGTAGAGGTGCTCGCGCCACTTGCGGTCGATAACGCTGAGCAGCACCTGACGCTCGAGCTCGCGCAGAGCCTCCGGCCCGAGCTCCTCCTCGCGTGTCCGGTAGGCCGCCAGCGCGTCCTCCCTCAGCTGCGCCGAGAGGAACTCCTGGTCGACCGCCTGACGGTCGCCGCCCGACTCCTCGATCAGGTCGTCGATGGTGATCGAGACGGGGTAGAGCCGCTTCAGGTTGGCCCACAGCTGGTCGAGGTCCCAGTCCTCGGCGTAGCCGTCGGTGGTCGCGGCGACGACGAAGTCGTGGACCACGTCGTCGATCATGTGCTCGACCTGGTCGTGCATGTCCTCGCCGTCGAGCACGCGCTTGCGCTCGGCGTAGATGACCTGGCGCTGCTTGTTGAGCACCTCGTCGTACTTGAGGACGTTCTTGCGGATCTCGGCGTTCTGGCCCTCGATCTGGGTCTGGGCCGACCGGATCTGCCGGGTCACCATCTTGGACTCGATGGGCACGTCGTCGGGGATGTTGAACCGCTCCATGACGGCCTCGACGGCGCCCGCGCGGAACCGCTTCATCAGGTCGTCCTGCAGCGAGAGGTAGAACCGGGACTCGCCCGGGTCGCCCTGCCGGCCGGAACGACCGCGGAGCTGGTTGTCGATCCGGCGGGAGTCGTGCCGCTCGGTGCCGAGAACGTAGAGGCCACCGGCCGACGTGACGTCGGACGCCTCCTCCTCGCAGGCTTCCTTCCACACCGGCAGGACCTCTTCGAGCGCCTTCGCGTACTCGTCGGGGTTCTCGACCGGGTCGAGGCCACGCTGGTGCAGCTCGTTGGCCGCGAGGAACTCGGGGTTGCCGCCGAGCAGGATGTCGGTGCCGCGGCCGGCCATGTTGGTGGCCACCGTGACGCCGCCCTTGCGGCCGGCCTGCGCGATGATCGTCGCTTCCTGAGCGTGGAACTTCGCGTTCAGCACGCTGTGCGGGATGCCGCGGCGGCGCAGCAACGTCGAGAGGATCTCGGAGTTCTCGACCGAGACCGTGCCGACGAGGACGGGCTGGCCGGTGGCGTGCCGCTCGGCGATGTCCTCGATGACGGCCTCGAACTTGGCTTTCTCGGTCTTGTAGATGACGTCGGGGTGGTCGATGCGGATCATCGGCCGGTGGGTCGGGATGGACACGACGCCGACCTTGTAGACGCTGTTGAACTCGCCGGCCTCGGTCTGCGCCGTACCGGTCATGCCGCCGAGCTTGTCGTACAGCCGGAAGTAGTTCTGGAGCGTGATGGTGGCCAGGGTCTGGTTCTCCTGCTTGACCTCGACGCCCTCTTTGGCCTCGATGGCCTGGTGCATGCCCTCGTTGTAGCGACGGCCGTGCAGGATGCGACCGGTGAACTCGTCGACGATGAGGACCTCGCCGTTGTCGTCGACGATGTAGTCCTTGTCGCGCTTGTAGAGCTCCTTGGCCTTGATGGCGTTGTTCAGGTAGCCGACCAGCGGGGTGTTCACCGACTCGTAGAGGTTGTCGATGCCAAGCCGGTCCTCGACCTTGGCCACGCCGCGCTCGGTGATCGCGATGGTGCGCTTGGCCTCGTCGACGTCGTAGTCGGCCTCGCCCTCCTTGCCGCGCTGGAGGCGGCCGACCAGCGCGGCGAACTCGCCGTACCAGCGGGCCGAGTGCTCGGCCGGGCCGGAGATGATCAGCGGGGTGCGGGCCTCGTCGATCAGGATCGAGTCGACCTCGTCGACGATCGCGAAGTTGTGGCCGCGCTGCACCAGCTCGTCCTTCGACCACGCCATGTTGTCGCGCAGGTAGTCGAAGCCGAACTCGTTGTTGGTGCCGTACGTGATGTCGCACATGTACGCGGCGCGGTGATCGGCGGCGGGCCGGTTGGGCAGGATCACCCCGACGGTGAGGCCGAGGAACACGTGCACCCGGCCGACCCACTCGGCGTCGCGCTGGGCGAGGTAGTCGTTGACCGTGATGATGTGTACGCCCTTGCCGCTCAACGCGTTGAGGTAGGCCGGGAACACGCCGGTCAGGGTCTTGCCCTCACCGGTCTTCATCTCGGGGATGTTGCCGAAGTGCAGGGCGGCGCCACCCATCAGCTGGACGTCGTACGCCCGCTGACCGAGAACGCGCTTGGCGCCCTCGCGGGCGACGGCGAACGCCTCCGGCAACAGCGAGTCCAGCGACTCGCCGTCGGCGACCCTCTCCTGGAACTGCTGGGTGCACTCGCGCAACTCGTCATCGGTGAGGTCGACGTAGTCGTCCTCGATCGAGTTGACCGCGTCTGCGATCGCCTTGAGCCGGCGCACCATGCGGCCTTCGCCGGCACGTAGGACCTTTTCCAAAATCGACACGGGTCAGCGCTCCCCTAGACAGTCTGCCGAACCATCGTAGGCACCCCTCGGCCGGAGCTGTGACCCGAGCCTCGGGTTAACCGCACAAACGGTGGGAAACTTCGCATCAAGTTCGCTCAGAGCGGAGCCATTCCGGCAGGATAGGCCGGGAGAACGAGAGAGGGCGAGACCATAGCGAAGATCAACGGCACCGGCGTACGCCTTCGGGCGTTTCGCGCCGACGACGCCGACGCGCTGGCCGCCGGATTCGACGATCCGCTCTCGCGGCGCTTCCTGCCGCCGCTGCCGTCGCCGTACACGGTCGCGCACGCCGAGCGCTACCTCGCCGAGCACGTCGTGGCCACCTCGGCCGAGGGCGGCGCGCTCTACGCCATCGCCGATCCGGAGACCGACGAGCTGCTCGGCGGCATCGGCGTCGACAAGGTGGTGCCGCTCCGCCGGCAGGCCGAGGTCGGCTACTGGGTCGGACCGTGGGCGCGGCGGCGCGGCGTGGCCACGGCGGCGCTGCGGGCGCTGAGCACGCATGCGCTGGGCCACGGCCTGGAGCGGCTCGAGCTGCTCACCCACCTGGACAACCCGGTCAGCCAGCGGGTCGCCATGGCCGCTGCCTTCCGGCGCGAGGGGCTGCGCCGCGGCGCTCAGCCCGGTCGCGACGGCGCCCGGGACGACATGGTGGTCTTCACCCGCCTCGCCGGCGACCCGGAGGCGCCCGAGCCGCGGCTGCTGCCGGATCTGCCCGGCGGTGAGCTCTCCGACGGCGTGGTGCGCCTGCGGCCGCTCGGGCCGGGCGACTACGACTTCCTCACCGCACTGCTCAATCTGCCCGAGGTGGTCGCCACGAGCGTGCCGCCGGACCCGCCGACCGCGGAGCGGATCCGTAGGCGGTGCGACCGGGCCGAGACGCAGTGGCTCGGCGGCACACGCGCCGACCTGGTGATTGAGGACGCGGTCACCGGCGAGCCGGTCGGCGACATCGGGCTCTTCTACGACGACCCGTTCACGCAACAGGCCATGATCGGCTACAGCATGATGCCGGCGTACCGCGGACGAGGTCTTCCGACCCGGGCCGCCCAGTTGCTGTCGCTGTGGGTCTTCGCCGAGACCGACGTGGCGCGGCTGATCGCCGGTGCGGCGCCGGACAACGTGGCCTCGCAGCGCGTGCTCGAGAAGGCGGGATTCCACCGGGAGGCATATTTGCGCGCGCGGCTGCCCGGCCCGGACGGGAAGCGGGCCGACGACGTGCAGTACGTCCTCCTCGCCGAGGACCTCCTGGACTGAAGGCCCTCGGCTGATTCGGGTGACTAGCCCGTGGTTCCGAGCGACAGGATGCCGTAGTCGTAGCCACGCCGACGGTAGACGACGCTGGGGCGACCGCTGTCCTTGTCGAGGAACAGGTAGAAGTCGTGGCCGACGAGCTCCATCTGGAAGAGGGCGTCGTCGACGGTCATGGGATCAGCGGGATGTTCCTTCTCCCGCACGATGCGCCACGGCAGGTCCTCGTCGTGTTCCGCGAGGGCGGTGGCGACCGTCGAGGTCTCCTCGGCCGTTTGGGCCAGGCTCAGATCGGTGGGCAGACCGGCGGTGGCCGCTGCGACCGAGAGGGGCGCGTGACGCCCTCGGTGCACCCGGCGGCGGTCGGCGGAACGCCGCAGCCTGCCGTCGAGTTTGGTGATGGCGCAGTCCAGGGCTGCGTAGAAGTCTTTCGCGCAGGCCTCGGCTCGAATGACCGGGCCCTTCGTCACGACGGTGATCTCAACTCGCTGGCAGATGTCGGACTGGCGCGGATTGCGCTCGTGAAACAGTTCGACGTCGGCCCGGATCAGCTTCTGGTCGTAACGCTCGACCTTGCTCAGCTTGTCGGCGACGTGTTCCCGATAGTGGTCGGGAACCTCTACGTTGCGGCCCTTGACGACAATGTCCACTCGTGACCTCCCCCAACGTTTCTGTCTTGCAGGCGCCCGATCGACGGGGTGCCGGGGGCGCCGAACTGCGACGCGGTGGTGATGATGCGGTGGTGAATTCTGCGCGATGACGCCGTGGTCGACCTGGAGGTCAACTCACCGTGCGTGACCAATCGCGAAGGGGACGACTCCTTTCCGGTGCGGCGGATCGCGGACGCGCTGCGCCTGAAGGATGGAGCGGGTCGAGACGGATCTCATACCCTCGTCACCAAGACGCTAACGTGCCGATGCTCCCGCGTCACCCCTCGTTCGGGATACCAGATGCCCGAGGTTCACCTTTTCTGTGCCGTCAGGCGGGAAACCGGCGAAACCGGAAGTAGACGTTCCGCGGAGTTGTGTCGCGGCCAACACCGCAGCCCCATCGACCTGCATCTTTGCCTCCTCGAGCCGGCGTGTCACCGCGGCCAGCGTGGCTCCGGTGGTGACGATGTCATCGACTACCACCAGCGTGCCTTTCCGGGGCGCGGTGCGCCGCGGAACGCCGATTCGGGCCCGCCGAATTCGCAGCGAATCCTCAGCTGCGGCGCGCCGACCGGCCACGCTCAGTGACGTAGAGTCGGGACGTGGTAACGCTTCGAGCTGAGGACTGATATCAGCCTCCCAACCGGCGGCGCGTAACCGCCGCACGGTGTGTGCGGCCAGACGCAGCATGTGATCGCCGTGCCTCTCGCGCGCCGCGGCGGCCGTCGACGGCACGGGCACGAGCGTCACCGGCCGGCCCTTCGGCGCGAGCCGGGTCACCGCCACGGCCAGCAGGCTGCCCAGTGGCTGGGCGAGCCGATGCCGGCCCTTCTCCTTGTAGGCCAGCAGGGCGCCGCGCATCGGGCCCTCGTACGCCCCCACCGCCACACATGCGGGCAGCCCGGACGACACCGGCTCCGGCGCCCGCCGGAAGGGCCGCAACGCCTCCAGCCCGGCGGCACAGGCCGCGCACACGCCGTACCGCAGGGGCACCCGCTCGGCCTCGCAGCCGGCGCACGGGGCCGGCAGCACCAGATCGGCTAGATCGCCCAGCAGGCCGGCCATGCGCACGTCCGGCTCAGTCGAGGAAGAACGGGGCGGTCGGGACGGCGTCGGACTGGGCTGGCACCGGCGGGCCGGCCAGACGCGACGAGGTGATCCTGTCCGGCGCGCTCAGCACGTCCCACGCCTCGCCGCCCGCCACGTACGACTCCGACGAGGAACGCTCGGTGCCGTTCACCGGATTGGAGGGGTACGCCGACAGGAACGTCACCCGCTCGGCGCCGATGTCGTCGAGCCGGACCGTGGAGAGCGCCCCGTCGACGGTCACGTCGAGCACCGCGTAGCGGTTGTCGCGCCGGGCGCCGGCCACCACCAGGTAGTCCTCGCTGCTCCAGGCGACCGCGGTCACGACCTTGAGGGTGGGCGGCAGAACCTGTTCGGGCAGGCCCAGCGTGATGCCGTCGCCGCTGGTGTTGAGCGCCGCGCGATAGAGCCGCCCGCCGCTGACCACGGCCACCCGGTGCCCGTCGGGCGCCACCGAGAGCGCGGTGACCGGGCCGGGATCGCCCTGCCACTCGACCCGCTGGGCCCGCGAGCCGGCGCCCCCGAACGCGTAGACGTGGCCGTTCATCGTGATCAGCCCGATCGTCCGGGTGGACTCGCCGCCGGCGGGCAGCTGGGCCCAGACCGGGGTGCCGAGCCGGCCGGAGAGCCCGACCACCTCGGTGATGTCGGCCTGCTCGCCCAGCGGGGCGTCGGCCACCCGCAGCCTTCGCTGCCCCTCGGGGCCGGTCACCACCGCGATGTAGGCCCGGGTCGGCGACGCGCTGATCGCGGCCGAGGCGATGTCGCGGTTGGCCGCCGGCTTGATCACCGGCACGTCCTCGTCGGCCCTCGGCGAGCCCTTCAGCCGCCGGATGCCGCCGCCGAGGATCGCGAACCGCTCCGGGTCCTCGTCGAGGCGGTACGCCCGGTTGCTCTCGAAGAATTCACCGTCGGTGACGGGCACCGGCTCGTTGCGGCCGATGGCGATCGAGATCGTGCGCGGCACCGGCTGCATCGACCACTGCAACTGGCGGCGCAGCCGGTCGAGGGCCTCCGGGTCGGCGCCCTGCGGGACGGCCTTGTCGTTGAGCCTGATCTCCAGCGTGTCGTTGGTGATCGCCGGGACGTTGTCGGCGGCCTGGGTGCCCGTGGGCAGGCTGTTGACGGCGTCGCTGAGCCAGGGCGCGGGCGCGCCGGTGAGCCAGCCGAGGATGGTCGTCGGCTGCTGCACGGTGGGCACGCTGCGCGGCATGTAGCGCAAGTCGGGCACGAGCGCGGTGTTCTCGTTGTTCCACCAGTAGATCGTGCGGCGCTGGTAGAACAGGTTGAGCGTCTCGTCGGTCATCAGCATGGCCTGCGGAGCGTTCAGCACGAACAGCCCGTCCTCGCCCGCGATCTCGCCGATGCGCAGCTTGTACCGGGTGGGGGACGACGTGGTGTCGGCCGGCTGGAGCACACCGTTGGCCCGCAGCGTGCCGACGACCTGCACGATGAACGTGATCTCGGAGTCGCCCGGCGAGTAGAGCGGCCGTTCCGTCTCGCGGATGACCTTGATGTCGTTGCCGGTCGGGAACCGGTTGGCCAGTTCGGGAGCCTGGAACGCCTTGACCCGGTTGAGCGCCGTCTCCGGGTCGCCGGCCGCCGCCTCCAGATAGTTGTCAGCGAACTCTTCCAGGTCGGTGGTGTCCTGACGGGCGTACTGGACGGGCGGGCTGCCGTCGTCGTCGACCGACACGCCGCTGGGCGGGCCGTCGCCGAGGATCGTCACGTCGCTTTCGGCCGGGATGCCGCAGCCACCGGCCAGCATCGTGGCCACCACCGCGACCGTGCATAGCAGGCGCCTCATCAGACCACCTCCGCCTTCACTGCCTCGGCCGCCGCACCTTCGGGCGACGGCAGCGCCGGGGCCCGGTCGCGCGGGATCAACGGGAGCGGCGCGGCCAGCAGCCTGTCGCCGGAACGCACCGGCAGGGTCAGCCGGAACTGGGCGCCCTCGCCGGGCGCGCCCCAGGCCTCGAGCCAGCCGCCGTGCAGACGCGCGTCCTCGGCGCTGATCGACAGGCCGAGGCCGGTGCCGCCCGTCTGCCGCGCCCGGGACGGGTCGGCCCGCCAGAACCGGTTGAAGACCAGGCGTTCCTCGCCCGGCTTGAGACCGATGCCGTGGTCGCGCACGGTGACCGCCACCGCCGCGTCGTCGCAGGCCAGGGTGACCTGCACCGGCTTGGCCTCGCCGTGCTCGACCGCGTTGCCGACCAGGTTGCGCAGCACCCGCTCGACCCGGCGGGGATCGACCTCGGCGATGACCGGCGTGTCGGGCAGGCGGAGCTCGATCTCGACCCCCACCCGCTCGGCCAGGCCGGTCAGCCCGTCGGCGACCCGCTCGACGATCGGGACCAGGTCGGTGTGCTCGGCGTCGAGGGCGGCGAACCCGGCGTCGAAGCGGCTGATCTCGAGCAGGTCGGTCAGCAGGCTCTCGAACCGGTCGAGTTCGGCCTGGAGCAGCTCGGCGCTGCGGGCCACCGCCGGGTCGAACTCGTCGCGCTCGGCGAAGATCAGGTCGGCCGCCATGCGGACGGTGGTCAGCGGCGTACGCAACTCGTGGGACACGTCGGAGGTGAACCGGCGCTGGAGGCGGGACAGCTCTTCCAGCCGCACGATCTGGCGCTGGAGGTTGGCCGCCATCTGGTTGAACGACGCCGCGAGCAGGGCCAGGTCGTCCTCGCCGTCGACCTTCATACGCTGGTCGAGCAGGCCGGCGCTGAGCCGCTGGGCCGTGCGGGCGGCGACCCGGACGGGGGTCACGACCAGCCGGGTGACCAGGCCGGCGATCACCCCGAGCATGATGACCAGGGCCAGACCGGTGGCCAGCACGGTCGTGCGGATCTGGTTGGCCGCGCTGTCCTCAGTGGTCAGCGGCACCATGTAATAGAGCTCGACATGGCCGAAGCTGGTGGGCACAGGCGAGCCGGTGACCAGGTATTTCGTGGTGTGCCCGTTGACCCGGGCGGTGACGATCTGGTTGGCCACCTTGCCGTCGTCGGAGACCCGGCGCACCAGGTCGGCGGTGATCAGCTCCTCGGTGGGGACGTTGGGCGAGGTGATCGACGGCAGCTCCGGATTCTGGCCGGCCCGCATCGACACCACCGAGCCGCCGGACTCGGCCGGGTCGCCGTCGGCCAGCTGACCGACGATCGTGGTGAAGGTGTACGGCAGCCGCGGATCGCGCGCCTGCGGGTGCACGGTGAGCTGCTGTTCCGCGTACCCGACCTTGTTGCGCATCGAGACCTGGACCTCGTCCTGGGCCCGGCTGAGCAGGATCTTGGCGCTGCGGTCGGCGATGAACCAGCCGAACGCGGCGACCAGCAGACTGGACGCGACCAGGGTGAGCGTGACGACCCGCAGCTGCAGCGAGCGGCGCCAGGCGCGGTGGGCCGGGGAGGCCCAGACCGAGAACCGGCGCACGAGGACACGCCAGTAACGCCGCACCACCCGCAGGATGCGGCGGACCGGAAGCGGAAGCCAGGCCGGAGCGCGCACGCGGCAAGGTTAGCCGCTCGCGCTGCCTATCCGGTGCCGGCCTTGTACCCGACCCCCCGGACGGTCAGGATGATCTCCGGCCGTTCCGGATCCGGCTCGATCTTGGCGCGCAGCCGCTGCACGTGGACGTTGACCAACCGGGTGTCGGCGGCGTGCCGGTAACCCCACACCTGCTCGAGGAGCACCTCGCGGGTGAAGACCTGACGCGGCTTGCGGGCCAGCGCCACCAGCAGGTCGAACTCGAGCGGGGTGAGCTTGACCTCCTCGCTGTCGCGGGCGACGGTGTGCGCCGGCACGTCGATGGTGATCTGGTTGCCGGGCGGGCCGATGGTCAGCATCTCGGGCGCCGCGTCCTCGCCCCGCCGCAGCCGGGCGCGCATGCGGGCCACCAGCTCCTTGGGCTTGAACGGCTTGACCACGTAGTCGTCGGCGCCGGACTCGAGGCCGAGGACCACGTCGACCGTGTCGCTCTTGGCGGTCAGCATGACGATCGGAATGCCGGACTCGGCGCGGATCGCCCGGGCCACGTCGATCCCGCTCATGCCGGGCAGCATCAGGTCGAGCAGCACGATGTCGGGCCGATTTTCCCGGAAAGCGGCCAGAGCGCGTTCCCCGTCGGCCACGAAGGAAGGCAGGAAGCCCTCGCTCCGCAGGACGATGCCGAGCATCTCGGCCAGCGCTGGATCGTCATCGACGACGAGTACCCGGGCTCTCATGCGGTCCAATATTGCACTGTCCTCCCGAACCCCACGTACCCCGGGGGCGATCTTGCGTAAAACAAGTCTCAGCCTAAGGGACCGGAAGTCGGGATACATGCGGCAGGCCGGACGAAAAGGGCGGCCCCGGCAGGAGGCCGCCCTTTCGTGGGTCAGGTGCGGGGCCGGTCGAACTCCCCGTCCCGCACGCCGTCGATGAACCCGGCCCAATCGGTGTCGCCGAACGCGAGCACCGGGCCGGCGACGTCCTTCGAGTCGCGCATCAGCACGGTCGACGGAACGGTCGCGACCTCGACGCAGTGGCCGGCGGCTCCGCTTCGAGTGCTCTTGCGCCAGGTGAGAGTGGCGTCCTGCATCGTGGGTCCCCTTCCAGGAGGTTGTGCGCCTCCATTTCAGCTCACGATGCGGTCTGAAGGCGGAGCGCTTCCTCCCTTTCAGCGATGGCCGTTCGGCTCATCTCTGCCGACATCGCGCGTTCCCGCAGGTCGGAGAGGGCGTCGCGGTAGACGTCGACATCGGCCGGCTTCACCCGGAAGAGACCACCCGTGAGGTCCTCGCTGTGCACGACCGAGGCCCGCGTGCCCGCCTCGAACTCGAGAACCATGAACGGCTCGGTCATGCCCGCGTGGGCGCCGGCGGTGAACGGGAGCACCAGGAGCTCGACGCCGGGGCGCTCGCTCGCCTCGATCAGCCGGGCCAGCTGGCGGCGCAGCACCTCGGGGCCGCCGACCTGGCGGTGGAGCACGGCCTCGTCGAGAACGATGCGCAGGACCGGGGTGGGGTCGCGGGTCAGCACAGCCTGGCGGGCCATGCGCAGCGCGAGGCGGCGCTGGATGGTCTCGGCGGCGCCGACATCGGCCCCGACCTCGATCACGGCGCGCGCGTACTCGTCGGTCTGGAGCAGGCCGGGGACGACCTGCGGCTCCCACTCGCTGATGAGCACGGCCTCGGCCTCGAGGGCGACATATTCGTCGTACGGGTCGGGGACCGAGGAGCGGTAGGGCGTCCACCAGGCGCGGGCGCGGCCCCGGCGGGCCAGCTCACGGAGGCGGTCACGGTCTTCCACGCGTACGCCGTACGAGGTGAGAAGACGGTCGAGGTCGGGCTCCGTGATGCCGGTGTGCGCCGTCTCGATGCGGCTCAGCTTCGACTCGGACCAGCCCAGCGCGGTGGCGACGTCGGCCGCCCGGCGGTCGGCACGAAGACGGCGCAGCTCGTTCCCGAGCTCGCGTCGTGCGGTCGACGTCGCCCTAGCCACGAGAACACCATAACGGTGCACCCGTCGCTGTCTGCAACTTGCACCCCACCCTATGCACTTGCATGCAGGTCAGAGGTCGTGCCGTAATGGAAACGGACCACGGGCTCGGGGTGGCGGCAAACACCACCGACCCGGAAAACGGGGCCCGCCCGCACCCTTGCGGACGGGCCCCGGCCCATGCCTGACCCACCCCGGCGGCGACATAGCGAACGGGACGGCGGGCCTGGACCCACCGCCCCGTTCATCCCCCCGGTTTGGTACCGCGCGCGCCCGTGGGACCCCCCGATCACCAATGACGCTGCGTGTTTATAGATTCACACTCCGCACACGTACCTGTCAAGCAAATCCGGAAATTTCCTGTTTTGGAGGGGTTGTGCGCAGTCAGCCGGCGCGCAGAAGCAGCCAGTGGATCAGGCGGGGACGGCAGCCACGAACGCCTGGCCGGTGCCGGCGACCTTGATGGCGCCGGCGTCGGCCGAGGCGTAGGCGGCCCTGCCGGGCGTCAGCTCGACGGGGGTGCCGTCGACGCTCTCACCCACGAAGACGTCGCCCGCCGTGGCCAGGATGATGCGCGGGCCCGTGGCGGGCACCTCGACGGGCGGACGGGCGCCGTCGAGCTCGACCCGCAGCAGCTGGAAGTCGGGAATCGGCACCTGCCAGGTGGAGACGCCCGGGGCGACCTCGGCGCTGCGCAGGATCGGGTCGTCGAGGACCTCGAAGCGCAGCACGTTGAGCAGCTCGTCCACGTCGACCCGCTTGGGCGTCAGGCCCCCGCGCAGCACGTTGTCGCTGGCCGCCATCAGCTCGACGCCGGCGCCCCGCAGGTAGGCGTGCAGGTTGCCGGCGGGCATCCAGATCGCCTCGCCCGGAGCCAGGCGCACGTGGTTGAGCAGCAGCGCCACCAGCACGCCGGGATCGCCCGGATAGTGCTGAGCCAGATCGGCGGCCAGCGCCAGCGAGGCCGCCTGCGGGTGGTGGCTTCCGGCTCGCTGGGCTGTCGCCGCGACCACGCCGCCCAGCTGGTCACGGTCGTCCGCGGGCCACGTCAGGAGGCTCCGCACGGCGGTGCGCAGGTCGCCGCCACGCAGCGCCTCGACCACCGGGGCCAGCGACGCGAGGCCGAACGCGTCCAGCGCCTCGGCCGCGGCGACGGGCTCACGGAAGCCGCACAGCGCCTCGAACGGCGTGATCGCCACCAGCATCTCGGGCTTGTGGTTGGCGTCCGTGTAGTTCCTGGGCAGGCTGGAATCGGCCTCCTGCCGGGCGTACGCCCGCTTCGCGTACTCCAGGTCGGGGTGCGCCTGCAGCGACAGCGGCGCAGCCGCCGCCAGCACCTTGAGCAGGAAGGGCAGGCGCGGCCCGAACGCCTCGAGCACCGGCTCGCCCAGCTGACCCTTGGGGTCGCCCGCGATGAGCGCCTCCAGGCTGACCGGCCCGTCCTTGGCGGCGACGGTGGCCGGGTCGCCTGGGTGGGCGCCCAGCCACAGTTCAGCCTCCGGCTCGTCGGTCGGGGCGGGCCGGCCCTGAAGCTCGGCGATGAGGTTGCGGGAGCCCCAGGCGTACGGGCGGACGACCCCGGTCAGCGGAAGAACGCTCATGCCCGTGAAACTACCCGGGCGTGACCGTGGACTCCGCCGGACGGTAGATGTCCGGCTCGATGTAGATCACTCGGGCGATCGGCACCGCCTCGCGGATGCGGATCTCGGTCTCGTCGATATGGCGGGCCACCTCGTCGGCCCGCTCCGAACCCGGCACGGCGATCTTGACAGCGACCAGGAGCTCCTCGGGCCCCAGGTGCAGCGTCTTCATGTGGATGATCCGCTCGATGCCCTCGCCGGCCAGCACGGCCGCCTCGATGCGCCGGGTGGCCTCGGGGTCGGCGCCCTCGCCCAGTAGCAGGCTCTTCGTCTCGACCGCCAGGATCGCCGCGATGCCGACCAGCAGCAGGCCGATGGCCGCGGTGCCCACGCCGTCCCAGACGCCGTTTCCGGTGATCAGGGTCAGCACCACACCGAAGAACGCGAAGATCAGGCCGAGCAGCGCGCCCGAGTCCTCGAGCAGCACCACAGGCAGCTCGGGCGCCTTGGCCCGGCGTACGAAGTCGACCCAGGACGTGTCGCCCCGGGTGTGGTTGGACTCCCTGATCGCCGTCCGGAACGAATAGCTCTCGAGTCCGATCGCGAACAGCAGCACGACGATCGGCACCCACTGCCAGCTCTCGATGGGATGCGGCTCACTGATCTTGTGCCAGGCCTCGTAGAGCGCGAACAGACCACCCAGGCTGAACAGCACGATCGAGACGATGAACGCGTAGATGTAGCGCTCACGCCCGTATCCGAACGGGTGTTCCGGGGTGGCCTGCTTCTTCGCCCGCCTGCCCCCGAGCAGCAGCAGAAGCTGGTTGCCGGAGTCGGCGACCGAGTGGATCGACTCCGCCAGCATGGACGACGAGCTGGTCAGCAACCAGGCCACGAACTTGGTGGCGGCGATGCCCACGTTCGCGACCAGCGCCGCGACGATCGCCCTGGTACCACCTTCAGCACTCATACCCCTACCCCGCAGTGACGTCCGCCGGAAGCGGTCACTGCATTCCCTCGGGCAACGGGTTTGAAAGCTCCTTCATCTCACTGATCGCGGGCACGGCCATCGGGTCGAGCCCGTGCGCGAGGGCGAGGTAGAGCGAGGCGAAGTCCGGCACCGCGGTGAGCGAGGCGAGCCGCTCGATCGCGGAGCCACCCTCGGCGGTGAGCACGTCGCAGCGCACGCCCCGGCGCTCGGCCAGCGTCTGCACCGCGTCGGCCCGGCGCTCCTCGACGGCGACCGGCTCGTCCGCGTCCTCCTCGGGGTTGAGCCCGCCGTCGCGGAACAGCACGAGGCGCAGACGGGTCGCGGAGGTCTCTTCCGTGTCGGAGTCGGCGAAGATGTCGCGGGACGACTCGGCGAGCCCGCCGAACACGCCGTCGAGCAGGCCCACCCGGCCCCGGCCGGCCTCGCCCAGCGCGCCCGCCATCACCGGGTAGCGGGCGTTCGCGGCGAGCGTGTCGGCGAAGCGACGGGCGGCCACGGTGGCCAGCGGCGACGAACCCCAGACGATCGGGATCGAGCCGGCCAGACTCAGCGCCAGCGCCTTCGCCGGGTTGACAAACGAGTCGGCGCCGGGACGGCAGCGCTCGGCGTCGGCGTCGAGCCGGGTCGCGGTCTCGGCCAGGTCGGCTTCGTTGACCTTGACCAGGCCGATCGCACGGGCGGCCAGCAGCACCGGCACGGCGAGCCCCCACAGGCTTGCCCGGGCGGGCGCGCGGCGGGGCACCGCGAAGAACGGCGCGCGGGCCCGGGCGGCCATCGCCTCGAGCTCGGAATCGGGGTTGCCCACGGCGACCAGGCGGGCGCCGCGACGGGCCGCCGCCTCGGCCGCGGCCAGCGCCTCGGGACTGCGGCCGGAGGCGGAGACAGCGATGACCACGTCGGCAGCGCCGACCCAGCCGGGCAGGCCGGGGCTGCGGTGGCCGATGATCGGCACCGGACAGCGCGGGCCGGCCACAGTCGACAGGATGCTGCCGGTGAGGCCGGCCGTGCCGATGCCGGCGACGACAACGGCCCGGGGCCGGCCCTCGTCGGCCAGCATGCTGAGGTCGGTCTCGGCGGCCAGCGCAGCCGCCTCACGCACCTGGGCGCCGGCCGACGCCGTGGCCCGCAGCATGCCGCCCGGGTCGTTGGCCAGCATCGACTTCTCGTCGTCGAGCAGGGACTCGTCGGCGTGCCGGTGCCCGGCGACGCCGGGCACGCCACCCTCGAGCGGGCCCGCCATCAGGCCACCCCGCCCGGGCCGGAGCCGTTGCCGGGCAGACGCGCTTCGTCGAGCAACAGCACCGGGATGTCGTCGCGGATGTCGAAGATGCGCCCGCACTCGGTGCAGGTGAGGGTCTGCGCGTCGGCGTCGTGGGTGAGCGGCGCGTGATGCGTGTCCGGGCAGGCCAGAATGTCCAACAGCTGGGGATCGAGGGCCACCGCGCGGCTCCTTCTAGATATGCGGGCGTTACTGCGACCTGATCCTAACTACGGACGATGGCGAGCACTTCGTCGCGCAGGGATGCCATGCGGTCGGGCTTGGCGGCCTCGACGTTGAGCCGCAGCAACGGCTCGGTGTTGGAGGCGCGCAGGTTGAACCAGGCGCCGTCGGGCAGTTGCACGGTGAGACCGTCGAGCTCGTCGAAGCCGGCCCCCGCGAAGTGGGCCCGCACCTCGGCGGTCTTGGCGGCGGCGTCGGCCACCGTGGAGTTGATCTCGCCGGAGGCGCTGTAGCGCTCGTACTCGGCGGCGAACTCGGACAACGGCCTGTCCTGGCCGCCGAGCGCGGCGAGCACGTGCATCGCCGCGAGCATGCCGGTGTCGGCGAACCAGAAGTCCCGGAAGTAGTAGTGCGCCGAGTGCTCGCCGCCGAAGACCGCGTTCGACCGGGCCATCTCGGCCTTGATGAACGAGTGGCCGACCCGGCTGCGCACCGGCGTGCCGCCCGCCTCGGTGATGATCTCGGGCACCGCGTGGGAGGTGATCAGGTTGTGGATGACCGTGCTGCCGGGGAACTTGGCCAGTTCGCGCCGGGCGACCAGGGCGGTGATCGCCGAGGGCGAGACCGGGTCGCCCTTCTCGTCGATGATGAAGCAGCGGTCGGCGTCGCCGTCGAACGCGACGCCGATGTCGGCGCCCTGCTCGCGGATGGCGTTCTGCAGGTCGACCACGTTCTTGGGGTCGAGCGGGTTGGCCTCGTGGTTGGGGAACGAGCCGTCGAGCTCGAAGTACATCGGCACGATCTCGAGCGGCAGGGCGGGCAGCACCTGGTCGCCCAGGACGGCCGGGACGGTGTAGCCGCCCATGCCGTTGCCCGCGTCGACGATGACCTTGAGCGGCCGGATGCCGGACAGGTCGACCAGCGAGCGCAGATGGGCCGCGTAGGCGCCGAGCAGGTCGCGGGTCTCGAGCCGGGACGGGCCGTCGGCCTCGGCGTTCAGGTCGTTGAGCAGGGCCTCGGCGCGCTGCCGGACGACCGCGAGGCCGCTGTCCTGGCCGACCGGCTTGGCGCCGGCGCGGCACAGCTTGATGCCGTTGTATTGGGCCGGGTTGTGGCTGGCAGTGAACATGGCGCCGGGCAGCCCCAGCGAGCCGGACGCGTAGTAGAGCTCGTCGGTCGAGGCCAGGCCGATGGAGACGACCGCGGCGCCGGCGGCGTTGGCGCCCCGGGCGAACGCGGCGGCCAGGCCGGGGCCGGATTCCCGCATGTCGTGCGCGGTCACGATCTCGTCGGCGCTGTCGCCCGACTCGCGCAACATCTCGACGAACGCGGTGCCGAGAGCCCGGGCAACCGCCTCGTCGAACTGGTCCGGGACGACTCCCCGGACGTCGTACGCCTTGACGATCTTGGACAGATCAGACACTGCTCCCCCTCGAGCCCGTCGCCGGTGACCCGCCGAGATTACCGGAGGCAGAAGAACGGCATATCAGCAACGATGCAGCGTCAACCGAACAAAGCTTGTCGTCGAGCGTGATGGGGGTCACGATGGGGGTCTGGAGGTGCCTCCGTGCCCAACCCGTGGCTCGCTCTCGACGCCGGCGCCGACCCCGTCGAGCGCATGCGGCAGGTCGGACGCGCTCACGAGCTGTTCCTGGCCGGGCAGAAACAGGACGGCCCTGCCGTGCGGTCCGTGGTGGCGGAATCATGGCGGCGCTCGGCGGTCGCGCTGCCCGGGCCCGACGCCACCGCCCCGATCGAGCTGAGCGACGACGACCTCGAGACCTACCGCGCCGCGCACCCGCTGGCGCGCGTGCTGCCGATCTTCCGCGACCTGCTGGGCGGCCTGGCCGAGGACGGCGAGCACCTGATGGCCGTGTGCGACGCCTACGGCCGGCTGCTGTGGGTCGAGGGAACGGCGAAGGTGCTGCGAGCCGGCGAACGCATGAACTTCGTGCCGGGCGCCCGCTGGGACGAGGCCCACGCCGGCACCAACGCGCCGGGCACGGCCCTGGCCGTCGACCATCCTCTGCAGATCTTCGCGACCGAGCACTTCAGCCGGGGCGTGCAGCGCTGGACCTGCGCCGCCGCGCCGATCCACGACCCGGGCACCGGCCGGCTGCTCGGCGCCATCGACGTCACCGGCGGCGACCACCTGGCCAACCCGCACAGCCTGGCCCTCGTCCGCGCCACCGCGCTGGCCGCCGAGGCCTACCTGCGCGGCCATCGCAGCGCGCCGGCGACCGCGGGCTCGGTGGTCGCGCTCGGGCGCAACGAGGCGTTGCTGACCTTCGAGGGCCGGCAGTGGCGCCTCGGCCGCCGCCACTCCGAGCTGCTGGTGATGCTGCTGGCCCACCCCGAGGGCAGCACGGGTGACGAGCTGGCGTTCGGGGTCTACGGCGACGACGCGAGCCCGGTGACCGTACGCGCGGAGTTGTCGCGTCTGCGCCGGGCGCTGGGCCCCGAGCTGATGGAGTCCCGGCCCTACCGGCTGCGGGCCGAGGTCGAGGCGGATTTCCGTACGGTCACCGCGCTGCTCGAGCACGGCCGCGTGGCGGACGCGCTGGAGGCGTACGCGGGACCGCTCCTGCCCGGGTCCGACGCCCCGGGCGTGGCGCGCCTGCGCCGCCTGGTCGACGACCGCCTCCGCTCCGCGCTGCTGGCCGCCCGTGACCGCACCTTGCTCCAGACCTGGCTGCACTCCCCGTGGGGCGCCGACGACCTGGAGGTCTGGGAGGCGTACGCCCGCCTGCTCGCCCCGACCGCCCCCGACCGCCCCATGGCGCTGACCCGCATCCGCGAGCTTCAAGTCGAATTCGGGCTGGGCCCGCCGGTGTCGGGGGCGCCGAAAGTGGCGAGGCGAAGCTGAGGGCATTTCCGGGGACACAGTTGCAACGTCGTTGCAACGTGGCCGTAACTAACGTCGGCCGCACCCCAGAGGTACGGAGGCTGCCATGACCGTGTATTCCCCGCCCGGATCCGACGGCGCGATCGTCAACTATGAGTCCCGGTACGACCACTTCATCGGCGGCGAGTACGTGCCGCCGGCCAAGGGGCAGTATTTCGCCAACCCCAGCCCCGTGACGGGCCAGGACTTCTGCGAGGTGGCCCGGGGCACGGCCGAGGACGTCGAGAAGGCGCTGGACGCCGCGCACGGCGCCGCCGACGCGTGGGGCCGTACCTCCACCGCCGAGCGGGCGAACATCCTCAACAAGATCGCCGACCGCATGGAGCAGAACCTGGAGAAGCTCGCGGTCGCCGAGTGCTGGGAGAACGGCAAGCCGGTGCGCGAGACGCTGGCCGCCGACATCCCGCTGGCGATCGACCACTTCCGCTACTTCGCCGGCGCCATCCGGGCCCAGGAGGGCACGGCGGGCGAGATCGACGACGACACGGTCGCCTACCACTTCCACGAGCCACTCGGCGTCGTCGCCCAGATCATCCCGTGGAACTTCCCGATCCTGATGGCGGTCTGGAAGCTCGCCCCCGCGCTGGCCGCCGGCAACGCGGTCGTGCTCAAGCCGGCCGAGCAGACGCCCGCCTCGATCCACTACTGGCTGTCGCTCGTGGCCGACCTGCTGCCGCCGGGCGTGCTCAACATCGTCAACGGGTTCGGCGTCGAGGCCGGCAAGCCGCTCGCCTCGTCCAACCGGGTCGCCAAGGTCGCCTTCACCGGTGAGACCACCACCGGCCGGCTGATCATGCAGTACGCCTCCGAGAACCTGATCCCGGTCACCCTCGAGCTGGGCGGCAAGAGCCCGAACATCTTCTTCGACGACGTCAGCCGGCTCGACGACGACTTCTATGACAAGTCGCTCGAGGGCTTCTCGATGTTCGCGCTCAACCAGGGCGAGGTCTGCACCTGCCCGTCGCGCGCGCTCATTCAGCAGGGCATCTACAGCGACTTCCTGGCCGCGGGCGTGAAGCGGGTCGAGAACCTCAAGCAGGGCGACCCGCTCGACACCGACACCCAGGTCGGCGCGCAGGCGTCCAACGACCAGCTCGAGAAGATCCTGTCGTACTTCGACATCGGCCGGCAGGAGGGCGCCAAGGTGCTCACCGGCGGCGCCCGGGCCGACCTCGGTGGCAATCTGTCTGGCGGCTACTACGTGCAGCCGACGATCTTCGAAGGCAACAACGCCATGCGGATCTTCCAGGAGGAGATCTTCGGGCCGGTCGTGTCGGTGACCTCGTTCGCCGACTACGCCGACGCCATCAAGATCGCCAACGACACGCTGTACGGGCTGGGCGCCGGCGTGTGGACCCGGGACATCAACACCGCGTACCGGGCCGGTCGGGCGATCAAGGCGGGCCGGGTCTGGACGAACTCGTACCACCTCTACCCGGCGCACGCCGCGTTCGGTGGTTACAAGCAGTCCGGCATCGGCCGCGAGAACCACAAGATGATGCTCGACCACTACCAGCAGACCAAGAACCTGCTCGTCTCGTACAGCCCCAAGGCGATGGGCTTCTTCTAGGCCATGGCCACGCGCGTAGACGTGACTCCCGCGGCTGCCGACATGATGCGGCAGCTGCGGGGGCAGCACGGTCCGCTGATGTTCCACCAGTCCGGCGGGTGCTGCGACGGCAGCTCCCCGATGTGCTATCTGGAGGGCGAGTTCCGCACCGGCCAGTCCGACGTGCTGCTCCAAGCCCTGAAGATCGACGGGGTCGACGAGCCGATCACGTTCTGGATGTCAGCCTCGCAGTTCGAGCTGTGGAAGCACACCCACCTGACGGTGGACGTGGTCCCCGGAAGGGGTTCCGGCTTCTCGCTGGAAGCCCCCGAGGGCGTGCGTTTTCTCATCCGTTCGCGCCTGCTCACCGAGCAGGAGCTGATCGAACTCTCCTGAGAAGGGGGACTGCCGGGACTTTGATCCCGGCCACAGACTGATCCGTGCACCGCCGTCGTCCCGTATCAATGAGGGGCGGCGGCGGTTCGCCGTCACTCAGCGCGACCCACGAGGCGCGACCCCCGAGCCCGAGACCGTATTGCCTACCCCGAGGACCCCGTGCCCACCCCCCTCCTTCGCCTCCTCCGCTTTCTGACCGCTCTCGACCAGCGGGCCATCACGTGGGCCCTCGGTCGTGTCTCCCCCGACCGTGCCGAATCGCTGCGAAGCGCGGCGATCAGGGGGTTCCGGGCGGCAATGTCGGGAGCCGGTCGGTCCAGGGAGGGTTTGATGCGATTGTCGCGGGCCAAGAAGGCGGTTCTGCTCGGCGTGGTGCTGATCGCCGTCGGCCTGACCGGGCGCGCGTCGGCGGAGTCCGCTCAGGACAGCGTCGGCACGCTCACCGCTTCGTCAGTCGCGCCCTCGTCGCCGGCCGCCGAGCCGAAGCCGAAGCCGGCGGTGAAGCCGCCGGCCCGGGCGGTCAAGAACCCGCGCTTCGGCGGTCCCGCCGGCAGCCACATGCTGACCGGATCCAAGGGTGTCGCCCTCACCTTCGACGACGGTCCCGACCCGAACGAGACGCCCAAGCTGCTGGCCCTGCTGGCCCAGCACCACGTGAAGGCGACCTTCTGCCTGGTCGGCGTGCAGGTCGAGCGGCACCCCGGGATCGTTCGTCAGATCGTGGCCCGGGGTCACACGCTGTGCAACCACACCTGGGACCACAGCCTCAAGATCGGCAAGGACCCGGCGTCCAAGATCCAGGCCGATCTGGGGCGCACCAACGCCGCGATCCACCGGGCCGCGCCCGGCGCGAAGATCAAATATTTCCGAGCGCCCGGCGGCAACTTCACGCCGCTACTGGTCTCGACGGCCAGGCAGCTGGGGATGACCTCGATCTACTGGCGGGTCGACCCGCGCGACTGGAGCCACCGCAAGGGCGAGACCAGCGCCGCGCACCAGGCCAAGGTGGTCAGGCAGATCGAGAAGCACTGCCGGCCGGGCGCCATCGTGCTGTCGCACGACTACGCGCAGCCCGACACCGTCGCCGCGTACAAGAAGCTCATCCCGTGGCTCAAGAAGCGCTACACGCTGATCGCGTTGCCCTAGCCGACCCCGGGGCCTCAGTGGGACGGGGGGATGACCCTCAAGTGGCCTCTGCGGCCCGTCTGATGGCCCGGGAGTCGTTCTGTCTCGTCGGCCCGCGGGGGTGGCGCGGCCGGGCGGGCCGCCTCGCGGACGGCGTCGGCCAGGGCGACCAGGTCGTCGGTGGTGGGCGGGGGCGGGGCGAAATCGCCGTCGTGCCGCACGAGTTCCCAGCCCCGGGGGGCGGTGAGGCTGCGGGCGTGCGGCTCGCAGAGGTCGTACGTGTGGGGTTCGGCGAAGGCTGCCAGGGGTCCGACAACCGCCGTGGAGTCGCTGTAGACGTAGGTCAGCGTGGCGACAGCCTGTCGGGGACAGCCGTTCCGGGAGCAACGCCGTGGTGACCTCACGGCGGCACGTTATCGCTCCGGCGGCCCGCGCGGGCGCGGAAACCCCGCGACACGCCGACCCACGATGCATCACGATTCGGTCATGCCCACCCGACACGCGGCACCCGATGGGGCGAATTACCGCCGTATCGCCCCGAAGGGGCGAATCAACACGGCCGAAACACGTCTGACAACGTGTCACACCGTCGGAGGACTAGAGTTGCGGCGTGACCACCAGTCCCGAACGCCGCCGCACCGACCCGCGACCGGCGCGTAAGGCCGGCCCTGGGCACCCGGCCCGTCGCGACCGGCACGGCCGGGGCCTGCGGGGCCGGCTCGTCCCGGCCACAGTCCCCCTGGCCCGCACCAAGGCCGAGATCTTCGACGACCTGGTGCTCGACACGGTCGAGGGGCTCGAACGGCGCTACGCGAAAGAACTGGCCGGCGTCGAGTTCGCCGTCGAGGACGTGCCGCCCGACCTCAACGTCTACGACTCCGACGTGCTCGAGGACGGCGAGGTGCCCCTGGCCCGCCTGCTTCCCGGCCGCCCCGGCCGGCAAGAGCTCCCCCCGCGGATCGTGCTCTACCGGCGGCCGCTGGAATTCCGGGCGATGGACCGCGAGGACCTCGCCGACCTCGTCCACGATGTGATCATCGAGCAGGTAGCCAACCTGCTCGGGGTGGATCCCGACGAACTGACCTGAGCGCTGAGCGCGATCAGGCCACCCGTCGCTTCAGCTTGCGACGCTCGCGCTCGGACAGTCCACCCCAGATGCCGAACCGCTCGTCGTGCCCCAGTGCGTACTCGAGGCACTCGGCCTTGACCTCACAGCGGCCGCAGATCCTCTTTGCTTCCCGGGTGGACCCCCCCTTTTCCGGGAAGAAAGCTTCCGGATCGGTCTGCGAACACAGCGCCCGTTCCTGCCACTCGGGCGCGTCCCCGAGCAGGTCGACCCCTTCAACCTGCGCTTCCATCGGCGTGCCTCCCAATTTCCGCGCCGGCAGCGATGCCGGCACTGACCCCCCACGCACGCAGCGTGTTTTTTGCGAGCGGACTTCGCATTTTGTTGCGCTTCAGCTCACAACCCCACCGAAATTACACGCGTGTAAGACGTGCGTCGTCAAGCCGAACCTGATAAATAGGCCCGTTTCCCCGGCGCGCCCGCGGGCGCGACAGGGTCCCGTTCCTGCCCTATCTCTCCGGAGCCCCGGTAGGTAACGCGATCCCGTTCCATCGCGTCCAATTTAACCCGTTTTGTGATCTACCGTCGACCGTAGGTCGTGGTCCGCTCCACTGCCGGGCGACCGGCCGCCGCCGCAAGTTCCTTGAGCTCAGCGACCGTACGAGCCGATCCGTGCTCGGAACCGGCCATGCGGGAGATGGTTTCCTCCATCAGGGTGCCCCCGAGGTCGTTGCAACCCCCGTTGAGCATCACCCGGGTGCCGTCGTCGCCCAGTTTCACCCAGGAGCACTGGATGTTGTCGATGCGGCCGTGCAGCAGGATCCGGGCCATCGCGTGGACGACCCGGTTCTCCCGCCAGCTGGGACCGGCCTTGGCCAGGCCGGCCAGATAGATCGGTGCGTTGGTGTGGATGAACGGCAACGCCACGAACTCGGTGAAGCCGCCGGTGACGTCCTGGATGCCGGCCAGCACCCGGAAGTGGCCGAGCCACTGCCGCGGGTGGTCGACGTGCCCGTACATCATGGTCGAACTCGACCGGATGCCGAGCTGGTGGGCGTTGGTCACCACGTCAGTCCAGGCGCTGGTGGGCAGCTTGCCCTTGGTGAGCACCCAGCGCACGTCGTCGTCGAGGATCTCGGCCGCGGTGCCCGGGATCGTGCCCAGGCCGGCCTCCTTGAGCTCGGCCAGCCACTCGCGCACGGGCACGCCGGCCTTGGCCGCGGCGGTGACGATCTCCATCGGGGAGTACGCGTGGACGTGCATGCCGGGGACGCGCTGCTTGACGGCGCGGACCAGGTCGGCGTACGCGGTCACGGGCATCTTGGGGTCGATGCCGCCCTGCATGCAGACCTCGGAGGCGCCGTCCTGCCAGGCCTGCTCGGCCCGGTCGGCGACCTGGTCGACCGAGAGGCGGTAGGCGTCGGCGTCCCGTTCGCGCTGCGCGAACGCGCAGAACCGGCAGCCCACGTAGCAGACGTTGGTGAAGTTGATGTTCCGGTTGACCACGTACGTGATGTCGTCGCCGTTGACCTGCTTGCGGAGGTCGTCGGCGATGCGGGCCAGCTCGTCGAGGGCCTCGCCGTCGGCGTTGAACAACGCCATGGCCGCGTCCTCGTGCTGCTTCTCGAGGAGGGCGGCCGGGTTCTCCGAGGCGAGCTTGAGGCCCTGGACGACCTCCGCCTCGATCCTGCGCGGCGCCTCGGTGGTGATGTGGGCGGCAACCTCGTCCCAGTCGCCGTAGACGTCGTCGAAGTCGGAGCGCCGGTCGCCCGAGCGGCCCTCGGTGTCGATCGTCGCGAAAAGATCGGTGCGGCCCGAGGCGTACGCGTCGTCGGGCTCCTGCCAGGGACGGCCGACCACCTCGGCGTCCTCGCGGGCCAGACCGTCCTCGCCGGACAGCGCGGCCACGTGCGCGGCCAGACGCGGGTCGAGCCAGCCCTCGTTGCCGCGGCGGACGTACTCGGGATAGATCGTCAGGCGCTCGCGCAGCTCGAATCCGGCCGCCGCCGAGTGCTCGCGCAACGAGTCGATCCGGGGCCACGGGCGCTCGGGGTTGACGTGGTCGGGGGTCACCGGCGAGACGCCGCCCCAGTCGTCGATGCCGGCCCGCAGCAACAGGCCGAACTCGGTGTCGATCAGGTTGGGCGGGGCCTGCAGGCGGCCCCGCGGGCCCATGATGATGCGGCCCACGGCCACCGTGGCAGCCAGCTCGCGCAGCTCGGCGTCGGGCATGCCGCGCATCGCCGTGTCCGGCTTGGCGCGGAAGTTCTGGATGATGATCTCTTGGATGTGGCCGTACTCACGGGCGGCACGGCGCATCGCGAACAGCGCGTCGACCCGCTCGGCCGGGGTCTCGCCGATACCGATCAGGATGCCGGTGGTGAACGGGACGCCCACCCGGCCGGCGTCGTCGAGCACCCGCAGGCGTACGGCCGGCTCCTTGTCGGGCGAGCCGAAGTGCGGGCCGCCGGGCTCGGACCACAGCCTGGTCGCCGTGGTCTCGAGCATCATGCCCATGCTGGGGGCGACCGGCTTCAGGCGCTGCAGCTCGGCCCAGCTCATCACGCCGGGGTTGAGGTGTGGCAGCAGGCCGGTCTCTTCCAGCACGGCGATCGCGCAGGCGCGCACGTAGTCGAGGGTCGAGTCGTAGCCGCGCTCGTCGAGCCACTGCCGGGCCGCGGGCCAGCGTTCCTCGGGGCGGTCGCCGAGGGTGAACAGGGCTTCCTTGCAGCCCTGGGCGGCGCCCTGACGAGCGATCTCGAGGACCTCGTCGCGCTCGAGGAAGGCTGCGGGCAGCCGGTGCGGCACGGTCGCGAAGGTGCAGTAGTGGCACCGGTCCTGGCACAGGCGCGTCAGGGGGATGAAGACCTTGCGCGAGTACGTGACGACGCCCGGCCGCCCGGCCTCACGCAGGCCCGCGTCGCGGATGCCGCCGGCGATCGCGAGCAGCTCGTCGAACTGCTCGCCGGTCGCGGCCAGCAGGGCGGTCGCCTCACCGGCGTCCACTGCCTTGCCGTCGGCCGCCCGGCGCAGGGCGCGCCGGATGCTCGCTTCCGTGGGCTGACTGTCGACCGTGTTGACCTCTGTCACCCCAGCAGCCTAGGCCGGAATGCCGCGCGTTGCCTCGACCGGGACGGGGTGCGCGCCGTGGTCTATCCCACTGCGCGCACCCCGTCGTGGTGCTATCGCCTCGGCGCCTCGGTCCCACCGGCGTCAGAGCCCCGGTCCCTCGCGGCCACCGCGTCGGCTCGGCCGGTGCTACCGCGTCGGCTCGGCCGGTGCTACCGCGTCGGCTCGGCCGGTGCTACCGCCGCGGCGAGTCCTCGCCGGCCGGGCCGAAGCCGGGGCGGTCGTCGGGAATCTTCTCGGTGCGCTCGTCGCCGGCGGGCGCGGTGTTCGGCACCACCTGGGTGGGCTCGGAGAACGCCGCGGCCGCGGACGGCGTGGCCGGCGGGCCCGAAGCGGGGGCCGCGGGCGGGGCCGAGCCCGGGTGCGCGGGCGGCGCCGACGCGGGGATGGGCACGGCGGGCTGGTTCCAGGTCGGGGGCTGCTGCGGGTGGCCCTGGGGCGGCTGACCGTAGGGCTGGCCGTACGGCTGGCCGAACTGCTGTGCACCCGGCTGGGCACCTGGCTGCGGCATTCCCGGCGGAGGCGTTCCAGGCGGCGGGTAGCCGCCGGGGGCGTAGCCAGGCTGGCCCTGCGGCGGCGGACCGTAGCCCGGCTGGCCAGGGTAGGCGCCGGGCTGGCCGTACGCCGGCTGGCCGTAAACACCGGGCGGCGCCTTGGGCTTGGCCACGTGGAACAGGCCCTGCCAGAGCCGGAACACCGCGTACGCGGCCACGGCGAACACCCCGAGCCAGGCCGCCCGCACCAGAAGCTCTTCGAACGCGGTCCGCGCGCCGTTGTTGCTCGCGTGGTTGATAAGGCCGATGAGCAGGCCGAACAGCACGCCGAAGAAGCCCATCACGGCGTACTCGACCAGCGCGACGAGCGTGATCAGCCGGGCCTTCGGATGGAGCGGCGGCACGAGCAGCGCCAGCAGCACCGCCGCCAGCGGCATGAACACCGTCGCGGTGTTCACGAAGCCGTAGAAGCTGTCCTGGGTGCGGTAGCCGAACTGGTTCTCACCGTCCGGGATCAGCCGGATCACGGCCACGAAGAGCAACAGGGCGGGAGCGCCGACGAGCGCGTAGGCCGCGAGGTCGCGCAGCGGGCGGAGGAACTGGCCGGCCGATCTGCCCTCGCCCGGCGCGGGCTGCGGTTGGCTGGTCACGGAATTCTCCAAGACGAAGTCGGGTGCGGGAGGCTCAGGGTAGTCCGGCCCCGCACGCTGCATCGATACCCACCGGAAAGTTCCGTCATACCCGTACGGGAGGATACGGGCATGCGGATCGTGGTCCTTTCCGGTGGCATCGGCGGCGCCAAGTTTCTCGTCGGCGTGCGCGCGCAGGCTCGTGCGCTCGGCGCCGAGGTGACAGCGGTGGTCAACGTCGGCGACGACGTCCGCATGCACGGCCTCCAGATCTGCCCCGACCTCGACAGCGTCATGTACACGCTGGGCGGCGCCCACGACCCGGGGCGCGGCTGGGGCCGGGTCGGCGAGTCCTGGGTGGTCAAGGAGGAACTTGCCGCCTACGGCGCCGAGCCGTCGTGGTTCGGCCTGGGCGACAAGGACACGGCCACCCATCTCGTACGCACCCAGATGCTGGCCGCGGGCTATCCGCTCTCCGCGGTGACAGCCGCCCTGTGCGCCCGCTGGCAGCCCGGCATCACCATGCTGCCCGCCACCGACGACCGCCTCGAGACCCACGTGGTGGTCGACGTCGAGGGCGAGCGCAAGGCCATCCACTTCCAGGAATGGTGGGTCCGCTACCGCGGCGAGGTGCCGACCCACCGCTTCGTCTTCGTCGGCGCCGAGGCGGCCAAGCCGGCCCCCGGCGTCGTCGAGGCGATCGCCGCGGCCGATGTGGTGCTGGTCGCCCCGAGCAACCCGGTGGTGAGCATCGCGCCGATCCTGGCCGTGGCCGACGTGCGCGACGCCGTGGCCACCGGCCCCGCCCCCGTCATCGGGGTGTCCCCCATCATCGGCGACTCCCCGATCCGCGGCATGGCCGACAAGTGCCTGGCCACGGTCGACGTCGCGGTCACGGCGGCCGGGGTCGGCGCGCTCTACGGCCCTCGTTCCGCCGGCGGCATCCTCGACGGCTGGCTGGTCGATTCGTCCGACGCCGCCACCGAGGTCCCCGGCGTCCCCACCCGGGCTGTCCCGTTGTGGATGTCCTCCGAAGAGGCCACGGCCCAGATGGTCAAGGACGCCCTTTCCCTCGCGGGCGCCGCGAGCCCGGGGTCGTAACCGGCGTGATCAGCGCTACTCGGGGGCGGTGTCGCGTCAGCCGCCCCGGCCGGGCAAGCTGAACGGAACATCTCACCGCCGAGGGGGCGACCGTGGTGACGGACGGGTTGGAGATCCTGCCGGTGCGCGGGATCGGCGAGATCGTGGCCGGTGACGAGCTGGCCGAGGTCATCACCGCTGCCGCGCCCTGGCTGGCCGACGGCGATGTGCTGGTGGTGACCAGCAAGATCGTGTCCAAGGCCGAGGGCCGGCTGGTCGAGGTGCCCGTCGGCGGCCCCGAACGTGACCGGGCGCGCGCGGCCGCCCTCGAGTCCGAGACGGCTCGCGTGGTTGCCCGCCGCGGACCCACGACGATCGTGCAGACCCACCACGGCTTCGTGATGGCGGCCGCCGGCATCGACGCCTCCAACGTCGACAAGTCCCACCTCGTCCTGCTTCCGGCCGATCCCGACGAGTCGGCCCGGCGCCTGCGCGACGACCTGGTGAAGCGCGGCCTCGACGTCGGCGTCATCATCTCCGACACGATGGGCCGGGCCTGGCGCAACGGCCTCACCGATGTGGCCCTGGGCGCCGCCGGCATCGAACCGATCCGTGACTACCGCGGCGAGACCGACCCGTACGGCAACGAGCTCGAGATCACCCAGATGGCCGTCATCGACGAGCTGGCCGCCGCCGGCGAGCTGGTCAAGGGCAAGGTCGACCAGACGCCGGTGGCTGTTGTCCGCGGCTACCCCCGCTCCGGCATCCGCGACGCGGCCGACGCCTCGGTGCTGCTGCGCGACGCCGCCTCCGACATGTTCAGCCTCGGCACCACCGAGGCCCGCGCCGACGGCCTGCGCCGGGCCGCTCTGCTGCCCGACGGGCCCGAAGCTGCGTTGCCCGGCCTACCGGTCGACCCGGACGCAGTCGACCGGGCCGCCGCAGCGGTGGCCGACTACCTCTCCCGCGCTACGACGTTGGCTCCGGCCGAGGTGATCCCCGGCAGCGGCGCGACGGCCGCCCTGCACCTGGGCACACTCGACAAGACGCCCGTCGGCTTCATGCGCCTGGGCGCCGACGCGCACCGCCTGCGAGCCGCCCTGGCCGCCGAGTCCATCGTGACGCTGTCCCTCCCCCACGAGGACGGCGTCCGCCTGGAGCTCTCCGCCTCCTGACCTCCGCATCGACGGCTCCGCGGCGCTTCCGTCGCCGAGCCGGGCGGCGGCGACGCGTTCAGCTGAGCCGGGCCAGCGCGGGGGCGATCTGGCGGATGGTGCCGGAGGCCAGCGGGGCCGGCAGAGCGTCGGGCGCGAACCAGCCGAGGTCCGCCGACTCGTCGCTGATCTGCTCCTGGGCGCCGGCCGGAGCGCGGAGCAGGAACCGTACGTCGAAGTGGACCGACGGCTCGGCGGGCAGGCCGTCGGCCGGGCCGCAGCGCACCTCGTGGATGTCGACGTCGATCGGCTCCGGGTCGAGCAGCAGACCGGTGATGCCCGATTCCTCGGTCGCCTCGCGCAGCGCGGCCGCGGCCAGGCTCGTGTCGTCCGCCTCGCAGTGGCCGCCGAGCTGCATCCACTTGCCCAGGCGGCCGTGCAGGCAGAGCAGCACCCGGCCCTCGTCGTCCACGACCAGGGCGCTGGCCGTCACGTGACCGCGACGATGGGCCCGGGTCATGGCGACCGGACCGTCGTCCAACAGCTCGAGGGTGCGCTTACGGCCCCGCTCGGCCTCGTCGGAGGTCGCCGTCCACGCGTTCAGCCGCCGCACCGCGTCGGCGTGCAGGTCTTCGATGCTCACGGCTCAGATGTAACCGTGCTCGCCGAGCTCCTTGAGCTCGTCCACCAGGTGCTTGACCTCTTGCGCCCGCTCGCGGGGGATCACCAGCACGGCATCCGGCGTGTCGACGATCACCAGATCCCGTACGCCCATGGCCGCGACCAGACGACCCTCGGTCGGCACCACCACGAGACCCTCCGTGTCGCGCAGCAGCACGCCCGACTTCTGCGAGACGTCGCGTCCGACGATCACGTTGCCCGACGGGTCGGCCGCCAGCACCGCGCCCAGCGTGTGGAAGTCGCCGACGTCGTTCCAGCCGAAGTCGCCGCGAACCGTCCCGACCCGGCCGACCGCGGCCGCGCCCTCCATCACGGCGTAGTCCACCGAGATGCGCGGCAGGGTCGGCCACACCTCGCCCAGCACCTCTTCGCGCTCCGGCGACTCCCAGGCCGCCGCGATGCGTGACACCCCAGCCGCGAGCTGCGGCTGCTGGCGCGACAACTCGGCCAGGAACGCGTCCGCCCGCCAGACGAACATGCCCGCGTTCCACAGGTAGTTGCCGGACTTCACGTAGCCCTCGGCCACGTCGTACGTCGGCTTCTCCTTGAATTCCTCGACCGCGAGCACCGGCCCGTCGCCGGTCTCGCTGCCGCACTGGAGGTAGCCGTAGCCCGTCTCGGGCCGGGTCGGGGTGATGCCCAGCGTCATCAGGAGGCCCTTGCGGGCGCCGGCCATCGCCTGCTGGATGACCTCGGTGAAGCGTTCCTTGTCGGCGATCAGGTGGTCCGAGGCGAACGATCCCATGATCGCCTCGGGATCACGCCGGGCGATGACCGCCGCGGCCAGCGCGATGGCCGCGCAGGAATCCCGGGGCGACGGCTCGACCAGGACGTTCGCCTCAGGGATGGTGTCGAGCTGCCGCGAGACCGCCGCCGCGTGGGCGACCCCGGTGACCACGAACACGCGGTCCATGGGGGCCAGCAGGTCGAGACGGGACACTGTGGCCTGGAGCAGGGACGCCTCGGTGCCCGTCAGCGGGTGCAGAAACTTGGGGTGACCGGCTCGGGACAGCGGCCAGAGGCGGGTTCCGGTGCCGCCTGCAAGAACAACGCCGTACAGTCCGCCGAGTTGATCGCTCATGCGCACAGAGTGTAAAGGTCAGGGGGTCGCTACCCGTTTCCAGGTTGTGACGTGTACCTCCGCGCTGGACGCCCAGGTGAACTCCTTCGCACGGTCGAACCCCGCCTTGGCCAACGTTAGGCGGCGCGGCTCGTCGTGCAGCAGGTCGGCCAGGTCGGTCGCGATGCGGTCGGGGTCTTCGGTGGTGTACGCCACTGCGTCGCCGCCCACCTCGGGCAGGGACAGCCTCGGCGTGGTGAGCACCGGCGTCGCACAGGCCATGGCCTCGAGGATCGGCAGGCCGAAGCCCTCGCCGAAGGACGGGTAGCAGGCCACGAGCGCGCCGCCGAGGAAGCCCGGCAGGTCGGCGTACCGGAGGTAGCCCGGGCGGAGCAGGCGCAGGTGGGACGGCACCTCGGCCACGGCACGGTCGATCTCGTCGTCGTGGCCCTGACCGCCGGCCAGCACCAGCGCCGGCGGGCGCGGCCAGTCGGCAACCGCGCGGGCCCAGCCCCGGATCAGGTTGGGCACGTTCTTGCGCGGCTCCTTGGCCCCGAGGAAAGCGACATAGCCCGCATCGTTGAGGCCGAGCCGGGCGCGTACGCGGGCCTTCTCTTCCTCGGTGGGCGCGTGGAAGGCCGCCTGGTCGACGCCGTGATAGGCCACGTCGATGTGGGTCGGGTCGGCGTCGAGGAGCCGGATCAGCTCGTCGCGGGTGGCCTTGCTGGGCACGATGACCCGGGCCGCGCGGCGCAGCGACGTCTTGATCGCGCTGCGGAAGAACGTGCGCTTCGTGTTGTCGTAGTGCTCGGGCTCGGTGAAGAACGTCGCATCGTGCACGGTCACCGTTACCGGGCAACCGGCGCGCAACGGACAGGTGTAGAACGGCGAGTGCAGCACCTGGGCACCGACCTGCTGAGCGAGCAGGGGCAGACCAGTCTGCTCCCACGCCAGCCGGGCGGGCCGGTGGGCGACGGCGGCCGGGCCGGCGATCACCTCGGCGCGGTTGTCGAGCAGGCGGCTGTAACGCTCCGCATCCGACCGCTGAGCCACAACGGCTAGATCGACCCTGTCCGGGTCGATCCGCCCGAGGGCGCCGAGCAAGCCGTCGACGTATCTGCCGACTCCTCCTCGGTCTGCGGGGACGCTGGTGGCGTCGACGAGCACTCGCGGGGGGCGACCGGCGGTCACGAGGCAACTCCCAAAGAGGTTGTAATTCAGACCACTGGCAAGCGTACGCCCGGAATGCATCAGGCAGGTGACCGCGACACCGCCGTGTCCGCCTCGTTTCCCGGTTCTCATCGCCCGCTCAGGGACGATTACGCACAGTCACCCCTTCGGGGACCCCCGAACGGAACTATCGTGTTACCGGTGCAGAACACGATCCCGCAGGTGCTGGCGGCCGCCGTCCGCCGCGACCCGGCAAGCCCCCTGCTGACTTTCTATGACGACGCCGGCGGCGATCGAACCGAACTCTCCGGCGCGACGCTCGACAACTGGGTTTCCAAGACGGCGAACCTGCTGGTGGACGGCTTGGGCCTGAGCAACGGCGACACCGCGGCGGTGACCATGCCGGCGCATTGGCAGACGGCCGCGATCCTCCTGGGCGTCTTTTCGGCCGGCGTCGAGGCCGAGACGACCGATCCGGCGTCCGCCGACGCCCTCTTCACGACCCCGGATCAGAGCACAACGACAAAAGCCTCAGACCGGTACGCGACCGGTTTGCTGCCTTTCGCGATGCCCCTCCGCGAGCTACCAACCGGCTTCGCCGACTTCGTGCTCGAGGTGCGCCAGTTCGGCGACTACTTCCCCGGCGCGCCGGTCACCGCGGCCGACCCGGCCCTCAACGGCCGCACCCACGCCGAAACCCTGGCCGCCGCCACCAGCCGCGCCGCCGAGCTCAACCTCACCCCGGGCAGCCGGGTGCTGTTCGACGCCACCACCCACCCCGACCCGATCGACTGGCTGCTGGCGCCCCTGGTCGCCGGCGCCTCGATCGTCCTCTGCGCCCACCTCGACCGCACGACGCTCGACGCCCGCGCCGGCTCGGAGAAGGTCACCCTGGTGGTCAGCTAGCGGCGTTTGCGGGCCAGGTCCTCGAAGGCGAGCAGGGATTCCGGGTTGGCCAGGGCGCCCTTGGCGGCGGCGGATTCGACCGGGGCGCCGGTCAGGATGCGCTTGACCGGCACCTCGAGTTTCTTGGCGGACAGGGTGCGTGGGACGGCTCGTACGGCGTGGATCTCGTCGGGAATGTGGCGGGGGGAAAGCGACGCCCGCAGCTCGGCGGCTATCCGCTTGCGCAGGGGATCGTCGAGGTCGACGCCGTCGGTCAGCACCACGAAGAGCAGCAGCTCGCCGTTCGGATTGTCGTCCTGCTCCAGGTGGACCACCACCGAGTCGACGATCTCGGGCAGGCTCTCGACCACCGAATAGAACTCGGAGGTGCCCAGCCGGACGCCGCCGCGGTTGAGGGTGGCGTCGGAGCGTCCGGTGATGACGCAGGAGCCGTCGGTGGCGATGGTGATCCAGTCGCCATGGCGCCAGACGCCGGGGAAGTAGTCGAAGTAGGCCTCGCGGTAGCGCTTGCCGTCGGGATCGTTCCAGAAGCTGACCGGCATGCTCGGCATGGGCGCGGTGATGACCAGCTCGCCGAGCTCGTCTATCACCGGGTGGCCGGTGGGGTCGTACGCCTCGACCCGGGCGCCCAGGGCCCGGCAGGCGATCCTGCCTTCGACCACCGGGAGCAGGGGCACCGCACCGACGAAGCCCGTGCAGACATCCGTACCGCCGGAAAGCGATTGCAGTTGCAGGCGCGTGCCCACCGCCTCGTAGACCCAGTCGAAACCCTCCGGCGGCAGCGGCGCGCCGGTCGAGCCGATGCCCTTGAGCCCGTCCTTCCGCGGGGTGAGACCCGCCTTGCGGCAGGCCATGAGGAAGGGCGCGGACGTGCCGAAATAGGTGATGCCGGCTTCGTCGACCAGATCCCAGAGGACCGACATGTCCGGGTACGCGGGGTTGCCGTCGAACATGACGATCGCGGCGCCGACGGCGGGACCGCTGGCCAGGAAGTTCCACATCATCCAGCCGGTGGTGGTGAACCAGAAGAACCGGTCACCGGGGCCCAGGTCGTGGTGCAGGGCGAGCATCTTGAGGTGTTCGAGCAGGATGCCGCCGTGACCGTGGACGATCGGCTTGGGCAGGCCGGTGGTCCCCGAGCTGTAGAGCACATAGAGCGGATGGTCGAACGGCACCTTCTCGTACGCCATCGGGTCATCGCCACCGAACTCGCGGAACGTGTCGCGGGCGGGATCGAGGTAGCCGATGGTGACGACGTGCCGCAGCGACGGGAGCGCCGCGGTGATGGCCGCGACCTCCTCGCGCCGGTCGACGGCCTTGTCGCCGTAGCGGTAGCCGTCGACGGCCACGAGCAGCGCCGGTTCGATCTGTTGCCAGCGGTCGATCACACTGCGTACGCCGAATTCGGGCGCGCACGACGAGAAGACCGCACCGAGGCTGGCGGTGGCGAGCATCAGCACGTACGTCTCGGGAATGTTGGGCGCATAGGCCGCCACCCGGTCGCCGCGGCCGATGCCGTGCGCCAGCAGGCCGGCACGAACATTGCGGACCTGCTCACGAAGCTGGGCCACGGTCAGGGTGATCGGCGCACGGGTCTGGCTGTGGGCGAGCACGACCGGCTCGTCGCCGGCCAGCCCGGGCAGGCGCAGGACGTGCTCGGCGTAGTTGACGGTCGCGCCGGGGAACCACTTCGCCCCCGGCATCCCGGCGCCCCCGGGCAGCACACCCGCCGGCGGGTCGTGGGCGATGACCTCGAAGTAGTCCCAGATCGACTGCCAGAACGCGGGCAGGTCGTCGACGGACCACTGCCAGAGCGCCGCGTAGTCTCGGAACTCCAGGCCGCGCGACCGCTGCAGCCACGCCAGATATTGCCCGATCCGGGACGTCTCCCGCACGTCGGCCGGCGGCTCCCACAACACTGCGCCCGTCATGCCCACACCTTAACGTTCATTCAGCCTTCTCCTCCTCGGCCCGGGCGCGCTGGATCGCGGCCCGGCGGGCCAGGCGATGTTCCCGCCGGATCAGAGCTTCGCGGAAGCGGCGCTCGTCCTCAACGTTCTCCGGCAACACAGGCGGGACGTTGCGCGGGTGACCGGACACGTCCACGGCCACGAAGACGAGATACGCGGTGGCAACGGTCACCGGCTCGTTGGGCACGACGTCCCAGCGCTCGGCGACCACCTTGACGCCCACCTCCATCGAGCTGGAGCCCGTCCAGTTCACCTGGGCGTAGGCGTGCACCAGATCGCCGACCCGCACCGGCTCGACGAAGACGATCTCGTCGATCGCCGCGGTGACGGCCGTGCCGCCGCTGTGCCGGGCCGCCGAGGCGCCGGCCACGTCATCGACGAACTTCATCAGGACACCGCCGTGCACGGTCCCGTACAGATTGACGTCTATCGCTGTCATGATGCGGCTCAGAGTGACCCGGGAATGACTGGTGGGACGGCCGGGGAGCTGCTCATTCATGCGGCGTACGTTACGTCGTCCTTCCGCCCGGTTGCCCGGCGACGGTACGGTGCGACGGCAGCCGGCATTCGGGGAGAGAAAGCGTGCGCCACTTCAGGTCGATCTTGTATGCCCTCGTGCTGGCACCGGCGGTGTGGGTGCTCGCGGGTGTGGGTTTCACACATGATCTGACCGCCCGGGGGCAGGACGACTTCGCCGTCGAATCGGTGGCCGGTCTGCTGCTGCTCCTGCTGGCCGGGGCCGCGTACGCCATCCTGCTCTTCGCCCCGATCTCGCCGGCCGGGCCGTCTCTCGGCGGGCTGGCCTATCTGGGCATCTCGGCGTGGGCCCTGGCCGCGCCGGAATCGTACGCGGGAGTGTGGCCGGAATCCGTGGCCAAGGACGGCTTCGATCTGAGCCGGCCGGGCTACGGGCTGGCTGCGCTGCTGGCGCTTCCGCTGATCTGTACGGCTTTGAGCGCGCGACGGTGGGCCCGGTACGAGCCGCCCGTGCTGCCGCTGATCGGGCAGCTGGGGCGTGCGCGGGGCCACGTGGCGATGCCGCCCGCAGCATCGACGCCGCATCTGAACGAGGCCGACCAGAGCACGGTGATGCGGCTGCCGATGATGGCGCGTGGCTCCGACGACACGACTACCGTGCTGGCCGGCGGGCGTCCTGCCTTCGACCCCGAGGCCACCACGGTCCTGCCGTCGTCCACCGCTCCGGGTACGGGAATGGACGAATCCGGCCCGGCTTCCGCCATGGCAACGACGTCTTCCGTGGTGACAACGACTTCCCCGGACGAGCGAACGGCCGGAACCGGGTCGTCCCGGCCGGACGAGAGGACTGCCGAGAGCGCGGCAATCCCGGCCGACGCTGAGGATGAGCGGACTGTCCTGCTCACGGCCGTCGAAGAGAAGACGGCCTCGGCCACCCCCTCGAATCCGTCTGACTCCACGGATTCCTCGGACCCCTCGGACTCCTCGGACTCCGCTGATGAGCAGACGACTCTGCTGACAGCAGCGGGGGTGACCGGCGGCAGTGCGATTACCGGCAATCCGGTCGAACCGGGTGCGGCGGCAGCAGGGGCAGGTTCCGAGGCCGCCACGCTTTCGCCGGGCGCTGACGGCACTGCCGAGGGTGCGAGCGTTGCAGCCGTAGCCGCCACGGACGATTCTGCTGCGGCGGCTCGGGGCGAGGACGTTGTCGACAAAGCGGTCGCGGCGCTGGCGGCCGAGGAGCCATTCAAGATCGGCGAAGTCGTTGATGTGGCGCCCGAAGATGAGGCGACCATCGCGGTGCTGACTCTGCGGCAGGAACGACAGACAGCGGTTGTGGTCTCGTGGGATGAGGCTGCGACTGTGGCGGCGCTGCACAACGGGCAGGCGTCCACCCGGCGAGCCACGGTTGCTGCGCCGCCGACGCAGCCGAAAGCCGCTGCAGCACCGCCGACCGAACCAGACGCCGTCGCAACTCCCCCGACGGAACCAAAGGCCGCTGCAGCACCGCTGATGGAACCAGACGCCGTTGCGACACCTCTGGCGGAAGCAGAGACCGCTGCAGCACCGTCGACAGAACCAGAGGCAGCCGAGGAGCCGCTGGTAGAACCGGCCGCGGTTGCGGCGCTGGAAGTCGAGATTGTCGAAGCGGCAGAGACTGTCGAGCCCGGCAGCGAGCCGGACGGCGCGGCGGTGACGGCCGCTGAGGAAGAGGTCTCGGAGACGGCCCACGCCAACGAACCGGCTGGCGAAAGCGACGGCTCGGCCACCGGGGTCTCCGCCGCCGCATCGGATCCGGGCGCGATCATCGACGGCTCAGAGAGTGATGCTGACGTTCAGGCCGGCGATCACGACATTGAGGTTCCGATCGACGGCGGTGTTGCTGCTGCTGCTCGGGTCGGGAGCGAGGCGACCGCTCCGGGCGATGGCGTCGACGTAGCGGCGGCGGTGGCTGATGGCGCCGCTGGTCCGGCCGGGCGCGGAAACTCCGGGAGCCGTGACACAGCCGCCGGCGATGAGCGCGCGACAGCGATCATCGAGGAACAGGGCTCGGCGGCTGCCAGCGAGATGGCGGCCCGGGCCGGTGCCGATATCGATGCCGACTCCGACTTCGATGCCGACTCCGACTCCGACTCCGACTCCGACGAGTTTGCCGATCTGTTTGTTGTCGGGCGGGCGAAGCCGGCTCCGAACACGCGTGCTGTGCCGCCGGAGCTGGAGGAGACCCGGTCGCTCGAGGCGCCGGATCCGGATCGGACCCGGGCGATCAATCTGGGCGAGCTGACCACGAAGCTTCAGGTCACTCCGGCCGGGGGCGACGAAGTCGAGGCGGTCAACGAGCCGGTGCGGGCACGGGCGACGGCAGCCGCGCCCGAACCGACCGGGCCGGACCTCTCCGGGTTCGAGGTCACCCGGTCACTCAGCGCGCCCGACCCGGACCGGACCCGCACCATCAAGGTGTTCACCTCGGCCGACGAAGTCCCTGCCGCTGACGTGGAGACAGCCCGGTCGCCCAACGCGCCCGACTCGGGAACGGCACAAACAACCCCAGTCGTATCGGAGGAGGGCGCCGGACACGACACGACTCACACCATCTCCGTCGTCTCGTCCGACGACGCGGAGATCACGCGGCCGCTCAACGCGCCCGACCCCGACCGCACACAGACCATCACGCTCATCCCGACCGACCACACAACACACACCGCCGCCGGCGGCTCGATCGACGACGCGGAAACCACCCAGTCCCTCAGCGCGCCCGACCCGGACCGCACACAGACCATCGCGGTCATCCCGACCGGCGACAGGACACACACCACCGCCACCACCACCACCACCGGCGCAACCGCCACCGCCGGCGACACCTTCGACGACGCGGAAACCACCCGGCCCCTCAACGCGCCCGACCCGGACCGCACACAGACCATCGCCGTTATCCCGACCGACCACACAACACTTACCGCCGCCGGCAACACACCCGACGATGGGGAAACGACCCGGTCGCTGAGCGCGCCCGATCCGGAACGCACACAGAGAATCGCCGTCGTTTCACCCGACGACGCGGCTGCTGCGGCCGGTGGGACGACGCACGGCGAGGACGTGGAGACGACGCGGTCGCTCAGTGCGCCCGACCCGGATCGGACGCAGGCCATCACTGTGGTGGACGACGGATCGGTCACCCAGCCTCTGGATGCGCCGGACCCGGACCGTACGCATCTGGTGAAGGTGGCCGAGTTGGCGGCGCCGCTGCATCTGCTGCCACCGGTGCTGCCGGCCGACCTCGCTGCCCATCCGGGGCGGGCGTCGGGGCAGAACACCGCGGCTCTCAGCCACACCGGGGACATCGGCGGGGACGAGACGCAGGTGATCCGGTTCGGCCCGGATGGCACACAGAGCGTGCGGACGGGAACCGTCGAGCCGCCGGGCGAGCGTACGGAGATCGTGCGGCTCGCGGCCAAGGGCAAGGCCACGGTGCCCGGGCGAGCCGACGCCGAGGAATCGGCCGGGCGCGTCAACCCGGCTGACGTGACCGGGACGGCGACCGAGGAGCGGGGGCTGACCGTGATGAGCATGGAACGGCCGCCCGAGGACGAGCCGGGGATCCCGGCTCAGCGCGAGCCGAGCTGAACCGAGGGTCGTTCGTTCGAGTCGTACAGATGATCGAAGAATGTAGTATCATCCTCGCATGCCCACGGACGACGTGCCTCTGAGCAAGCGGCAACGGCAGATCCACTCGATGATCCGTGAGTGGATCGACCAGCACGGTTACCCACCGACCATCCGCGAGATCGGGGCCGCCGTCGGGCTCGAGTCGCCCTCGTCCGTGGCCCACCAGCTCAAGGTTCTCGAAGAGCGGGGCTACATCCGGCGCGGGGCTCGCGGCTCGCGCGCGATCGACGTACGCACTCCGGGCGAGCAGGCCAATGTGCCCGTTCCCGTCCTGGGCACGATCGCCGCCGGCACGCCGATTCTTGCCGACGAGCACGTCGACGAAGAGCTCAATCTGCCGTTGAGCCTGGTCGGCCACGGCACGCTGTTCGCCCTGAAGGTCAAGGGTGACTCGATGATCGAGGCGGCCATCTGCGACGGCGACACCGTCGTGGTGCGCCAGCAGCAGGTGGCCGACAACGGCGACATCGTGGCGGCGATGATCGACGGCGAGGCCACGGTCAAGGTCTTCCAGCGCACCGGCGGCCACATCGAGCTGGTGCCCCGCAACGCGGCCTACGACGTCATCCCGGGCGACGACGCTGTCATCCTCGGCAAGGTGGTCACCGTTCTGCGCCGAGTCTGACCGG
>NZ_JAMQOL010000027.1:0-50621 GCF_023717965.1 Paractinoplanes hotanensis | reverse complement strand
GGCGAGGCGGTCACCGTTCTGCGCCGAGTCCGACCGGGGCGAGGCGGTCACCGTTCTGCGCCGAGTCCGACCGGGGCGAGGCGGTCACCGTTCTGCGCCGAGTCCGACCGGGGCAGAGTTAAATACTGCGCGCGGGGCAACGCCGATACTCGCGCCAAGCGGAAACGCGCCCGCTTTCGAGCAAGGAAGCTGGCGACCGTTCTGCGTTCGGTTGTGACTGGGCACAGTGGAGGGCTGCCGCGCCGGCGCTCGCGCCGAGCGGAAAGGCGCTCGGGCCGCATCGTAACGATGCGGCCCGAGTACCGGGGTGGTTCAGGCGCGGGACCGAGAGCATGGACGGAACTCTCGAACCCGCTACCTGTCATGCCGGAAGGCTCATGCCGGGACGGTTCGGGGCATCACGGCCGCTGAGCTTTCCAGCCGGCTGACACTGGGATCAGCGACGGTGACCGTGACCGCCGTGGCCGTGGCCGTGGCCGTGACCGCCGAACGGGCCATGGCCGCGGCCGCCGCCACGCCAGTTCTGCTCGACCTCGAGGGCCCACAGGCCACGCTTGAAGCCGAAGCGGACCCGGTCGCAGTCGTAGTCGTCCCAGCGGTCGCGCCACTCGCCGATGCGGCCGACCCGCTCGCAGGCGCTCCGCGTGCGGAAGTAGCCGGCGACCCGGTCGCGGTCACCGTGCTTCTGGACCTTCGTCGTGGTCGCGGGCTTGGCGGCCGACGCGTCCGCGCTGCCAGCGGCGAGCGCCGGGCCGGCGCCGATCGTCGCGCCCGCCATCAGGCCCAGGCCCAGCATGGTGAACATCCGAGCAGTCTTGCTCATCTCAACCTCCAAGTGGTTCCTGCCTTACGCCACAGATCGTGGCATATCGGACGCAAGGGACGGTGGGAGGCTTATACGTACTTTCGGCTGATCTTGCCTGACCGTTTGTGCTGCCGGTCACACTGTCCGCGAGACACCTGAGCGTCACCGCTCGCGTTGCGGAGACGCCGACGCAGCGCGGGGAACTAGAGCGGCGCGAGAAAAAAGAGCGGGCCATGCGCCCACGCAGCACGAAAGCGGCTGCACGGCCCGGAAAGTGGCTACCCGCCACGGAAGCGCGGAGCGGCCCGACGGCTCAGCGGCGCAACGGCTCACACGGCCAGCGCGGCGGCCAGGGCAGTGGTGAAGTCGCTCAGAACTTCGGGGTCGGGGGCGTGGTCGGGGTTGATCTCGGTGAGGACCACGGCGGCCAGGCGTGGACTGTGGGCGAAGACCGACACGCTGGTCATCGCCTCGTGCAGGGACAGGCCGATCGGCTCGCCGCCGGAGTCGGGGACGTCGGCGATCGGCATGGCGGCGAAGCGCAGCACATCCACGTCGAAGTGCAGCACGAAGGATTCGCCAGCGGACTCGGCCGCGGCCAGTGCCTCGGCGGCGGCCGCGTGGGCGTCGCGGTGCACGTCGAGCGCCGAGATGCGGGTGATGGCCAGCTCTTCCAGCAGGTCGCGTTCAACGTCCGGGCCCTCGGCGGGCAGCGCGTCCCCATAGGACACCACGCGGTCGGGAGTGAGCGGCGGGCCGACGGCGGCGACCTCGGGCAGGTGGCCGGGCAGTCGTAGCAGGTGGGCCACACCCATCGCGTCCAGGTTGCCGTTCGCCCTCGTCCCGGGCGTGAACAGGTCGGGCCCACCGTCCATGTAGAGCAGTGCCGGATCCCTTGCCGCCTGGGCGAACCCGGCCATCACGCCGACGGTGATGCTGCAGTCGCCGCCCACTACCAACGGCGTACGCCCCTCGCCGAGAACGACCGCCACGGCCGCCGCCACATCGTCGGCGACCGCGGCCACCGCTGTGGCGTTCTGGCCGTTCTGCCGCTCGGGGTCGGGACGCCAGCGGAAGCCGGGCACATCACCGCGGTCGTCGACCTGAAGGCCGGCGGCGCGCAGATCGCTCAGCAGGCCGGCGGCCCGGACAGCGGCCGGCCCCTGCTCCAGCCCGGGCGTGTGCGCTCCGGCACTCGACGGAACTCCCAGCACGGACCACAGACGGCTCATGATCCCATCCTGGCAGGTCACGGTTCGGGATAGCGGGCCAGCCGCAGGCGCCATTGGAACAGGGCCAGGGTGCCGCCGGCGCAGATGAGCCAGGTGACCCCGGCGTGCGCCAGACCGTGCCACACCATGTCGAAGCTGCCGCCGTCCACGGCGTACGTGCCGATCTCGCGCACCGACCAGAACGGCATCAGCTTGGCGGTGAGACCGGCGGGGTCGGCCAGCATCTGCACGGCCACGACGCTCAGCAGGGCGAGAGCGCCCTCGAGCTCGCGCGGCAGCAGGGCGCCGATCAGGCTGCCGAGCGGGGCCGCGACGACGGCCGAGACGAGCATCATCAGCGCGGCCGCCCCCAGGTGCAGCACGTCCTGATCCAGCCAGGTCAGAATCCAGTAACCGCCGGCCAGCGCCACACCCACCCCGGTCATGGCGAGCAGCCGGCCGCCGATGATGCCGATGACCGGCGCGCCGGTCAGGCGCAGCCGCGGATCGACGCCGCGGGACGCGTTGACCACGAACAGGGTCAGCGTCGAGATCGCCCAGCCGATGCCCAGCGCCAGCATGCGCATGGACTGGCCGGTGGCGTCGCGGCGGACGAGGTAGAACCAGAACGGCAGGGCGATCACCAGGGCCAGCGCGGCCCACCGACGCCCGACCTCGCGGGTCGAGAGGGTGGCCACCACGAGTGTTGTCATCGCTCCCCCAGATCGAGCACGTGGTCGACGTTCTGCAGATCGTGCAGCAGGTGGGTGACCACCACGATGGCCCGGCCGGCGTCGCGCCAGGCGAAGACCTGCTGCCAGAAGTCCACATAGGTGCCCTGGTCGAAGCCCTGGTAGGGCTCGTCGAGCAGCAGCAGATCGGGCGCGTGCAGCTCGCCCAGCACCAGGTTGAGCTTCTGCCGGGTACCGCCGGACATCTGCTGGGCGCGCTGCTGCCGGCCCGGCCGCCAGGCGAGGCGGGTGGCCAGGTGGACGCCGGTGGACCGGGCACGCCCGGGCACCATGCCCGCCGCCGCGCCGAACAGGGTGAAGTGTTCCTCGGCGGTCAGCCAGCCGGCCGTCCCGCCGTCCTGCGGAACGAAGCCGACCCGCCGGGTGCGCTTGACGGTGCCGCCGCTGGGCCTGGTCAGCCCGGCGCAGATGCGCAGCAGCGTGGACTTGCCGCAGCCGTTGGCTCCGACGATGGCAGCGACCTCGCCCCCGCGCACGGTCAGGTCGACGCCGGTGAAGACCGTCTGGCGGCGATAGCGCTTGCTGACTCCGGTGAGGCTCAGCAGGATCGGGCCGGGTTCGAATTTCGTACGCGGGGAAGCCGCACCCGGCGCGCTGAGCTCAGCCACCAGATGGCGGGCGTAGAGGTGCGCGGGCCCGAAGACCTCCCCCGGCGCGTCCGCAGTCTCGGCCGCCTGCTGCGACGTTTCATCGGCGAGCCGCCGGGCCCGGCCGGGCTGTACCCCGAGGCGCAGCAGCTCGGCCTCGAATGCCGAGGGCCAGTCAGTCATGACGCACCTCGCTGGCGCTCAGCAGCGCGTCGACACCGTCGCGGAACCGGCGCCAGTCGGCGGCCTGACCATCGAGCAGATCGCGTCCGGCACCGGTCATCGCGTAGTACTTGCGACGCGGCCCAGCCTCGGAAGGCGCCCAGCTGGGCGTGGCGAGCCCCTGCTCCTCGAGCCGCAGCAGAGCCGGATAGAGCGTGCCGCCGGGCACATCGGCCACACCGGCCGCGGCCAGCCGCTGCGAGAGCCCGTAGCCGTAGTCGGCCCGTTCCCGCAGCATCGCCAGCAGACAGAGATCGAGAAACCCGTGCAGCCAGGGCCGTGGAGTCATGGCTAGGCAGGCTACCTGGTTAGCAGAGAGCCTGACTAGCCGGGATCCCGGCAAACCGACGGCGACATGGCGGCCGACCGCCGCTCAGTGGGTGCGCTGGCCGGACCAGGCCTGCCAGAGAACGGCGTACGGGCCGGGCTCGGCCACCAGGGCTTCGTGCGGCCCGTTCTGTACCACCCGGCCGTTTTCCAGGACCACCACCCGGTCGGCGGTCACGGCCTGGGTCAGTCGGTGGGCGACGATCACCGCGGTGCGGCCCTGCAGGGCCGCGGTGGCCACTCGTTCCAGCAGGCGGGCTCCGGCGCTGCCGGCTTCGGCCGTCGCCTCGTCCAGGATGGCCACCGGCGGGTCGGCCAGGATCAGGCGGGCGAAGGCCAGCTGCTGGGACTGGGCGGCCGTCAGGGTGTGACCGCCCGAGCCGACCTCCGTCTCGAGTCCCTCGGGGAGCTTGGACACCCAGTCCAGGGCGTCCACGGCGGCCAGGGCCGTCCGCAGTTCCTCGTCGGTGGCGGCGGGGCGGGCCAGGCGCAGATCCTCGGCCAGGGGGCCCGCGAAGACGTGGACCTCCTGGGTGATCAGGGCGACCTCACCGGCGGGCACCGCGACGCTTCCCGAGAGTGGGTCGTGGACGCCGGCTATCACCTTGGCCAGGCTGGTCTTTCCGGCTCCGGTGGAGCCGACCACCGCTACCCGTTCGCCTCGGGCCACGGTGAGGTCGACCTCGTGCAGCACCGGGCGATCCGGGTGGTAGCCGAAGGTGAGGCCGCGGACCTCGATGGCCGACGGCGCGTCGGACGGCTCGGCCTCGGCCCGGGCCGCGGCGGTCAGGGACGCCACACCGACCAGGCGGTTCAGGCCGGAGGCGGCGGCCTGGGCGTCGTCGACCAGGGCGAGGGCCACGTTGACCGGGTTGAACAGGCCGTGGAAGTACAGCGCGGCGGCGGTGGCCGTGCCGATGCTGACGGCATCACCGCGTACGAGGAAGAAACCGGTCGCGAGCACTGCGGCCAAGCCGGCGAACTCGGCGACGTGCAGCCGGGCGTAGAAGCGGGTCTGCAACGCCACGCCCTGAAGCAGCAGGTCCACCGCCCGCTGGGAGCGAGCAGCCACCCGGCCGCTGTGTTCGCCGGCGATGCGGAAGGCCCGGATGGTCGTCGCGCCGTCGATGGTGGCCAGCAGCTGGTGCTGCTGAGCGCCGACCGCCACCCGCTGTCGCGCGTACAGGGGCACAGCCCGGCGGGCATACCAGCGGACCGTGTACGCCTGCACGGGCACCGCCAGCAGCGCGGCCACCAGGAAACGCCAGTCGAGCACCGCCATGCCGCCGAGCGTCAGCACGATGGTCAGCAGCGCGCGGGTGAACTCGGGCAGCGCGGTGCGGGCGGCCTCGGCAACGACCGCGACGTCGTTGGTGACGCGCGAGGTGAGGTCGCCCGCGCCCGCCTTCTCGACCTGTTCCAGCGGGAGTCGCAGCGCCGATTCCACGAACCGTTCGCGCAGTCGGGCCAGGGTGTCCTCGCCGACCTGAGCCAGCAGCGCGATGCCGAGACCGGCCAGGACCGCTTCGAACAGGGCGGCGCCGACCAGGCCGGCGCCCGCGAGCACGAAGTCGCCCGTGCTGCCGCCCTTGGTGGCGAGGTCGACGATGTGGCCGAGCAGCGGCGGCGCGACCAGGCCCGCGACGGTGCCGGCGACCAGCAGCGTGAGCGCCCCAGCGAGCCGGGCCCGCTGGGGGCGGAGGAATCCGAGGACGACCGAGCGCGTACGGGCCCCGGTCGCGATCGGGAGCAGAGTGGTCGTCATGCCAGCACCGTCTCCCGGTACGTCTCGTCGCCGGCGGCCAGGTCGCCGTGGGTGCCCTCGGCGCGGACCGCGCCGTCGTGCAGGAACACCACCCGGTCGGTCACCGCGAGCAGGGCCGGACTGGTGGTGACCAGGATGGTCGTGCGGCCCTCGCGCATCTGCCGCAGCCGGGCCGCTATCCGGGCCTCGGTCACGGCGTCGACGGCTGTGGTCGGGTCGTGCAGCACGAGCACCGGCGCCTCGGTGGCCAGCGCCCGGGCCAGCGCGATCCGTTGGCGCTGACCGCCCGACAGGGTGCGGGCGCCGTCGCCGAGCACGGCGTCGAGGCCGTCGGGCAGGCCCCGGGCAACCTCGTCGGCGTCGGCAGCGGCCATCGCTGCGTCCACTGTGGCCGGTTCGGCGCGGTCGAGCGAGACGGCCGCCCGGATCGTGCCGTCGAAGAGCTCGGTGTGGTGCTCGACGGCCAGGACGGCGGCGCGCAGGTCTTCCGGTTCCAGCGAGGCCAGCGTCACGCCGTCGAGTTCCACCACGCCGTCGGCCGGGTCGGACGACCGGCTCAGCAGGCGCAGCAGTTCGGCGGCGGCCGCGTCGGTGGCGACGATCCCGACGGTCTCGCCGGCGGCGATCTTCAGGGCCACATCCCGTACGCGCAGATCGATCTGGCCCTTGACCGGGGTGACCGGGGTGGCGTCGCCGCCGGTGACCGCGACGGGCGCCGACAGCACCGCCTCGATGCGCCGGGACGACGCGCGGGCCTGCGCGAAGTCGGCGCCGACCCAGCCGAAGGTCGAGAGCGGACCGACCAGGAACTGGGCCAGGCCGACGGACGAGATGAGCTGGCCCACGGTGATCTCGCCACGCACCGCGAGGATGCCGCCGACCGTGGCGATCACGGCGAGGAAGAGCCCGCTGACCGTGAGGACCACGCCCTGGTAGGCCGCCTCGGTGCGGGCCGACCGTACGGTGGCCGCCAACGCGACCTGACTGCGCTTCCGGTAGCGGGAGACCGCGGCCTCCTCGGCGCGCAGGCCCTTCACCACGCGCAGCCCCTCGACCAGGTCGGCCGCGACTCCGGAGGCCTCGGCCGCGTGTTCCTGCTCGGTCTCGCTGCGTTCCTCCAGCGGCTTGCCGATGAACTGGCTCAGCCACATCAGCGGCGGCAGGCCGAGCAGCACGAGCAGGCCGAGCGGGATCGAGATCCAGAGCAGCAGCACGGCGGTGAAGACCACTGCGACGACGGCCGCCGTGCCGTAGACGATCGCGACCGCGACCCCGCCGACCCGGGCCGTGTCGCTGGTGGCGATCGAGACCAGGGCGCCGGGCAGCCGGCCCTCCTCGGCGCCGCCGCGGTTGTGCAGCACCCGGCGGGTCACCTGGAGGCGAAGGTCGTGGGCGGCCTGCTCCGAGGCGCGCGCGCCGGCCCGGGCGCCGTAGCGGAAGCTGTAGCTGAGTCCGATGTAGACAGCTCCGAGCACGCCCAGCCAGAGGAACAGATCGCCGACGCCGCCGTCGACCGCCCGGTCGATGATGACGCCGATGAGGAACGGCACGGAGACCTCGCCCGCCTGGTGCAGGGTGGCCAGCAGCGCGCCCGTGGCGATCGGCCGGCGCTGCTTCGTGAGCGCAGGCTTCACGCGCGAGCCGCTTCCGGCGTACGGACGCCGCGCCGTCGATGACGGTCGGCCGGAACCACCATCGGGGTTCCGGTCTCGGGGTCGTCGATGACCCGGCACGGCATCGCGAAGACGTCCTCGACGAGCTGGGCCGTCATCACCTCGGCCGGCGGGCCCTGGGCGACGACCTCGCCCGCCTTCATCACGATGAGCTCGGTGGCGTAGCGGCAGGCGTGGTTGAGGTCGTGCAGCACGGCGACGATCGTGCGGCCCTGCTCGTGCAGCTCGGCGCAGAGGTCGAGCACCTCGAACTGGTGTGACAGGTCGAGGAACGTGGTCGGCTCGTCGAGCAGCAGGATCGGCGTCTGCTGGGCCAGCGCCATGGCCAGCCAGACCCGCTGCCGCTGACCGCCCGAGAGCTCGTCGACGAAGCGATCGGCCAGGTCGGACACCTCGGTGAGGCGCATCGCCTCGGTCACGGCGTCCTCGTCCTCGGGTGACCACTGCCGCAGCAGCCGCTGGTGGGCGAACCGGCCGCGGGCGACCAGTTCCTCGACCACGATGCCGCCCGGCACGATCGGCGACTGCGGGAGCATGCCCAGCTGCTTCGCGACCTGCTTGGACGAGTAGGAGGCGATGGCCTGCCCGTCCAGCCAGACCGCCCCGGCCTGCGGCTTGAGCACGCGGGCGAGCGCCTTGAGCAGGGTCGACTTGCCGCACGCGTTGGGGCCGACGATGACCGTGAACGAGCCGTCGGCGATCCCGACGTCGAGCTTCTCGGCGACGACCCGCTTGTCGTAGGCGAGTGTCAGGTCCTCGGCCCGCAGGCGGGGATCGGTCATCGTCTCGCTCCTCGTTCGCGGAACAGCAACCAGGTCAGATAGACGCCGCCCAGCGCCGCGGTGATCACGCCGACCGGGATGTCGTTGCCGGGCAGGGCGTTCTGCGCGGCCCAGTCGCCCGCGGACAGCAGCGCCGCCCCCATCATGGCCGCCGGCAGGATGCCCGCGTCGGGCGAACGGCTCAAGCGGGCGGCCAGCGGCGGGGCGGCCAGAGCCACGAACGCGATCGGGCCGGCCGCGGCCGTAGCACCGGCCGACAGTCCCACGGCGGCGAGAGCCAGGATGGCCCGGCTGCGTTCGACCGGCACGCCCTGGAGCACCGCCATCTCGTCGCCGAGCGCCAGCAGCTTCAGATTCCGTCCGAAGTAGATGACGGTGGGCAGCAGCAGGACGACGGTGACAGCGACGATGACCACCTCGGTCCAGCCGCGCCCGTTCACGCTGCCGATCAGCCACACCTGGGCCGCGACCGCCTCGTTGAGGCGAGCCCGGTAGATCAGGTACGAGTTCAGCGCCTCCAGCAGCGCCGAGACCCCGATTCCCATGAGTACGAGCCGGAACGGCTGCACACCACGGCGGAACGCGAGCAGGTAGACCGCCACGGCGGTGACGACGCAGCCGACGATCGCCCCGGCGCCGACCTGCACGCCGCCGCCCCCGGCGATCAGCATGACGATGAGCGCCCCGGCGGCCGCGCCCGTGGTCAGGCCGATGAAATCGGGGCTGCCCAGGGGGTTGCGGGTCAGGCTCTGGAAAACCGCGCCGCTGGCGCCCAGGGCCGCGCCGACCAGCAGGGTGACCAGCACCCGGGGCAGGCGCAGCTCGTACACGATGAAGTCGGTGCCGGCGTCGCCCCGGCCGGCCAGGCTGCGCAGCACGTCCACCACCGGGACCGGGAAGTCGCCCGTGGTCAGGTTGACCAGCGCGACCGCCAGCGCGGCGAGGAGCAGCAGGACGCTCACCAGAAGGGCGCGCGGATACACGCGTACGGAGAGGCCGGCGCCCCGGATGACCGTTCTCACAGCGAGCTCAACCGGGGCCGGCGGCACAGCGCGATGAACAGGGGCGCGCCCAGGAAGGCGGTGACCACGCCGACCGGCAGCTCGGCCGGGATGACGAGGACCCGGCCCAGCACATCGGCCCCGAGCAGCAGGGCCGGGCCGAGAAGGACGGCGTAGGCCAGGATCCAGCGGTAGTCGGAGCCGACGATCATGCGGGCCGTGTACGGGACGGCGAGCCCGAGGAACCAGATCGGACCGGCGGCGGCAGTCGCGGCGCCGCACAGCAGGGTGACCGCCAGCAGGCCGAAGGCGCGGATGCGTACGGGATGAGCCCCGACCGACGTGGCGGAGTCGTCACCGAGGCTGAGCGCGTTGAGCTGGCGGCCCAGCACCAGAGCGAGCAGGATGCCGGCCACGAGGAACGGAAGGACCCGCAGGACGGTCCCGGAGTCGCGGTCGGAGAACGAGCCGACGTCCCAGTGCCGGTAGCGATCGAACGCCTCGCGGCGCAGCACCAGCACCACCCACACAGCGGCGCCCAGCACCGCCGTGATCGAGATCCCGGCCAGGATCTGGCGCTCCGGCGTGGGATGCCGTCCGGCGCCACCCAGCGCGAAGACCGCGGCCGAGGTGAGCGCGGCGCCGGCGAAGGCGAACCAGACGTAGCCGGACGCGGTGGTGACGCCGAGGAAGGCGATCGCGAACACCACGCTGGTCGAGGCGCCCATGTTCACGCCGAGCAGCCCCGGCTCGGCGAGCGGGTTGCGCGTGAGGGCCTGCATGACCGTGCCGGCCAGACCCAGGGCGGCGCCGACCCCGACGCCGAGCAGCGTCCGCGGGAGACGCAGATCGTGGACGATCGCCGATTCCGCCGAGTTGTCGGGGTGCCAGAGCACCTGCCACACCGTGGCGAACGAAATCGTGCGGCTGCCGATCGCGATGCTCAGCATTATCACGACAAATAGGACAGCCAGGGCCGCCGCGAAGCCGATCCAGCGCCGATTCGCCCGCCTTCGGTGCGCGCTGGAGGGTGGGGCCGCAATGACGGCGGTCAACGTGGGCTCCATGGGTTCTGCGTTTAGGTGAGGCTAACCTACACTCGCGTTCGAGGTCACCCGTCCCGGGGCCTCGCGTTTTGCAGAAGGGAACAGCCCGTGCGGCTCTTCAATATCCGGCGGACTGCCACGGTGGCGGCGGCCGGGCTCCTCCTCGCGCTGACCGCGTGCGGACCGAACAGCGAAAACGACGAGCCGGCGGCCACCGCCGGCAGCGCCTCGGCGGGCGCCGACGCCGCCGCCTTCCCGGTCTCCATCGCCCACAAGTTCGGCACGGCCGAGATCAAGGCCGAGCCCAAGCGGATCGTCACCGTCGGCCTCGTCGAGCAGGACGCCCTGCTGGCGCTGGGCGTCGTCCCGATCGCGACGACCGAGTGGTTCGGTGAGAAGCCGGGCGCGATCTGGCCGTGGGCTACGGCGGCGCTGGGCTCGGCGACCAAGCCCGAGGTGCTGACCTCCACCGACGGCATCCAGTTCGAGAAGGTCGCGGCGCTCAAGCCCGACCTCATCCTGGCCGTCTACTCCGGCCTGACCACCGAGGACTACGCCAAGCTGTCGAAGATGGCGCCGACCGTCGCCCAGCCCAAGGGCCAGGTCGACTACGGCGTGGGCTGGCAGGAACTGACCCGTACGGTCGGCGAGTCGGTCGGCCGCAAGGCGCAGGCCGAGAAGCTGGTCACCGACACCGAGGCCCTGTTCACCAAGGTCAAGCAGGACCACCCCGAGTTCGCCGGCAAGACCGGCCTGATGGCCACCACGTACGAGGGCTACTGGGTGTACGGCACGCAGGACCCCCGCGGCCGGCTGCTCGCCGACCTCGGATTCAAGCTGCCCGCCGGCCTCGACGAGATCACCGGCAAGGAGTTCGGCGCCAACCTGAGCAAGGAGCGCACCGACCTGCTCGACGTCGACATGCTCGTCTGGATCGTCGACAAATACGACACCGACAAGGCGAAGGTGCAGGCCGATCCGCTCTACTCGAAGCTCAGGGTGAAGACCGAGGCCCGCGACCTCTACGTCGAGAACCTCGAGCAGGTGGGCGCGGCAACGTCGTTCATCTCGGTGCTGAGCCTGCCGTACCTGCTCGACAAGCTGGTCCCGCAGATCGCTCAGGCCGTCGACGGCGACCCGGCCACCGCGGTAGTCCGCGCCGGCTGATCCGCCAGCGGCAGACGGGGCCGGGCCGGACCAGCCTGGCCCCGTCGTTCAGCCTTCGAGGTGCTCGGCCGGGTCTGTCTGCAGCAACCAGGCCAGAGGCGTCTTCGACACCACCTCGTAGGCGCCGTCCGGCCCGAGGACGTGCTGGGTGACGGTCTGCGCGGCATCCCGGTCGACGATCCAGTAACGCGGAACGCCGGCCGCCGCGTACTCCCGCAGCTGTGGACAACCGTCGTCAGTCCTTGAGCAGCTGGCGGGCCATCACGACGCGCTGGACCTGGTTGGTGCCCTCGTAGATCTGGGTGATCTTGGCGTCGCGCATCATGCGCTCGACCGGGTAGTCGCGGGTGTAGCCGTAGCCGCCGAGCAGCTGGACGGCGTCGGTGGTGATCTCCATGGCGGCGTCGGAGGCGAAGCACTTGGCGGCGGCGCCGAAGTAGGTCAGGTCGGCGTCGCCGCGCTCGCTCTTGCCGGCGGCGACGTAGGTGAGCTGGCGGGCCGCCTCGAGCTTCATGCCCATGTCGGCCAGCATGAACTGCACGCCCTGGAAGTCGGCGACCGGCTTGCCGAACTGCTTGCGCTCCTTCACGTAGCCCTTCGCGAAGTCGAGCGCGCCCTGGGCGATGCCCAGCGCCTGGGCCGCGATCGTCACGCGGGTGTGGTCGAGCGTCTTCATCGCGGTCGCGAAGCCGGTGCCCTCGTCGCCGATCATGCGGTCGGCCGGGATGCGTACGTTGTCGAAGTAGACCTCGCGGGTCGGCGAGCCCTTGATGCCGAGCTTCTTCTCGGGCGCGCCGAAGCTGACGCCGGCGTCCGACTTCTCGACCACGAAGGCGGAGATGCCCTTGGACCGCTTGGACGGGTCGGTGACCGCGAAGACGGTGTAGTACTCCGACACGCCGGCGTTGGTGATCCAGCGCTTGACGCCGTTGAGCACCCAGTGATCACCGTCACGCACGGCCCGGGTCGTCATCGCCGCCGCGTCCGAGCCGGCCTCGGGCTCCGACAGGCAGTACGAGAACATCGCCTCGCCCGACGCGACCTTCGGCAGGTACTTCTGCTTCAGCTCCTCGGAGGCGGCGATCAGCAATGGCATCGTGCCCAGCTTGTTGACCGCCGGGATCAGCGAGGAGGAGCCGCAGGCGCGGGCCACCTCCTCGATCACGATGGCGGTGGCCAGGGCGTCCGCCCCGGCGCCGCCGTACTCGACCGGGATGTGCGGGGCGTGGAAATCGCTCGAGCGCAAGGCGTCGTACGAGGCCTTGGGGAACTCCCCGGTCTCGTCGGCCTCGGCCGCGTTCGGCGCCACCCGTGCGTCGCACACCTCGCGCACCGCGGCGCGGATGGTCTCGTGGTCCTCCGGCAGCTGGTAGACGTCGAACTCGCTCATTGGCCTGGCCCCTTCGGTTGTGCAGTCCCGCCACTATGTTACTGGCGCGTAGGGTACGCCGACCAGAGGTTGGGTATGAGGGCCGAGGGCGTTTTCTATAGATGTCGGCCCCGGTGAGCCTGTTCTAATGAGGTGTCGGACCGGCATGCTCTAGACAAGGTGTGGCCGGCAGGTCGAGGAGGTTCCGTGGCGCAGGCTGAACAGCCCGACAGCTACGACGATGAGCTGGCCCGGATCGAGGCCTCGATCGCGGATCTGAAGATCCGCGACATGGCCGCGGCCAAGGAGCGCACCCAGATCGCCGCCAAGATCCAGGCGGCGCAGTTCCAGCGCGACATCCTGGCCCACGCCAACACCAAGAAGAAGGCCACCAAGACCGGCAAGTCCCGGCGCGTACGACGTCGCGGGCCCGACGAGTTCGCGCCGCCGCCCCCGCCGACGGGCGGCCCGGCGGAAGAGCCACCGCCACCGCCACCGCCCTCCTCCCGGAGGAGCGGCCCGCGGCCCGACTGGGCCCCGCCCGGCTCGCCCCACGCCGGGCCGCCCGGGGTCGCCACCGACGGCGTGACCATGCTCGTCGACGACCCGCCGCCGACCGAGCGGGTCGCGCCGCCGCCGCGCCGCACCGCGGGCTTCAGCGGCGCCGAGCACCACCCGCCCGAGGCGTCCTCCCAGTCGGTGCAGAACATTTTGCTGGCGCTGGGCGCTCTGCTCATCGGCGTGGCGGCGGTCGTCTTCGCCGGTGTCGCCGTCACCAATCCGTTCGCCCGGGCCCTGATCCTCGCCCTGGCCACCACGACCGCGCTGGTCGCCGCGCCCGGCATCGCGCGCCGCGGCCTCAGCTCGACCGGCGAGACGGTCGGCTGGGTCGGCCTCATCCTGCTGCCGCTCACCCTGTTCGCCCTGCACGGCAGCGAACTGACCGGCGGCATCGGCGTGCCGGTCCCGCTCTATCTGGGCATCACCTTCGCGATCACCGCGGTCGCCAGCTTCGCGTACGCCGGCGCCACCCGCCTCGCCGCGCCGCGGTACGCCACGGTCGTGGCCGTGCAGCCGGTTCCGCTGCTGCTGGCCGAGCCGATGGTCCAGAGCCCGGCCGGCTGGGGCATGGCCCTGACCGTGGTCGCCGTGCTCGACCTGCTGCTGCTCACCACCGTCATCCGCCGGGGCCGGCTGCTTCCCCAGTGGCCGTGGGGCCGCCCGGTGGCCGCCGACCGCGAACACCAGGACCCGGTGCTGCCGGCCGAGGACGCGCCCGAGCGCCCCGAGACGGCGCCCGAGGAACCCGACCTCATCCTGCACGGCAGCTCCACCCGGCGTCGCAAGGGCTGGTTGCGGACCCGCATTTTCCCCGGCCCGCGTCCAGCCGGCGCGCCCGCGGCCGGCTCGGTGCCGATCGCGCCGCCGGCGACCCCGCCGTCCGCCGACTGGCTGCGCGAGCTGACGTTCGCGCTGCTGTGCGTGGCCAGCGCGGGCGCCCTGCTCTATTCCTCTGTGGCTCTGCTGCAGGCTCGTGTGCTGCCCGACGCGCTGCGCTCCGGGCTGATCCTGGTGCTGGCCGCGCTCACCGGGTTCGCCGCCGCCTGGCTGCTCGACAACCTGACCGCCCGCAACATCGCCGGCGGCGTGCTGACCATCTCGGTGATCGGGGCGACGGCCCGCATCGCCGACGTCGTTTCGCCGCACTGGACGCTCGCTGTGGCCGCCGCCGCGGTCGCGGTCGCCGGCGCCGTCGTCGCTCTGGTGCCGCCCGAGGTGCGCCGCGGCCCGCAGATCGCCTCGGCGGTCGCGCTCGCCATCATCGGCCTGGTCCTGGTGCTCGACTGCCTGCGCGCCGCGTTCGAGCTCCTCCAGGCCGCCCGTCCGGTCTGGCACGCCGATCCGGCCCTCTACACCCAGCGGATGGCCGAGGCCGCCAGTGACCTGGGGTGGCTGCTGGCCTTCAGCGCGCTGCTGGTCACGATCGCCGCCGCGCTCGCCCTGCCGCCCAGCGTGCGGCACGAGGGCGCGGTCGTCGGCATCGCCCTGACCGCTCTGGCCGTACCCGCCTCGCTCGGCCTGGACTGGTCCGGGGCGCCCTGGCCGCTGGTCATCGCCGCGGTGGGCATCGGCGCCGCCGGCCTGGCCGCCACCACCCGCCGCATAGCGATCGTGCACGTGGCCGCGGCCGGCGTGGTCGGCCTGTTCGGGGCCGGCGCTGCCCTGGGCGCGGCCTGGCTGACCGCCGCCGTGCTGACCGCGATCGCCGGCGCCGGCGTGATGATCGCCGTGGCCGCCCGGCAGATCCCGATCCGGCTCTACGCCTGGCTGGTCGGCGACTGGGCGTCCGGCGCGACCGCGCTGGCCCTGCCCGGCGCCGTGGTCACCGCCGCGCTCGCCGTGGCCGACCAGGGCAACGGCCCACCCGCGACCGAAGCGGTCACCGTGCCGGCGCTGGCCGTCGGCTTCCTCGCCGTGGCCGCCACGCTCAGTTATTCCGCGGTGTTCCAGGTGGCCCGGCGCGACATCAGCCTGCCGCTGACCGTCGGCACCGGCCTGGGCGCGATCGCGCTGGCCCTGGCCGCCCTGCTCTCGCCCGGCGCCACCGCGCCCGACGTCTGGGTCGGTGCGCTCCTGCTGGTCGCGGCCGGTCTGCTGTTCTTCTCGAAGTCGATCGACAACGGGCGGCGCAGCGACCGGGTGCTCGACGGACCGGACATCGCGGCCGCCGCGGCCACCGTCGCGATCTGCGGCGCGCTGGCCCGCGTGTTCGCGCTCGCCTTCCCCGAGGCGCCGCTCGCCGTGGCCGGCGTGGTGGTGCTGCTCGTCGCGCTCGGCGTGGCTGTGCTGCCCGAGGAGTGGAGTCGCGGCCCCAACCGCGGTCTGGCCGTCGCGGGCGTGGTCGTCGGTGCGATCGCCGGCTACCTGGCGCTGGCCGGGGCGATCCGCATGCTGGCCGTCTCGGCCGACCTGTGGGACGCCGACCTGACCGCCTTCCCGGCCCCCGGCCCGGGCGCCTGGCAGGCTCCGTTCGCCCTCGTCGTGGTCTCGATCGCGGCCGCCATCGCAGCGCCCCGCCCGTGGTCGCACCTGTTCTCGGCGATCGCCGGCGCCGCGGCCGCCATCGGCGCGCCGTTCGCGCTGGGGCTGCCCTGGTGGTCACCCCTGCTGATCGGGGGCGCGGTCGCGGTGGCGTACGCGATGGCCGCCGTCGCCGCCCTCGAGCCCGCCGCCGCGCTCTGCCGGGCCGGTGCGGCCGCCGCCGTCCTGCTGCACGCGGTGATCTCGTCGCTGGCCCGGCCCTGGTCGACCGCGCTCGCCCTGCTGCTCGTGGTGATGATCGGCGCCCTCACCGCGGTCATGGCTCGCACCCCGGTCCCCACCATCGAGAGCCCGCCGCCGGGCACCCCCCTGCCCCCGCCGGGCCGGTTCTGGTCGTCCTCCACCGTCGCCGAGGCCGACCTGGCCCGCGACGACACCGGCCTGCCCCGTCACCGCGCCCAGATCGGCGGCGCCGCCACCGGCGCGATCATGCTGGCCCTGCCCGGCGTGCTGGCCTCGGTCGCCGCCGACCAGCAGCACGGCGCCCAGGTCGTGCTGACGGGCGCGCTCGCCGCGTCCAGCCTCAGCCTGGCCCTGCTCGCGCTGACCGGCCGCTACATCCCGCAGTTCCTGCCCTGGGCCACGGTCGGCCTGGTCCTCGGCGCGACCATCACCGCGTTCGCGTCGATCCCCACGCCGCACCCGACGGCCCTGTACGCGGCCGCGGCGGCCCTGCTCGGCGTGATGGCCGAGCTGTTGCGCGGCTCGATCCCGGCGCCCGGCATCACGCTGGCCCGGGAGGGCGTGTTCACCGGCGCCGGCCGCTACCAGCCCCGCCGGTGGACCACGGCCCGCCCGCTGGGTCTCAGCGGCCGCTGGCTGGTCGACCCGGCCACCAGCGCGGTCGTGCTCGCCCTGCTGCCGACGATCCTCGCCCTGTTCTCGATCGCCCCCGCCCTGCGGGCCGCGCTGATCGACCCGCTGGGCCAGCTCTCGCACATCTGGGACGGTCCGATCCCGGCGCTGGCGCAGCCCTCGTCCGGCTACGTCGACGGCACCAGCGTCCTCGCGATCGTGCTGCTCACCGGGGCGGCCGCGCTGGCCGCGGTCGGCTTCGGCGGCAAGCCGTCGGAGGCCGTGCCCGTCATCCTGCCGGGCGTGGCGATCACCATCCTGATCGCGCCGATCGCCCTGCACGCGCAGTACCCCACCGCCACCACGGCCGCCCTGGTCGTGTTCACGATCTCGATGCTCGGGCTGGCGCTCACCCCGCCGCCGGCCGGCCGCCGCTCGTCGCTGCTCGGCACGACCCGCACGATCGTCTTCGTGATCGGGCTGCTCGCGGGCAACGCGGGCCTGGCCGGCAGCCTCGCCCAGCAGCGGCTCACGCTGTTCACGCTGGGCAGCGCGATCCTGGTCGGGCTGGTCGCCGCGCTCGGCGGGCGCAGCCGGTTCGCCCGCGTCCTGGGCTGGGTGTTCGCCGCGGTGATGGGCCAGCTCTTCGTGCTCACCGCGGCCATCGCGGCCGGCGTCGAGCGACCCTGGGCGGCCTTCGGTGTGCTGGCCGTCGGCGCCGCGCTGCTCATCCTCGAGGCCACGGTGCCGCGCCTGGGTCTGCCGCAGTACCGCGCCGAGGCGTCCACCGTCGAATGGAGCGGCTATGCGTCCGCACTGATCGCCGGTGTGATGGCCTTCGACTCCCCGCCGCACCTGGCGGCGCTGCTGGCCGCCTGGGGCGCCGTCCTCGGCCTGGCCGCGGCTCGGGTCGGCCGCCCGCCCAGCCAGCGGCGGGCGCTGTTCTGGACAGCCGTCGGCTTCGAGATCGTCGGCGTGTGGCTGTTCGTGGCGCTGGCCGACGTCGCGCTGCCCGAGGCGTACACGTTGCCGTTCGCCGCGCTGGCCCTGCTGGTCGGCGTCATCGAGTCGCGCGACCGGCCCGACCTGAGCAGCTGGGCCGCGTACGGTCCGGCGCTGCTGGCCGCGTTCGTGCCGACGATCGGCATCGTCCTGGCCGGCAACGGCGGCGAGACGCGTGAGGTCCTGCTGCTGCTGGCCGCGGTGGCCACCCTGATCGTCGGCTCCCGCAACCGCCAGCAGGCGCCCGTGGTCGTGGGCGCGGTGGCGACCATCTTCGCGGCCATCCACTTCGCCAGCACGCTGGTCGGCCCGTGGCTGGTGCTGGTGCCGCTGGGCGTGATCCTGCTCTGGGTCGGCGCCACCAACGAGAACCGCCGCCGCACCCGCGAGGGCCTGCGCGGCGCCCTGGTCAAGATGCGCTGAGGACGCCGGCCGCTTCGCCCCGCTTGTCTCACGGCGGACTGAACATGGCCGTACATTGGCGGCGTGAGAACGCTGTACGTCGTGACGCATCCCGAGGCGACCCACCACGTCGACGGGCTGGTCGGCGGCTGGCACGACTCCGACCTCACCTCGCACGGGTCGGCCCAGGCCGCGCGGATCGCCGAGGCGGTCGCGGCCCGGGCGCCGCAGGCCGAGATCTACTCGTCGGACCTGTTGCGTACGCGCCGCACGGCCGAGGTCATCGCCGCGCGGCTGGGCACGGTGGTGGTGCTCGACAGCGACCTGCGCGAGAAGTCGTTCGGCGAGGCGGGCGGCCGGCCACAGTCCTGGCTGGACGAACGTTTCGTGCCACCGCCCGAGTTCGGCGAGCGCATGCGCCACGACGAGGGCCTGCCCGGCGCTGAGACGAAGTGGGACCTGGCCGTCCGCGTCTATGCCGCGGTGGAGCGCATCCTGAAGTCGGACGCGCCCGACCAGGTGATCGTGACGCACGGGATGGCCGCCACCTTCGTCCTCGCGGCCTGGATCGAGATGCCGCTCGAGTCAGCGGGCCGGCTGGCGTTCTGCTTCTCCCCCGGCGGCATCACGACCCTGCGCGAGGACGACCGATTCCACAACCACGCGATCGTCGCCCTGGACGACGTTGCGCATCTGGGTTAGCGCCTCATCCGCGCTTCTGGATATCCCGCCGTACGCTAGCCTGCGGTCAAACGAGATCAACAGGAGCCCACGTGCGCAGACGCGGTTGGCTGGCCGCCGCGGCCGGGGTGCTGGTCGCCACCGGTCTGGCCGCCCGGCACTGGCCGGCCGACGAGGCCCGGGCCGGCGTCATCGCCCCGCCGCCCCGGACAGTCGACTCATCTGTTCCGGACGCGAAACTGCTGAACAGTGTCCTGTACGTCGACGATTGGCGCCGGTTCGGCAATCCGGCCGGCTTCGCCTACGTGCCGAGGTCCCGCCCACCCGGCCTGATCGAGATCTCCCCCGGCAACCCGCCCAACCTGAGCGGCGCCGCCCACCGCGGATCCGGAAACGGCGCCCTGCTCGACGGCTACCGGTTCCGGGCCGGCAACGCCCGCATCTTCGTCGTGGTCGAGTTCGCCGCGGGCCCCACCTCGACCTGCGCTGACGTCTCGGACTTGTCCCACGCGATCTGCGTCCGCAACAGCAAGCCGATCCGGCCCGAGCCCGACGACGTCGCCCTCCGCCGGACAACGGCCTACTTCACCGCCAACAACAGCGCTGCCCTGAAGTCGAAGGAGGCCGGGGCCGCCAAGCAGTTCTGGGCCGAGGCCGAGATGGTCCCGGCCGAGGACGCCACGTGGCTCACCGATCTGATCAGCCGAGCCGAGGCCGCCGTCCTGAAGTAGCTCAGCCTGGAACGATTTGATCAGAGCCCTCGTGAATGGCCCACCATTTGTCCCGGCGGTGCTTGACCACGACCCCGTTCAGCCGCGTCAGCAGCAGAATGTCGCCGTTGACGAAGAACGCCGCGTCTTCCGAACCGGTGCTCAACACCCGGCGGACGACCGTCAGCATGCTCACGACCTGGTGGTCCAGGTCCGACGTCTTGGCCATGCGGAACATGACCGAGGTATAGGGCTCCGGCTCCCATTCCCAGTTGCCGTCGTCGCTCAGGACCTCGACGAAGCGGCTCCGGCCCGACTTGACGGTCGCGACGAACCCGTAACGATCATCGAGGGCCGACACGAGCAAAGGCGCAGTGCCCGTCGGCCGCTCCGCGAGATCGGGGAATGCACGCTCGGCCACCACCTCACCAGGCGTTCCCCCGGCCAAAGTCAGTTCGTACTCGGTCGCCACGGATCGTCACGCTCCCAGTTCGGTATAGGGCGGCAGGTCGAGCTGAACGACGGTCCCATCAGATGTGATCACCTTGGCTTCCTTCAAACCCGGCATCGGCCAGTCGGCGAACTGCGTCCGTAACGCGGACAGGTCACCGCGCCAATCCTCGAGGTTGATGACCACACGCTGCGTCTGTTCGGCTTCTATCTTGCCTTCCTGAACCTGGCGCCAGATTCCGCGCGCGCTCTTGTCCGGGTTCGTCGGCGAATAGGCGTCGAAGACCCGGCCCTCCAGCAGGTAGTCCGGGTTCTTGTCCGGATCTCCCCGATCGCCGGTTGTCAGGCGAGCCTGGGCAACCTCGTCCGGGGAGGGATTCTGCTTGATCTGCCAGCCTTTGTCCGCGAGGACGACGGCCCCCGAGTTCTCCATCTCGAGTGAACGTTGGACCTCATGGTCCTCGCGACGCGGAATGCTCGTCGGACGTCCTTGCGGGACACCGCCCGGCACTCCGGTGCTAAGAGTGACTGACGTCTGCGGCTCATGCGCGGCTCCGGCGCCGGAACGGCCCGCTTCGGCCACGTCGGTGGTGAAGTCCTGGCCCTCGCGCACGTTTCGCGGTTCTCGCCCAGCGTTTCCACCGCGTCGTCTTTTCGCCATAGCGCTGGACCACCACTCCCGCCCCCCGGTGAGTCATCCATTGAAATAGGGGGTGGCAAATGGTCAGGAGATGGGGGCCGGGTGGCAGAGTTGGGGGTTGGCGAGTTCGGCGCAGGGGCGGTCGCCGTGGGCGCGGATGATGTCGGCTCCTACCTGGGTGGTCAGGTAGCGCAGGAAGCTGGCGGTCAGCGAGTGGGCGTCCGGGTCGCCGTGGGTGTAGCCGAGTTCGGTCTCCCAGAACGGGTAGGTGCCGTGATCGGCGTCCGGCACGGTGGCTGGGCGGCCGTCGATGCGTACCAGGGCAAGGTTTTCGCGGTTGGTGGCGGCGCCCAGTTCGCTGTAACCGAGAGCGCCCGGGGTGTCCGCCACGGCGCGTAACACGTCGTCGGTGGAGTTGCGGGCGCAACGCACCAGGCCGGTCGGTGAGCCGGGATCGCGGTCGCGGCAGTTGTCGGAGTTGCTGCCGGGCTCGCGGACGCCGCCGAGGACGCGGCGCTGGAAGGCGGCCCTGGTGCCGGAGCCGGGGTTGCGGCTGATCAGACGCACCGGCACGTCGCGTCCGCCGATCTCTTTCCAGTTGGTGATGGTGCCGCCGTACAGCCGGCGGATCTGTTCGGTGGTCAGGTCGCGCACCCCGGTCTCGGCGTTGACCACGAGCGTGAACAGCACGAACGCGAGGGGCCGGGCGACCAGGCCGGGCATGCCGTCGGGCTTGTCACCGTCCGAGAAGGCCAGCATGTCGGCGTGCTCGCCGGCCCGGGTGAGCGCCAGCAAACCCTCGCCGCTGCCGCGCATCTCGAAGCTGAACGTCGCCTCGGTGCAGACGTCCTGATAGGAACGGGCGGCTTCGCGCGCCACGGGCTCGAACGCCGTCGAGCCGGTCAGGGTCAGCCGGCCGGCGGCACAGTCGAGGGGCGTGCCGTTGTCGCTGCGGAAGAAGACGACGGACTGCGCGACGACCAGCACGGCCAGGAACGCGATCAAGGCCATCGCCCGCTTCGAGGTTCCCGTACGGCTGCGGGTCTCGATGATCCGGCCGTCGCCCACGCCGCCCTTGATCGTGCCGACGACGATCGGGTCGGGGTACGGCCCGTCGGCCTTCGTGGCGCCGTCGGAGCTGTCCAGGGCGGCCAGCACCTTGTAGTGGTCGTTCCGGTTCATCGGCACCTTGGGCAGCTCGACCAGGTCGTCGCGCACGATGAGCCCGGCCAGGCTGGACCTCAGGTTCTCGTCGCTGAGTTCGGTCACGACGAGTCCGACCACGCGCCGCCCGGGGAAGCTCACCCGGATGCCGGCCTTGTCGTCGTCGCGGACGGCGTAGTCGTGCTCGTCGATGTTCGTACGGCCGGTGTTCTCGATCCGCAGCAGCACGATGCTCGGATCGACCAGCGGGACGCCGTTGTTGCTCAGTTCACCGAGCGCACCCGGTGCGGCGATGTCGCCGACGTCGTTGGCCGTCGTGTCCATCTGCACGCGATAGCCGAGCCGCTTGCGGCCCTTGACGAGGAACTCGTAGATCGCCGCGACGCCGGGCACGACAACACCCAGGGTCGCGAGCGCCACACTCCACCAGAAGTCGATGGGCCGAGCCTAGGAGCGCTCCCTGAACGTTCAGTTAAGGTTTCGCACCAGCTGCGGTGAAGGGTTCACAAAGGACTCGGACACGGTCACGACCGTGGGCACGGTCTCGTTGCCGTCGGCGATCGAGCGGACCGTCGCCGCACCATCGGGGTCGCTCCAGATGTCGACCCAGTGGTAGCGGCCGGCCTGCCGGGCCAGCGAGCCGCGCAGCCGCAGGCAGAACGGGCACCCCGGCCGCCAGTAGATGATCGGGTGGCCGTCGGTGGCCTGGGCCGCCCGCGCCTCGGCATCGGTGATCGAGTGGGGAAAGGCGCGCGGTGACACGAGGGCCCCGAACACGACGAAAACCGCGAAGAACGCCAGACCGGGCAGCGAGCCGATCCAGAACCCACCCAGGACGCCGATCGCCACCAGGAAGGTCGTCGATTGCCAGCGGCGGGTCATGTCGCGAGGTTACCCCAGCAGCTGCTCGCGGAGCGCGGCGTCCTTCTCGGCGACCAGCTTCTCGAGGCCGGCCTGGAAGTTGGCCATCTTCGTCCGCAACACCGGGTCAGCGGCGCCGAGAATGCGCACGGCGAGCAGGCCGGCGTTGCGCGCGCCGCCGATCGACACCGTCGCCACCGGCACGCCGGCCGGCATCTGCACGATCGAGAGCAGCGAATCCATGCCGTCGAGGTGCTTGAGCGGCACCGGCACTCCGATCACCGGCAGCGGGGTCAGGGCGGCCACCATGCCGGGCAGGTGGGCGGCGCCGCCGGCCCCGGCGACGATCGCCTGGAGGCCGCGGTCGGCCGCGGTCTCGGCGTAGTCGACCATCTTGCGGACCGTGCGGTGGGCCGAGACGACGCCCACCTCGAACGGCACCTCGAACTCGGCGAGGGCCAGCGCCGCCGCCTCCATCGTGGGCCAGTCCGAGTCGCTACCCATGATGATTCCGACGAGCGGTGCCATTTACCGGCCTTCCTGAAGCCATTGCGCGGCCCGGGCCGCGCGGGCCCGGACCGAGGTCATGTCGTCGCCGAGCACCGTGACGTGCCCGATCTTGCGGCCCGGGCGGACCAGCTTGCCGTACAGGTGCACGCGGGCGCCGGGGTCGGTGGCGAACAGGTGGTGCAGCCGCTCGTCGATCGAGATGCCGCCCGGTTCGCCGCCGAGCACGTTGGCCATCACGACGGCGGGCGCGGTCAGCGAGGTCTCACCCATCGGGTAGTCGAGCACGGCCCGCAGGTGCTGCTCGAACTGCGACGTGCGGGCGCCCTCGATCGTCCAGTGGCCGGAGTTGTGCGGGCGCATGGCGAGCTCGTTGACCACGATGCCGTCGACCGTCTCGAACAGCTCGACGGCGAGCAGGCCGACCACGCCGAGCTCGTGGGCCAGGTCGATCGCGAGCTGCTGGGCCTTCAGCGCCAGCGCCTCGTTCAGGCCCGGCGCGGGCGCGAGCACCTCGACGCAGATGCCGTCCCGCTGCACGGTCTCGACCACCGGGTACGCCGCGACCTGCCCGAACGGCGAGCGGGCGACCAGGGCGGCGAGCTCGCGGCGCAGCGGCACCCGTTCCTCGACGATCAGCGGCGTGCCGGTGGCCACCAGCTCGGCCGCCTCCTGAGGGCCGCCGAGCGTCCAGACGCCCTTGCCGTCGTACCCGCCCCGGGTTGCCTTGGCCACCACCGGCCAGACGCCGCCCGCGAAGGTCTCGACGTCTTCGGCCGACTCGACGCGGCCCCACCGCGGCACCGGGGCACCCAGCTCGGCCAGCTGTTCCCGCATCAGGCCCTTGTCCTGCGCGAAGACCAGAGCCCGAGAGCCGGGGAAGATCTTGACGCCCTCGGCCTCGAGCGTCTCGATGTGCCCGGTCGGCACATGCTCGTGGTCGAAGGTGACCGCCTCACAGCCCTTGGCGAACTCGCGCAGCGTCGCCAGATCGGCGTGTGTGCCGATCCGCACATCGGCCGCGACCAGCGCGGCGCTGTCATCGGGCGACGCGCTCAGCACGCGCAGTGACTGACCGAGAGAAATCGCGGCCTGGTGGGTCATCCGGGCCAGTTGGCCCCCGCCCACCATGCCGACCACAGGCAGACCGGTTCGTGTATCCATCGCCCGCCCAGCCTAGCCACTCAGGCGCGCCACCAGATCGTCCGGGCTGGTCACCGGGCGGTCGCAGACAAAACCACGGCACACGTACGCGGTCGGGACGCCCGACTGCAGAGGCCGGTCAGCCAGCAGCGGTACGCCCGGGCGGTCAGGCTCGCCGGCGACGATGACGGTGCCCGGCGGCGCGTGACGGTGAGCCGCGGCCAGCAGCGGGCCCTCCTGACCGGCCGGGGCGGCGATGGTGACCTCGTACGGGCCGGTCAGCGCCGCCTCGGCCACCGTCGCCGAGTAGCCGGCGAAGCGGGGGTGCCCGCCGATCACCGGCCCGGCCGTGGCCAGGGCGGCGTCGGCCGCCTCGCGGTAGCTGGGCTCGCCGCTCAGGGCCGCGTACGCCACCAGGGCCGCGCAGACCGCCGACAGGCCCGACGGCGTGGCGTTGTCGGTGGGGTCAGCCGGACGGGTGACCAGGCGTTCGGCGTCGTCGGCGGTGTCGTAGAACCCGCCCTCGCCCGTGCCGAAGTGGGCCAGGGCCACGTCGAGCAGCTCGCGGGCCCGATCGAGCCACACGCCGTCGGTGGTGAGCTGGTGCACGGCCAGGAACGCCTCGGCGACACAGCCGTAGTCGTCGAGCACGCCGGCTGGCTCGCCCACCACGCCGTCGCGCGAGACGCGGCGCAGGCGGCCGTCGACCACGTGACGCTCGGCCAGCACGGTGGCGATCTCGACCGCGGCCACCCGGGACGACTCGGCGCCGGTGAGGATGCCGTGTTCGGCCAGCGCGGTCACGGCCAGGCCGTTCCACGAGGCGACCACCTTGTCGTCACGCGCGGGCTGCGGGCGGGCGGCCCGAGCTGCCAGCAACCTTTCGCGTACGTCACGCCAGCGCTCGACCAGGGCCGGCTCGGCGGCGTCGATGTCGCGGGCCAGCGCCAGCACGCTGCTGCCGTGCTCGAACGTGCCCTGGGCGGTGACGTTGAACAGGTCGGCCGCCCACGGCCCGTCGTCGCCGAGCACCTCGGTGAGCTGCTCGGGCTTCCAGGCGTACGTGAGACCCTCGACCCCGGCCGCGTCGGCGTCCAGCGCCGAGGCCAGCCCGCCGGCCGGTGTGCCCAGGTCGCGCAGCAAGAACTCGGCCGTCTCGTCGGCGACGCGCCGGGCGAACGGGTCCCCGGTGAGGCGTGCGAGCTGCGTGTAGACCCGCAGGAGCAGCGCGTTGTCGTACAGCATCTTCTCGAAGTGCGGCACCGTCCAGGTCGCGTCGACCGCGTAGCGCGCGAAACCACCGGCGAGCTGGTCGTAGATGCCGCCGCGGCCCATCCGCTCGGCAGCGAACCGCACCGCCTCCAGCGCCTCTTCCGAACCCGTGCGCTGATAGTGGCGCAGCAGGAAGAGCAGGCTCATGTGCGGCGGGAACTTGGGCGCCCCGCCGAAGCCACCGTTGGTGGTGTCCTGCTCCTTGAGCAGTCCGTTGGCCGCGGCGGCCAGCAGCTCGGCCGAGATCGGCGCCTTGGGCCCGCCGACCAACTGGGCTCCGCCGATCGCCTCGACCACGCTCGCACCCTGCTGAAGGACCTGCTCACGCTGGTCACGCCAGGCGGTGCTGACCGAGTCGAGCAGGCGGGCGAAGTTGGCCTTGGGAAAATAGGTGCCGCAGAAGAACGGGTCGCCGCCGGGCGTGGCGAAGACGGTCATCGGCCAGCCGCCCTGCCCGGTCATGGCCTGGGTGGCGGTCATGTAGACGGCGTCGACGTCGGGCCGTTCCTCGCGGTCGACCTTGATCGCCACGAAGCCGTCGTTCATGAGCCGGGCGACCTGCTCGTCCTCGAAGGACTCGTGCGCCATCACGTGACACCAGTGGCAGGCCGCGTACCCCACCGAGATCAGCACCGGCACATCCCGCCGTTTCGCCTCGGCAAACGCCTCCGGCGACCATTCCCACCAGTCGACGGGGTTGTCGGCGTGCTGAAGCAGGTAGGGCGAGGTAGCCCCGGCGAGACGGTTGGCCATGCCCCTAGCCTCTCACTTGCGGCCGCCACCGGCCCGCGGGCAGGCCGTGTTAGGGGTTACGCGCGCGGACATCCCCCGACCGAGCGAGTCACGTCGTTGAGGGCAGGGCTGACAACTTCGAGGCCAGCTCACCTGTCACATCATCACATGCGGGAAGTTCTGAATAAGTTCAGAACTAACTCGTGAGCGCGACCAGAGAAGTGCAGGAGGCCATATAGGTAAACCTCAGGAGGCGTCGTCGGCGCGTAGGGGACGGATGTTGGCCGGGGCGGCCTCGGCCAGGGCGGTGAGCGCTTGGACGATCTTGTCGGCGGGCATGGGCTTGCAGAAGTGGTAGCCCTGAGCGGTGGGGCAGTTGAGGGCGATGAGGGCGGCCCGCTGCTCGATCGTCTCGACGCCCTCGGCCACCACGCGGACGCCGAGCCGGGCGCCCAGCTCGACGGCGCCGCGGACCACGGCCTCGGCGGCCGGGGACTCGATCATGTCGTCGACGAAGGAGCGGTCGATCTTGATTTCGTCGACCGGGACGCGGGTGACTATGGCCAGGGAGGAGTAGCCCGTGCCGAAGTCGTCCAGGGAGAGCTGGACGCCCATGTCGCGCAGTTCGGCGAGCACCTCGTCGACGATGCGTTCCTGGCTGACCGCCACCGACTCGGTGATCTCGAGAACCAGGTAGGAGGCGGGCGCGCGGTGGCGGCGCAGCGCCTCGGCGACCTGGGCCGGGAAGCCGGGGTCGAGCAGGCTGCGGGCCGAGACGTTGACCGAGACCGGCACGTCGATGCCGACGGCCTGCCAGCTGCCCGCGGCTTCGAGCGCCAGGTCGAGCACCCGCGCCGTGAACGCCGTCTGCAGTTCGGCCGAGTGCTCGACGGCGGGTACGAAATCGCCGGGTGAGAGCTGCCCGCGGCGGGGATGCCGCCAGCGTACGAGGGCCTCGGCGCCGGTCGGAGCGGCGGTGATCAGGTCGACCGCGGGCTGGAGGTGCAGCAGGATCTGGTCGTCGGCGGCCAGGGCGTCCTGGAGCTCGGCCAGTAGGGCGAGCGCGTCGGTGGTGACCGCGTCCTGGCCGGGGTCGAACGCGCTGACCGCCAGCTGCTGCCGTTTGGCCTGGTTGAGGGCGAGCGAGGCCCGCCGGACGAGCTCGCCGAGATCGACCCCGCCGGCCGGGCTGACCGCCACCCCGATCGCCACCTCGACGGCGAGCCGCACCCCGGAGACCTCCATGGGCCGGATGAGGTGTTCGACCAGCTCGCGGGCGCGGCGCAGGACCGCCGGCAGCGGGCTGGGCTGCTCGTGCGGCTGCGCGGCGGAGTCGCTGAGGGCGGTCACGGTCGGGATGAGCAGGGCGAACTCGTCGTCGCCGGTGCGGGCCACCAGTTCGCCGGCGCGGGACAGCTCGGTCAGCCGCTCCGCCACCACGCGCAACACCTCGTCGCCGTGCCGGTGGCCCAGGGTGCCGTTGACCTCGCGGAAGTCGTTGATGTCGAGCAGCAGCAGCGCGACCGGACGCTGCCGGTCGAACGAGCGCAGCAGCCGGTCGCCGTCGGTCAGGAGCGTGCTGCGGTTGAGCAAACCGGTCAGCCTGTCCTTGGTGAGGTCCTGGGTGATCTGTTGCTCGAGTCCGGCCAGCCGGCTGCGGGTGGACGCGTCGTGCAGTGCCCCGGCCAGAGCGTCGCCGAAGGCCGAGATGGCAGCCTCGTCGCGCGGGGCGGGCAGGGTGGGGCCGGACAGCCAGACGGTGAGTTCGCCGATCGGGTCGCCGGCCACCGCCATGGTCCGGGTGATCGCGGGGCCGGGCAGCCCGGCGATCGCGTTGTCGAGGCCGGGTCCGTCCTCGGCGTAGCGGCGCTCGCCGTCGCCGCCGCGCACCTCGATCTCGACCCGGCGGGCACCGAAGACTTCGAGGGCCGCGGTCAGACCGGCCCGGGCCACCTCGGCCTCGGTGCCGCCGGGCAGCGTCGCTGTGGCGGCCGAGAACGACTCCCACATGCGGCGTTCCTCCTCGGCGCGCAGGTGGAATCGGTAGGTGCGCTGGAGCAGCCAGAGCCCGGGCGCGAACGCGAGCAGCCAGAGCGGGCCGTCGACGATGGCGTGGCACGCGGCCAGGCCGACCACCACGTTGCCGACGAACATCGGGATCTTCGCGTACGAGGCCCGCAGCAGGATCTGCCGGGCCGTGGCGTCCCGGTGCAGGCTGAGGGTGAGCGTGGCCAGGCCGAACGTGATGAGCAGGTAGGTCAGCGCGCCGGCCAGCAGACCGATCGTCATGCGCGTGCTGAGCACCGCCGCGTCACCCGCCACCAGAACCGTCACCGCGGTGGCGCCGGCTGCCCCGAGGCTCAGTGAGGCAGCCAGGTGGGCCAGTTCCGCGGCATTGCGGTGCGAATCCCACCAGGACAGCAGTGCCCAGGCCAGAAGCGCGCCGGCCAGAGTGGCCGCGGGCAACCAGCCGGGCGGCGCCACCACGAAACCGATGATGAAGGCGGCCTCGCCCCAGCTGACCGAGACCATGCCGCGGCCGAGCCGGAAGCGCAGGCGGGCCAGTTGCCCAGCGATGATCACGGCCACGGCCAGCGCGGCGCCGACGACCGGAGTCATCGGACGGTCGGCCGGACGGCCGATCGGCAGGAGGACACCGAGGACGGCCAGCAGCACGGCCGAACCGATCACCGTGACGGTGAGCGCACGCACCCCGCGGGAGCGACCGGCGAGGCCCGCCGCGTCGCTGAAGGAGCGGCGGACGGGAGCCTCGGTAACCGGCCGGGCGGTCACGGAAAACCCCATTTGAGCAGCGGCACTCGCGGATGCACGTGCATCTGCAGTGGAGAAAACGGGGGGCGGGGAATGGTCATTTTCGGCGCCCCCTTCCGCGCAGGGATCAGGGGCGGTTAAGCCCCCGGCGGAAGGCTAAATCAATACCGATGAACAGAACAGGGCTTGACGCACGACGCGTATCGCCCTTACGTCAGACCAATACGGTGTGTGTCGTCCACCGTCGAGCGAGAACCGCCCCCGACGTGGTCAAACGCGACGGTTGTCGCCGTCGGCGGAGCCGCCGTCACCCTGCGTAGTAAAGCCCGTGACCTCGTTATCCGTGGCGGCGCCGGCCGCCGAGGATCGATCCGCTTCGACGTCTGACGCCGCCTCACCGGCGCCGGAACGTTCGAGATCCGCATTGAGCCGGGCGATCTCGGCCTCACGCTGCGTCTGCTTCACGTCAGGAAAACTGTCGGGAAGCCGACGCAAGCGCTTGTTCATGTTGCGGATCAGCAGAACAGTCGCTATGGACATGAGCACGATGACGAACAACCCCATCGGGCCGGCCAGGCCGCCCGAGCGGGTGTCGCCGAAGTTGTTGACCGCGACGGTGATGTCCATGGGCCGAGTTTAGGCCTTCAGGCTGCTGATGGGCGGCGGGCGGGTGGTCGAAGGAGTCTCAGCGGGCCTCGACCGACTCGCGGATGCCCGCGAACAGGTCGGACTCGGGAACGGGGCTGTCGACCAGGGAGCGGGCCAGCTCGAAGTCTTCGGTCGGCCACACCTTCTGCTGGAGCTCGAGCGGAATCTTGAACCAGAAGCCGTCGGGGTCGACCTGGGTCGCGTGGGCGCGCAGAGCGTTGTCGCGGACTTCGAAGTATTCGCCGCACTCGACCCGGGTGGTGATCTTGTCGCCCCGGTCCTCCCGGTCGTTCCACTTCTCGAGCCACTCGCCGTAGGGCGATTCGAGCCCGGCCGCCAGCATGCCCTCGTGCAGGGCGAGCATGCGCGCCCTCGTCCACCCCGAGTTGTAGTAGAGCTTCATCGGCTGCCACGGCTCACCCAGCTCGGGATACGCCTCGGGGTCGCCGGCCTTGTCGAAGGCCACCACCGAGACGTTGTGGCACATGATGTGGTCGGGGTGGGGGTAGCCGCCGTTCTCGTCATAGGTGGTCATGACGTGCGGGCGGAACTCACGGATCAGCTTGATCAGCGGGATGGCGGCCGTTTCCGGATCCTGCAGGCCGAAGCAGCCCTCGGGCAGCGGGGGCAGCGGGTCGCCCTCGGGCAGGCCCGAGTCGATGAAGCCGAGCCACGCCTGCTCGACGCCCAGGATCGCGCGCGCCTCGTCCATCTCGGCGCGGCGGATGGTGGTGATGTTCTCGAGCACGTCGGGGCGGTCCATCTTGGGGTTGAGCACGCTGCCGCGCTCGCCGCCGGTACACGTCGCGACCATCACCCGAACGCCCTCGGCGACGTAACGCGCCATGGTGGCGGCGCCCTTGCTGGACTCGTCGTCGGGGTGCGCGTGCACCGCCATGAGACGCAACTGCTCAGCCACAGAAACTCCTTGTACCTGACCCGCGGCAGGCGGGCCGGTGTCGGCTGCGAAGATGGACCCTGCCATTCTTGCGGATCCCCCCGACAAGAAACGCACGAGAGGTGCCGAGGTGAGCGAGACGCGCACCACAGACCCGGTGTTCCCGCCGGGCCGCTACGGACGGCGCCGGTCCGGCCGCCGCCGATCGGTGCTGCCGCTCGTCGTGCTCATCGTCGTGGTGGCGGCCTCGCTGCTGCTCTCGGTGCGGCTCTTCCAGCAGTTCGGCCGGACCGACTACGAGCCGCAGATCGTCGGCTGGGACGAGCCGTCGGCCGCCGTGCTGAGCATCGAGTTCAAGGTGCGCGTCCCGGCCGGCCAACCAGCCGAGTGCGTGCTGCGCGCCCGCGACTACGACGGCTTCGAGGTCGGGCGGCGGACAGTCGTCGTGCGACCCACCGGGAACGAAACGACAATCGACGCGAAGGAGACGGTGCCCACCACGGCCCGGGCCAGCGTCGGGGATGTCCTGAGCTGCCGGCCACCGGCCTGAGGAATCCGCACAAGATCGCACGAAACCGGCGGCGCGCATACCGCTGGTAAGGTTGGTGATTCGCTCCGTTCAGCATCCCGTCCAGTGGTGCTGGGCGTTTTCCATTTAATGACGTGCCCCCGTTCCAGCAAGGAGACCGCCCGTGTCCAGTTCAGAGGCGCCCAAGACCTGGCTCTCTCAGGACGCTCACGACCGGCTGCAGGCCGAGCTCGACGAGCTGATCGCCGCGCGTCCGGCCGTCGCCGCGGAGATCAATGCGCGTCGCGAGGAGGGGGACCTCCGCGAGAACGGCGGCTACCACGCTGCCCGCGAGGAGCAGAGCCGGCAGGAAGGCCGGATCCTCTACTTGAAGGAGTTCCTCCGCAACTCCGAGGTCGGCGAGGTTCCCACCGCTGACAAGGTCGGTCCGGGCTCGGTCGTCACGATCTACTTCGACGACGACCAGAGCGACACCGAGACGTTCCTGCTCGGCTCGCGCGAGATCTCCTCGACCACCGACCTCACGGTCTACAGCCCGGAGTCGGCGCTCGGCACGGCCATCCTGGGCGCGTCCGAGGGCCAGACCGTCACCTACACGGCGCCCAGCGGCTCCGACATCAAGGTGACCGTGGTCAAGTTCGGCCCGTTCGAGGGCTGAGCCCGCAGCGAGAGGCCCGCGGCGCAATCTGCCGCGGGCCTTCGTTCATCAGGGCGTGTGGTCGGCCAGCAGCGCCACCCGGTAGCCCGAGTCGCGCAGACTGCTGATCAGCGCGGCCGAGTGGTCCGGGCCGCGGGTCTCGACCGAGAGCGCGACCTCGGCCTCGCCGAAACTGAGCCGCGGGCTCTGCCGCGAGTGGGCCACGTCGACCACGTTGGCCCGCTGCCCGGCGATCTGCCCCAGCAGCCGCGCCAGCTCGCCCGGCCGGTCGGTGCAGCGCACCGCGAGCCGCAGGAAGCGCCCGGCCGAGGCCAGCCCGTGCTCGATCACGCGCATCAGCAGCATCGGGTCGATGTTGCCGCCGGAGAGCACAGCCACCGCCGGGCCGTCCTCGGCCGGAGCGTAGGCGCCGGTCAGCAGCGCCGCGACGCCCGCCGCCCCGGCCGGCTCCACCACCGTCTTGTGCCGCTCCAGCAGCACCAGCAGGGCCGCCGACAAATCCTCGTCGCTGACCGTCACGATCTCGTCGACGAGCTTGCTGACGTGCGCGAACGTGAGCTCCCCGGGCCGCAGCACGTTGATGCCGTCGGCGATCGTGACGCCCCGCGCCAGCTTCTGCGGCGAGCCGGCGGCCAGCGAGGGCGGGAACGCCGCGGCGCCGCTCGCCTGCACCCCGACGACCCGGATCTGCGGTCGCAACGCCTTGGCCGCGACGGCCACGCCCGAGATCAGCCCGCCGCCGCCGACCGCGGTGACGATCGTGGTCACCTCGGGGCACTGCTCGAGGATCTCGAGGCCGACGGTGCCCTGACCGGCGATGACGTCCGGGTGGTCGAAGGGATGGATCAGCACGGCGCCGGTGCGGTCGGCGAAGTCACGCGCCGCCTCCAGCGAGTCGTCGACGGCCGTGCCCGCGTACTCGATCGCGGCGCCGTAGTTCCGGGTCGCGGTGACCTTGGGCAGCGGCGCCCCCTCGGGCATGAACACCGTGGCCCGCGTGCCGAGCAGCTCGGCGGCCAGCGCGACACCCTGCGCGTGGTTGCCGGCGCTGGCTGCCACGACCCCGCGGGCCCGCTCGGCGTCGGAGAGCCGGGCGATGCGGGTGTACGCGCCGCGGACCTTGTAGGAGCCGGCGCGCTGCTGGTTCTCGCACTTGAGCCAGACCGGGGTGCCGGTGATCTCGGAGAGCGGGCGCGACGGGATCAGCGGGGTCTTCTTGGCCACGCCGGTCAGCAGCTCGCGCGCGGCCTCGATGTCGGCCGGCGCGAGCAGATCGAGCGGGTGGGGGGCACCATTCATTCCCCGAATGCTGCCACTCCCCTCGTCCTTGCGATTTTGGCATCGGTCTTCCGCCGCGGTGAGGCTCAGTAGGCGACCCGCTGCCAGGGATTGAGGACCTCGAACTGGCCCGCCACGGCCAGGAGCAGGGCTTCCGAGTCGGGCGGGCCGACCAGCTGGATGCCCAGGGGCAGTCCGTCGGGCCGGGTGCCGACCGGGACGACGATGGCCGGCAGCCCGGCGACGTTCCAGGCGCCGGCGTACGGGGCGTACCTCATGCTGGCCGACATGTTCCGCCACCACGACCCGCCCGCGTGGCCCTCGGCGAGCGGCGGCGCGCCGGCCAGGGCCGGGGTGAGCAACAGGTCGAGCGAGTTGTCGGCGAAGAACCGGATCGCCGCCTCGCGATAGGCGTCCCGCTGCGACTGGCGCACCAGGCCGGCCCGCAGAGCCCACTTGCCGAGGCGGATGTGCTGCCGGGTGCGCGGCTGGAGCTGGGCCAGCTGGTAGTCGGCGGACTCGCGGTAGGCCGACGCGAACCAGGTGGCCAGGGTGCCGATGCCCAGCGTCTGCGGGTACGGCGGGTTGGCCACGACCGTGTCGTGCCCGGCCTGCACGAGCAGCTTCGAGGCCGCGGTGACGGCCGAGGCGTTGGGCTCGTCGGGCCGTACGCCCGCCAGCGGTGACTTCACCGAGACCCCGACCCGCAGCCGGCTCGGCTCGACCAGCTTGATCGGATCGCGGCCGGCCAGCACCGAGAAGCCCAGGACGGCATCCGAGACCGTGGTGGTCAGCACGCCGTTCTCGACCAGCCCGTACCAGTTGGTGATGCCCAGGTCGGACGGGACGACGCCGCGCCCGGGCTTCAGGCCGACCAGCCCGCAGCAGGCCGCGGGGATCCGGATCGAGCCGAGCCCGTCGTTGCACTGGGCGATCGGCACCAGCCCGGCCGCCACCGCAGCCGCCGCCCCGCCGGAGGAGCCGCCCGGCGTACGGTCGCGGTCCCAGGGGTTGCGGGTGACGCCCTCGCCCTCGTCGGTGACCGCCCACAGGCCCATCTCGGGCATGCGCGTGGTGCCGACCACGATCGCCCCGGCGCCGCGCAGCCGCCGGACCACCTCGTGGTCGTCCTCGGCCACCTCGGGCGTACGGGCCGCGGCCGAGCCGTTCCAGGTCGGCAGGCCGGCGACGGCGGTGTTCTCCTTGACCGCTACCGGCACCCCGGCCAGCGGCAGGTTGGCCAGGTCCTCCTGGTCGTCGACCTTCTCGGCCTCGGTGATGGCCTCGCCGCCCCGGATCACCCGGAAGGCGTCCAGGGTGGGGTCGGTGATCGCGATCTGCTCCAGGTGGTCGGCCACGACCTGGGTGGCGGTCGCGTCACCGCGCCGCACCGCACGGGAGATCTGCTTGGCTGTCGCGCCTACCCAGGTCGTACCGTCGCTCATTGCCTCTCCGTTTACCTCAGCCCAATGCCTGCTCCAGGTCGGCGAGCAGATCGTCAACGGTTTCGATGCCGACAGACAGTCGCACGAGATCGGCGGGGACTTCAAGCGCCGAACCCGCAGCGGACAGGTGTGTCATCTGGCCGGGGTGCTCGATGAGCGACTCGATCCCGCCCAGCGACTCCGCGAGCACGAAGAGCTTTGTCCGGTTGCAGACGTCGATGGCCTTTTCCTGACCGCCGGCCGCGCGGAACGACACCATGCCGCCGAAGCGCTGCATCTGCTTGGCCGCGACCTCGTGACCGGGGTGCGTCTCGAGGCCCGGATAGAGCACCTCGGTGACGGCCGGGTGCTCACGGAGGAATCCGACGATGCGCTCGGCGTTGTCGCAGTGCCTCTCCATCCGTACGCCCAGGGTCTTGATGCCTCGCAGCGTGAGCCACGCGTCGAAGGGGCCGTTGACCGCGCCCATCGCGTTCTGGTGGAAGGCCAGCTGCTCGCCGAGCTCGTCGTTCGCGGTGACCAGCGCCCCGCCGACCACATCGGAGTGTCCGCCCAGGTACTTCGTGGTCGAGTGCACGATCACGTCGGCGCCCAGGGAGAGCGGCTGTTGCAGGTAGGGGGAGGCGAACGTGTTGTCGACCACGAGCATGGCGTCGTACTCGTGGGCCAGCCCGGCCAGCGCCGCGATGTCGGCGATGTTCAGCAGCGGGTTCGTCGGCGTCTCGGCCCAGATCAGCTTGGTCACGCCGGGCCGGAAAGCGGCGCGCACCTGGTCGAGGTCGTCGAGGGCGACGGCCGTCCAGTCCAGACCCCAGTTCTCGGCCACCTTCGCGAAGAGACGATACGTTCCCCCGTACGCGTCATCGGGGATCACCACGTGGTCACCGGGCCGGCACACCGCGCGCAGCAGCGTGTCCTCGGCCGCGAGACCGCTCGCGAAGGCCAGGCCGCGGCGGCCGCCCTCGATCGCGGCCAGGCACTCCTGGAGGGCGTCGCGGGTGGGGTTGCCGGAGCGGCTGTATTCGTAGCCGAGCCGGGGCGCGCCGACGGCGTCCTGGGCGTACGTGCTCGTCTGGTAGATCGGAGGCACGACCGCCCCGGTCCGGGGGTCCGGATCCTGGCCGGCGTGGATGGCGAGGGTGTCGAACCCGTAGTCGTTAGCCGTCATGTTCGGCAAGGCTAGTCTCACCTGGTGGCATCCTGCGTCTTCTGCGACATCGTGGCGGGCTCGGTGCCCGCTTTCAAGGTCATCGACTCGCCGGACGGGGTCGGGTTCCTCGACACCCGGCCGGTGTTCAAGGGCCACGTGCTGATCGTCCCCCGCGCCCACGTGGTGACGTTGCCCGACCTTCCGGCCGCGGATCTGCCCGGATTCTTCGGGCTTGTGCAGCGGGTGGCCGCCGCGGTTCCGGCAGCCCTGGGCGCACAGGGGACGTTTGTGGCGAACAACAACGTCGTCTCGCAGTCGGTAGCCCATCTGCATTTCCACGTCGTGCCGCGGACCAAGGGCGACGGTTTGCGAGGCTTCTTCTGGCCCCGGCACAAGTACGAGAGCGACGACGAGGCGGCGTCATTTGCTTCGCGCATCGCGAAAGAACTCGGGTAAGGAAGCGGCCGCCCCCGGCGTTACACCTGGCGGATGAAGGGAGTGACCGTGTTCCTGCGGCACAAGAAGCTCGAACTGATTACCCCCGACCAGGCCCTGCCGGGCCGCCCCCTCGAGATGCCGGTCGCCGACAAGCACACCGTGCTGGGCACCCCGCTCAAGGGACCGTGGCCGGCCGGCTTCCAGGTCGCGGTCTTCGGAATGGGATGTTTCTGGGGTGCCGAGCGCATCTTCTGGGAGCTGCCCGGGGTCTACTCGACCTCGGTCGGCTACGCGGGCGGGTTCACGAAGAACCCGACCTACGAGGAGACCTGCTCCGGCTCCACCGGCCACACCGAGGTGGTCCAGGTCGTCTACGACCCCAGCAAGATCCAGTACGAGGACCTGCTCAAGGCCTTCTGGGAGAACCACAACCCGACCCAGGGCATGCGCCAGGGCAACGACGTGGGCACCCAGTACCGTTCCGCGATCTACACGACCACGGACGACCAGGCCCGCATCGCGAGGGAGTCCCTGGAGGCCTTCCAGCCGGTGGTCACTGCGGCCCGCCACGGCCAGATCACCACCGAGATCCGCCCCCTCGGCGCGTACTTCTACGCCGAGGACTACCACCAGCAGTACCTTTCAAGTGATAAAAACCCGAACGGGTACTGCAATCATGGGCCGAACGGCATGACCTGCCCGGTGGGCGTGGCCCGCACGAACTGACCTGCGGCAACGGACGGGCATCCGCATCGGGTGCCCGTCTCGTGCGACGATGGCCGGGTCGCCGGGCGCGGGAGAACGCTTCCCGGAACTCCGCGGACCGGATCCAGGTTCCGCCGCCCTCAATCATGCTGTCGTTCGCCGGGTCGCCCAGGCGGTACCACCAGGAGCGCGCCGTCCGGCACGAGTCGCGAGATCCGGCCGGATCGCCGGGTCCGCCTCGATCCGCACGCTCATGCCGGCTCGGCTGACCGGGCAGCGATGAGGCCTCGGCGCCTGTTCTCAAAGGTTGGTCAGCTGCTCGGCGTTCAGGTCGTCGAGTCCCAGAGAACTCATCGTTCGGGCTCCTTCCGCACGCAGGTCGCGCGCGAGGACGACGGAGGTGATCTCGATGATCGCGTCCATCGTCGGGGTGGGCACTGCGAGTCGGCGTGCCAAATCGGTGAAGAAGACCAGGCTGTAGCCGACGTCTTCGGTGAGGTACCGCGAGTCGATGGCAGTCGGGGCCTTGATGCCGCGGAAGCCGGGCGCGCGGGAGTACCCGGTCGTGTAGTTGCTCTCGGTCATGTAGCCCTGCTCCACACCGATATCCGGCTCGGACAGGATCGTCACGCCGAGCGCCGTCGCGATGGCGAGACGCTCGGTGTCGACAGCTTCCATCAGACGGCCCGCAGCTGGGGTGACACCCTCCTCGTAGAAGAGGAAGTCGCCGCCGGTCCGCTCCAGCAGGGCGGCGTTCATGAGCGTCACCGCGGGGTGGATGACGGGGTTGCCGTTCTGCAGAGACGTCTGGAGGACCGTGGCCGCCTCGGTGGTCGAGGGATAGATTCGCCTGAGAGTCTCCAGCAGCTTGCCGTTGCCCGACCGAGGAACGGCCGCGGCGAAGAGGCCTGTGTCGAACCTGTGGAATACATGGACGTTGCCCTGGCCGTCGGCCCGGCACGCGTACGGAAGGGTGCTGGTCTCCCCGACGATGATGTTGTCGTCGTGCACCGCCAAACCTGCGGCCCGCTTGAAGGCGAGGGCGCCGCCGCAGGATCCGGGACAGATCACCACGGTCATCCCGGTACGCAGGTGAGGTGCGAGGTCGCGACCGAAGGGCTCGGTGGCGAACGCGGGCCCGACCACGAAGACGACCTCGGCACCCTCCATGGCGGCTTCGATGTCCGTACCGGCGTACGCAACCGGCGCGAAGCCCTCCAGCCGTCCCTGGCTCGTGATGCCGCCCTTCGCCCCGACTGCCTCGATGTTCTCGTGAGCGTGTTCGGCTCGGGAGTACAGCGAGACCCGGTGACCTTGCTGAGCACAGTCGAAGGCGACAGCCATGCCTCCGTTGCCGGAACCGATAACGGTGACGTTCATGGTCGCTCCCCAATCCTCCGGCGTCGTGGCGGACGCCGACGGATTAATTCGATGGAAGTGTTTTCCTCGACAGATTCGGCGAAAATGTCGGAGGTTCTTCCCATCGAAGATCTTACGCGGTCGATCGCTTGATTTCTGCGGCAACCATCCCGCACCGTCTGATTCAAGCGTCCGGGCCCCCGGCAACTACCGGGGGCTGTTTTCACGCCTCGGAGTGTAAAAGATCGACATGTCCCGACATCGTTCGCACACTGGGAAGGGTCAGCGGTGGTGCGGGAGGTGAAGCCATGCCGATTTTCTACAACGACGAGGAGCGGCGCGCCTGGAGTCTTGCCGAGTCGCTTGCCGAGCAGGCGGAGGAGTCGATGCGCGAGGCGGAAGCGGCGCTCGAGACCTGGAAGACCGGCAAGGAGATGAACCGGCTGCGCTGCATCCGCAAGGGGATCAGCGAGTCGGACGCGGAGATCCGCTGGTCAGCCTCGACCAATGCGAAGAACGCCATTACCAACAACGGCTTCTACGTCGGGCTGGCCACCATGTATTACGGGGCCGCCTCGGCCCATTACTCGCGCGCGCTCTATCTGCGCAGCCTGGGCGGGCGCCCGATGGCGGCCTAATTCTTGTCGTCGTCGGGGGCCGACTGGGACTGGCCGGCGGGCTGCGCCGGCGGCGAGGACGACGGGGCAGCCGCGGCGGGCCCGGCCAGCGCGAGGCCGAGCACCGCGCCGGCGCTGATCAGGCCGAGGCCGGCCAGCGAGACGGGCCGGCGTTCTGACTTCTCCATAGCGACGACGGTGCCAGCGGTATCTGTGGTCCGGCTGTGCACAACCTGCCAAGAACTTGGTCTGTATGAAGGTCACCCGTTCGGGCAGTATTAACGCATGGAGATCGCGACCGAAACAGAGCGTAAATACGACGTGCCCGCCGAGTTTCGGCTTCCCGATCTGACCGGCAAGGCAGGCATCAGCAGCACCGACGGCGCCGAGACGCACGACCTCGACGCCACCTACTTCGACACCGACGACTTCGCCCTCATGCGGCACCGCCGCACGCTCCGCCGGCGCACCGGCGGCAGCGACGCCGGCTGGCATCTGAAGACACCCGGCGACGGCGCGAACCGCACCGAGCACCGCCTTCCCCTCAACGGCAAGCCCGAAACCGTTCCGGACGAGCTGGTCGGCCAGGTCCGCGCCATCGTGCGCCGCCAGGGGCTGCGGCCGATCGCCCGCCTGCGCACCCATCGGGTCGAGACTCCGCTGCGCGACGCCGACGGCAACACGCTCGCCCTCGTCGCGCAGGACCAGGTGACCGCCGAGACCGACGGGCGCGAGCAGCGCTGGCAGGAGGTCGAGGTCGAGCTGGTCGACGGCAGCCCCAAGTTGCTCGCCGCCGTCGAGAAGGTGCTGTTCAAGGCGGGCGCCACCCCGGCCGAGGGCCCGTCCAAGGTCTCGCGCGCCGTCGGCGGCCAGCCCAAGCCGTCCGCGCCGAAGAAGACCAAGAGCCCGGTTCTTCAGTACGTACGGGAGCAGCGCGACGCCATCACCGGCTACGACCCGGGTGTCCGTCGCGGCGACCCCGAGGCTGTGCACAAGATGCGCGTCGGCACCCGGCGCCTGCGCAGCACCCTGAAGACGTTCAAGCGCACCTTTCCCGACGCGGCCGACCTCAACGACGAGCTGAAGTGGCTGGCCGACCTGCTGGGCCAGGTGCGCGACGGCCAGGTGCAGGAGGGGAAGCTGCTGGCCGGGCTGGACGAGGCCGGCGAGCAGTTCCGCCCGGTCGCCGCCCGCATCCGCGAGCATCTCGACACCCAGGTGGCTGAGGGCCGGGCCGCGCTCGACGAGGCGCTCGAGAGCGAGCGCTACCTCACCCTGCTCGACCGCATCGACCAGCTCGCCGCGCAGGAGACGGCCGAGGCCGACCCGATCCGGCGGGCCGCCAAGAGCCTGGCCAAGGCCGACGGGCTGCTCGACGAGGCGCTGGCCCACGGCGAGGACCACGAGCTGCACGACGCCCGCAAGGCCTACAAGCGGGCCCGGTACGCGGTCGAGGTCTTCCAGCCCACAGCCGGCAAGCCCGCCAAGAAGCTGGTCGACGCGCTGACCGAGCTGCAGGACGTGCTCGGCGCGCACCAGGATTCGGTCGTCGCCCGGGAACTGCTGCACGAGCTGGGGCAGGACAGCTTCTGGTTCGGTGTGCTGTGGGCCCGGCAGGAGCAGGTGGGCAAGGACACGTACGCCGAATTGCCGGTGGTTGTGGAAACGTCGCGCGAGACTCGCTTCCGCCAGTGGCTGGGCTGATTGTTCACCTTCCGGCTCGTTGAACGGTCACTCGTTCTGGGTAGTAAATGAGCCATGCAGTCCGAGGCGGAGCAGGAACATCAGGAACACCAGGAACAGCCGGAACAGCCGGAACGGCACAACGGTCACCACGAGGACCTCACCACGAGCCCTTACGACGGACCGGTCGCGGAGTTGGGCGGCTACCGGGTCGCCGACGATGACGACGACGATCCCGTGCTGCTCAACGCCGACGGCAGCCCGGTCGACACCTGGCGCGAGGACTACCCGTACGACGAGCGGATGCCCCGCGCCGAGTACGACCACCACAAGCGCCTGCTCCAGATCGAGCTGCTGAAGCTGCAGAACTGGTGCAAGAGCACCGGCGAGCGGCTGGTGGTCCTCTTCGAGGGGCGCGACGCGGCCGGCAAGGGCGGCACGATCAAGCGGTTCATGGAGCATCTGAACCCGCGCGGCGCCTCGGTGATCGCCCTCGAGAAGCCGAACGAGCGCGAGAGCACCCAGTGGTACTACCAGCGCTACATCAAGCACCTGCCGTCCGCCGGCGAGATCGTGCTGTTCGACCGGTCCTGGTACAACCGGGCCGGCGTCGAGCGGGTCATGGGCTTCTGCACCCGCGCGGAGTATCTGGAGTTCATGCGCCAGACCCCCGAGCTGGAGCGGATGCTCGTGCGCTCCGGCATCCACCTGGTGAAGTTCTGGTTCTCGGTGACCCAGGGCGAGCAGCGCACCCGCTTCGCCATCCGGCAGGTCGACCCCGTGCGGCAGTGGAAGCTCTCCCCCAACGACCTCGCCTCCCTGGACAAGTGGGGGGACTACACCGAGGCCAAGGAGGCGATGTTCTTCTACACCGACACCGCCGACGCGCCGTGGACCGTGGTGAAGAGCAACGACAAGAAGCGCGCCCGCCTCGAGGCGATGCGGCACGTCCTCAACCGCTTCGACTACGACAACAAGGACACCGAGATCGTCGGCACGCCCGATCCGCTGATCGTCGGGCCGGCCTCGCTGGCGGTGGAGGGCACCGAGATGTCGCCCCGGGTATTCCCGCGTCTGTAGTGATTCAAAAAGTGTTGGCGAGCACCGCCTCCGATGGTTAACGTGACCGTACACGTGAAGGGAGGTGGTCCGAAGTTGTATAGCAACGGGACTCGTGAGGTGGCTGTCCGCTAGCCGCTGTCCTCGACAGCTTCGTAGCAATACGTCGAGACCGTGTGGCAGCGGTGCGGCGAATACCAGATAGCCACCCGACCCCTGGGGATCCGGCCTTGTCCGACCGGACCGCGCATGCGTGTGCGGAAGTCCCCAGGGGTCGCTTCATTTCTCCACCGGGGGCCTGACGTGCGCGAGCTGATCGTCCTGGGCACCGCGAGCCAGGTGCCCACGCGGCACCGCAACCACAACGGCTACCTGCTGCGCTGGGACGACGAGGTGATCCTCTTCGACCCGGGCGAGGGCACCCAGCGCCAGATGCTCATGGCCGGCCTCGCGGTCACCCCGATCAAGCGCATCTGCATCACCCACTTCCACGGCGACCACAGCCTCGGCCTGCCCGGCATCCTGCAGCGCATCTCGCTCGACAAGGTGGCCCACCCGGTCACGGTCCACTATCCGGCCGCCGGCCAGGAGTTCTACGACCGGCTGCGGCACGCCACCAGCTACTGGGACAACGCCGAGATCGTGGCTTCGCCGATCGAGGGCGCGAGCTTCTCGCAGCCGATCCCGCCCGGGCGCCTGACGGCGCTGCCTCTTCGGCACTCCCTTCCCACGTACGGCTATCGGCTGGACGAACCGGCCGGGCGCCGCATGGTCCCGTCGCTACTGGCCGCGCACGGCATCACCGGGCCAGCGGTCGGCGAGCTGAACCGCACCGGCTGGATCGGCGACGTGACGCTCGACCAGGTCAGCGTCGAGCGGCCCGGGCAGAGCTTCGCCTTCATCATGGACACGGGCCTGTGCGACAACGTGTTCGAGCTCGCCGCCGGGGTCGACCTGCTGGTCATCGAGTCGACGTTCCTGACCGAGGACGCGGCGATGGCGGCCATGGTGGGACACCTGACGGCGGCCCAGGCCGGTGCGGTGGCGCGCGACGCGGGCGTACGCAAGCTGGTCCTGACCCATTTCTCGCAGCGCTATCCGGATCCGTCGCGGTTCCTCGACGAGGCGCGGCAGTCGTTCACGGGCGAGATCGTGGCCGCGGAGGACCTGGGACGCGTCCGGTTGCCCCCACGGCGGGAGGCTACCGTCGGCTGATGCACGTTTCCCTGCGTACGGCGGAAGAAGCTGACCTGATGGCGGTCGGCTCGGTGCACCAGCGTTCGAGGGTCGCGGCCTACGCCGGCATCCTCGCCCCCGAGACTCTGGAGCTGCGGACCGCTGACGCCTTCGGCGAGTGGTGGACCGAGCGGTACCGCTGGGAACGCGACACCCACGTGCTGACCGTGGCCGACCGGGATTCCGAGATCGTCGGCTTCACGTACGTCGGACCGTCCGAGACGCCGGACGCCGCCGAGCTGTACGCGATCCACGTCGAGCCCTCGCTGGTCGGATCGGGAGTGGGGCGACTGCTGATGGTCGACGCGCTCGGGAAGCTGGCGAAGATCGGCGGCTCGCGGGCCGTGCTGTGGGTGCTGGCGGGCAACTCACGAGCGCGGCGCTTCTACGAGGCGGGCGGTTGGGTGGCTGACGGACAGACGCGCAACGAGCCGGTGAACGGCGAACCGGTCGACCAGCTCAGATACTCGTTGACCTTCGCCTGAGCCTTGGTTAGCCTACCCTAACTACGGATGCCGCCCAGGCCGCCACACGTCAGGGCGAAGTCGGTTGGGTGGTGCGCCGCCGCTGTCACGGCCCAGGCGCATCGCCATGGTTCGGCGCGCCCGGTCTTGCCGGGTCGGGCGCGCCGGATCGTTTCTTGCGCGCCGGACTGCTTCTTGGCTGGGCGGGAGCGCGAGACCTGATGGCGCGCCGGACTGCTTCTTGGCTGGGCGGGAGCGCGAGACCTGATGGAACGGGGGAACCTGTGGTCCCGCACTCCCGCCAACCATCCCGCCCGAACCGGGGGCGCGTCTGGCCGGAGACGCTGGACCGACGGAGGCATGCCGGTCCTTGATTCGGTTCGAGGGCGGGCCCTGCGGGCGGGAAGTCGCGACGCTGGCGGGGCGCAGCGGACTCACCGCCGGACGACGCCGGCCCGGGCCGGGTAGCCATGCCTGCCGGGGGAGGTCAAGCTGTCGGGCGACGTCGGTGGTTCTGTGCAGTTGTTCGGCCTTTTTCAGGAAAAATAGCCGCGGTTGGGCGAGGGCTGCCGGTACTCGTCGGGGCCGCGCATGGCCCGGACGCTGTTCAGGTCGTGCCGGACGGTCCACGCCTCCCGCCAGGGACGCCGGGCCGCGATCTCGGCCCGCTGGGCGAGGCGCCGCGGCGCACACGGCCACCGCCATCCACACCAGACACAGTTGCCGTCGATGCCCGCTTCCGCGTGCCGGCCGAGCATCTGCTGGGCATCCCGCCACAGCAGGCGGTCCACAATGTCGGCCGGTGCGGTCTCGTCGGCGATGACCATTCCCCTACCCTTTCGTCGGCTTTGCGGGTGGCGGTCGGGTCGTCAATCGTCCGTCACGACCCATACAACAGCGCACGGCCATCCTCCGGTCGGACTTTCTGTGCGACTCTCGCGACCCAGCGTGACTGCCGTGGCCGGTCGCTGTTCGCCGTGGGCGGACGACGCACGGGCATCGATGCCGCTGGGGCGGCGTTGAACGGTCCATGGATACCGAACACACGGGTGTCGAATCACAGGCGCTCGATGCCTACAGCCGTGTGGTGACCGGCGTCGCCACCAGCCTGCTGCCGTCGGTCGCGGCCCTCTCCGTGCGCACGGCGCGCGGCCAGGGCGCCGGCTCGGCGGTCACCTTCACCGACGACGGATTCCTGCTGACCAACGCGCACGTGGTCGCCGGCGCGACCGGCGGCACAGCCGACTTCGCCGACGGCACCGAAACCCGCTTCGACGTGGTCGGCGCGGACCCCCTTTCCGACCTCGCGGTGGTCCGGGTGCACAACCCGGGCGCACCCGCGGCCCCGCTCGGCAACGCCGACGACCTGAAGATCGGCCAGCTCGTCGTGGCCGTGGGCAACCCGATGGGCTTGGCCGGCTCGGTGACGGCCGGCGTCGTCTCCGGCCTGGGCCGCTCGCTGCCGGCCCGCGACGGGCGGCGCGTACGCATCATCGACAACGTCATCCAGACCGACGCCGCCCTCAACCCCGGCAACTCCGGCGGCGCCCTGGCCGACTCCACCGGCACGGTCGTGGGGATCAACACGGCGGTGGCCGGATACGGCCTCGGCCTGGCCGTGCCGATCAACGCCACCACCCGTTCGATCGTCGGCGACCTGGTGGCGAACGGCCGGGTCCGGCGGGCCTGGCTGGGTGTCGCCGGCGTGCCGGTTCCGCTGCCGCCCGCGCTGGCCGGCCGGCTGGGTCAGAAGCTCGGCCTGCGCGTGGTCGAGGTGGTGCCCGGCAGCCCGGCCGGAAGCGCCGGCATCTACCTGGGCGACATCATCATCTCGGCCGGCGGCCGGCCGACGACGACGGTGCAGGCCTTGCAGCGCCTCATGCTCGGCCCCGCCATCGGCGCCGACCTGCCGATGACCCTGCTACGCAAGAACGCTTTGGTCGACGTCGTCACCGTCCCGGCCGAAATGAACTGACCTCCCTGCGCCGTTCCGCCGATCCTCCCCTCGGCTGAGCGGCGCCGGGCCGGCTCTCCCCGCCGGCGCGCGCTTTGTTGTCCACAGGGGGCTGGATCCGTCGCTTGTCATCCACACGGACGGGATCGCTGCGGACTTCCAGGGCTTCAACGCCTAGGTTGGGCTGGTGACATCGAAGCTGAGCCGAAGCGTCGTATTGCTGCTGGCCGCCCTCGGGGTGGTCGCGCTGGTGGCCGGGCCCGCGGCGGCCCAGGCGCCCGAGCGGCTCGCCACCCAGGTGACCGATCAGGCCGGCGTCCTCAGCGACCGCGGCGGCGTCGACGCGGCGCTGGCCGAGCTGCAACGCCGCACGGGCATCCAACTGTTCGTGGTCATGGTCGACTCGTTCGACGGCACGCCGGCCCAGCAGTGGACCGACGAGACCGCGCGGCTCAGCGACCTCGGCAACCGTGACGCTCTGCTCGCGGTGGCGACCACCGACCGGGCGTACGCCTACTCGTTCCCCGAGGACTCGCGGATCAGCGACCGCGAGCTGTCCGAGGTCGCCGCGAACGACATCGAACCGGCGCTGAGCCGCAGCGACTGGTCGGGCGCGGTGATCGCCGGGGCGCGGGGCTACACCGACGCCGCCGCCGGTTCCAGCAGCTTCGGGTGGATCTTCCTGGTCCTGGGCATCATCGTCGTCGTTGTGCTCGTCCTGATGTGGCTGCGCAAGCGCCGCTCGGCTTCGCACACCCGGCCCGGCTCGGCCGGCACGCCACCGGCGGCGCCCGCGGGCCCGACCACCGAGGAGCTGACGGCCCGGGCCAACGCCCTGCTCATCGAGCTCGACGACGACCTGCGGGCCGGCGAACGCGAGCTGGCCCTGGCCGCCGCCCAGTACGGCGCGGAGGCGACGGCTCCGTTCCAGGCCGCGCTCGAGTCCGCCCGGCAGGACGTGGCCGAGGCCTTCCGCCTGCGCATGACGCTCGACGAGGTGCCCGGCCCCGACGTGACCCAGCGACGCGACACCCTGACCCGGATCATCGCGCTCTGCGAGGGCGCGGACGCCCGCCTGGACGCCGAGTCGGAGGCCTTCGACCGCTTGCGGGATCTGGAGGGCCGGGCCGCCGAGGCCACCACCGAGATCGACCAGCGCCGGGCCGCGATCGAGGCCGCCCTGCCGACCACCGAGGCCACCGCGAAGCAGCTGGCCGCCGCCTATTCCGGCGGCACGATCACCGCGATCACCGCCAACGCCGACCAGGCCCGCGAACGCCTGGCCTTCGCCGATGCCGCGCTGATCCGAGCCCGTCAGGCTCTGGCCGGTCCGGGCACCCCCACGACGTCCGGGTCGGGCGTCCCAGGCGGCGGCCCGGCCGAGGCCGCGCTGGCCGTGCGGGCCGCCGAACAGGCCGTCGACCAGGCCGGCCAGCTTGTGGGAGCCGTCGATCGCGCCGCCGCCGATCTGCCCGCTGCCCGGGCCGCGGCCGACTCCCTGATCAACGAGATCACCGGCGAGATCGCCGCCGGCCGGGCCGCCCTCACCGGCAACGCGGTCGCGCCGGCCGGCCTGACCGCGGCCATCACCGGCGGCGAACAGGCACTGGCCGAGGTACGCGCGGCGCTCTCGGCCGACCGCCCCGACCCGGTCGGGGCCGTGGCCCGGCTGCAGACGGCTGACGCCGCGCTCGACGCTGCCCTGGCCGAGGCACGCGACGTCGCGGAACGCCTGGCCCACGACCGCAGCCTGCTGGCCCAGGAACTGCCCGTGGCCCGGGCCGAGGTGGCCGCCACGAACGATTTCATCACCACCCGCCGGGGAGCCGTCCGCTCCGAGGCTCGGGCAACGCTCTCCGAGGCGGTCCGCCACCTTTCGGTCGCCGAAAGCGTCGCCGCCACCGATCCCGCGACCGCTCTGGCCGAGGCCCGCCAGGCCCGGCGGCTTGCCGCGAACGCCGGCCGCTCCGCCGACCTGGACGTTCAGCGCTGGGGCGGCGGCTCCGGCTTCGGCGGCGGACACCAGAGCGGCTTCGATGCCGGGGCCTTCGCCGGCGCCGTGCTGGGCGGCATCCTCTCCGGCGGTGGCCGCTCCCACGGCGGCTGGAACGGCGGCGGCTTCGGCGGCAGCGCTTCCCGGGGCCGCCGCACCAGCAGCAGCGGCGGAGGCGGCGGCCGCCGAGGCGGGGGTGGCCGCTTCTGACCGCCGCGCGTCGCTAGCGCGGGTTCTGGGCGACCTCGATCACCCGGGTGGTCGGCGCGGCCGCGCCGAGTCGTTCGCGCAGGTCCAGGCGGTCGGGGTCGACCATGAAGGCGTCGTAGCCGGCGCGGGACCGAAAGCGGATCATGTGGACTTCCGTTGTCGCGTCCGTGCTGTGCAGCCGGGACTCCAGCGTGCCGTCATGCCGCGCGAGCAACGCCAGCACCGCGTCCTCGTAGCTTCTGCCCTCGGCGACGTGGGGCGGCGACATGTCCACGATGGCGACCAGCAGGAGGCTGCCCGCTTCGCCTTCGTCGATCGCCTCGCCTTTGTCGATCGCCTCGCCGGACTCGATCGCCTTACCGGGCTCGATCATGTCGGGAAGCATCGCACCGGCCTTCCGCGTGGGCCGACGCGGCGAACCGCGCCGGCCCGAGCGGTCAGGACAGGTGGGCGAGCAGGTCCTGCCGGGTGAGGACCCCGGCCGGCTTGCCGTCGACGAGGACCATCGCGGCGTCGGCGTTCTCGAGCATCGAGACCGCCTCGCTCACGGGTTGACCGCCGCCGATCATCGGGAGGGGGTCGCCCATGTGGCGCTCTATCGTGTCGTGCAGGTGGGCCTGGCCGGTGAACAACGCGTCCAGCAGGGCCTTCTCCGCGATCGATCCGGCCACCTCGCCCGTCACCACCGGCGGCTCGGCCTTCAGCACCGGGAGCTGGGAGACGCCGTACTCGCGCATGTAGTCGATCGCGTCGCGCACCGTCTCCGTCGGGTGGACGTGGATCAGGGGCGGCATCGTTCCGCCCTTGCCCTCGAGGGCGTCGGCCACCGTGGGAGCGCCCTCCACCGTGCGCAGGAAGCCGTAGCGGGCCATCCAGTCGTCGTTGAAGATCTTCGACAGGTAGCCCCGGCCGCCGTCCGGCAACAGCACCACGATGACGTCGCCGGGATCGGCGCGGCGGGCCACCTCGAGGGCCGCCACCACCGCCATGCCGCACGAGCCGCCGACCAGCAGGCCTTCCTCACGGGCGAGGCGGCGGGTCATCTCGAACGAGTCGGAGTCGGAGACCTCGATGATCTCGTCGGCGATCTCACGGTCGTACGTGGTGGGCCAGAAATCCTCGCCCACGCCCTCGACCAGGTAGGGCCGGCCGGTGCCACCCGAGTAGACCGAGCCCTCGGGGTCGGCCCCGATCACCCGTACGGTCGGGCCCTGCTCTTTCAGATAGCGCCCGACCCCGGTGATCGTGCCCCCGGTGCCGACGCCGGCCACGAAGTGGGTGATCCGGCCGTCGGTCTGTTTCCACAGCTCGGGGCCGGTCTCTTCGTAGTGGGAGCGCGGGTTGGCGACGTTGCTGTACTGGTCCGGCTTCCACGCGCCGGGCACCTCGCGGGCCAGCCGGTCGGAGACGTTGTAGTAGGAACGCGGATCTTCGGGGGCCACCGCGGTGGGACAGACCACCACGTCGGCCCCGTACGCCTTCAGGACGTTCCGCTTGTCCTCGCTGACCTTGTCGGGGCAGACGAAGATGCACTTGTAACCGCGTTGCTGGGCGACCAGGGCCAAGCCCACACCGGTGTTTCCACTGGTGGGCTCGACGATCGTGCCGCCCGGCCCCAGCAGCCCGTCGCGTTCGGCGTCGAGCACCATCCGCAGGGCGATCCGGTCCTTGACCGAACCGCCGGGATTGAAGTACTCGACCTTGGCCAGCACAGTGGCGGCGATGCCCTCGGTGACCTTGTTCAGCTTGACCAGGGGGGTGTCCCCGATGATGTCGACGACGTTGTCGTAATAGCGCACACCTCAGACTACGACGACGTTGTCCCGCTGCCTCTCCCACTCCAGGAAGCGCTCGGTCTCGGCCAGCACCGCGCCGGCCAGCCAGGCGACCATCACGGCGTCGTCGGCCAGGCCGAACACGAACAGGAACATCTCGGGGACGACGTCGACCGGGGACAGCACGTACGCCGTGGCCGCGGCCATCATGGCCAGCCGCATCCCGCCGTCGTACTGGCCCTTGGTGGTCGCCTTCATCATGCGCGGGATGGCCGCGATGCGGGTGGAGATGGACGGGCCCCCGCGCGCCCCGGCCATCAGGGCCTTGGCGAGCGTGGTGAATGCCGCCGTCCGTTTCAGGGTCTTCGCCATGCTGTTCTCCTTCCGGTTACACCAGCATGACCTGTGCCCGCCATGATTGCTTGTCGCAGCCGCGCGATAGCCTCGAATTCCCCACTGTTAACCGATCTTCGAGGACCGCGAGCGACAGCGAGGGAGCCCGTGAGCACCATTCAGATCTCCGCGCAGGACTGGCGCCGGATCAAACTGGCCGGTCAGATCCTCGCCGGCGTGACGGGCACGCTGGCCACGGTGACCGCCGTGTCGGCCGGCGTGCTGCTGCGCCAGGCCGCAGACGCTCGCCGGATCATCCCGATGGCCGAGGCCCCGCCTCCGCGCGGTGACGGCCTGTACGGCGGGAAGTTCGGCGGCAAGGCGATCAGCATGGTCATCCTGGGCGACTCGACCGCCGCCGGCTACGGCGTGCACCGGCCCCGCGAGACGCCGGGTGCGCTGCTGGCCACCGGCGTGTCCCGCCGCCTGCACCGGCCGGTGCGCCTGCACCGCCTGGCCGTGGTCGGATCGATGTCGTCCGGCCTGCCCTATCAGGTGGACGCGGCCCTGGAACACGCGCCCGACGTGGCGATCATCCTGATCGGCGGCAACGACGTCACCCACGCCTCGGGCCGCGACTCGGCCGTGCACCATCTGGGCGACGCGGTCCGCCGGCTGCGCGAGGCCGGCTGCAAGGTGGTCGTCGGCACCTGTCCCGACATCGGCGCGATCCAGCCGATCAAGCGGCCGCTGCGCTGGCTGGCCCGCAAGTGGAGCCGCGACCTGGCGGCCGCGCAGACGATCGCGGTGGTCGAGGCGGGCGGCCGTACGGTGTCGATCGGTGGCCTGCTCGGGCCGATGTTCGAGGCCGACCCCGTACGCATGTTCAGCTCCGACCGTTTCCACCCCTCGGCCGAGGGGTATGCCCGGGCCGCCGCCGTGGTGCTGCCGACCCTGATGGCCGCTCTCGGCGAGGACGACCGCACGGTTCTGACCGGCGGTGAAGGGGTACGAAGTCTGGAAGAAGCCGCACAGGAAGCGGTCCAGGCGCCGGGCACCGAGGTCAGTGCGGCCGGGCGCTGGGCGGTGCTGCGCCGACACCCGTGGTTCGGCGAGCCGCGCACGTGGTTCGGCCACCGCGCGGCGGCGACCCCCGGGGCGGAGGGGCAGTCCGTTCCCGGCGGCCGCTCGGCGTCCAGCGCCGTAGGGTGGACACCAGAGGATCATCAGCATGCTTCGTGACGCAGGG
>NZ_JAMQOL010000026.1:0-127252 GCF_023717965.1 Paractinoplanes hotanensis | reverse complement strand
GCAGTGCTTCGCAGCACGGCTCCGTAAGGCAGGGCAGTGCTTCGCAGCACGGCTCCGTAAGGCAGGGCAGTGCTTCGCAGCACGGCTCCGTAAGGCAGGGCAGTGCTTCGTAGCGCGGCTTCGTAACGCAGGGAGGCGAGTGGGATGGCGGGTCTGAACGCACGGATCGGCAAAGCGGCGGCCACCGGTCTGCTCGCCGGCACGGTGGGCGGCGCGGCCCTGCTGGTCGGCGAGATCCTCGCGGCCAAGGCCCGGCGCTACGCGAAGCCGACCATGGGCCTGGCCCTCCGCACGTCGATGGGCCGGGTCTCGGCCCCTCCCCTGCGCCTGGTGCTGCTGGGCGACTCGGCCGCGATCGGAGTGGGGGTCGAGTGGCTGAGCGAGACGGTCGGCGGCCACCTGGCCCGGCTGCTGGCCGAGGGCAGCGCCGAGGTTGGTGAGCGGCACGTGCTGCTCTCCAGCGTGGGCGTGGCCGGTTCCCGCTCGTCCGACCTGGCCACCCAGGTGGCGCGGGCGCTGCTCGGCGAGCGCCCCGACGTCGCGGTCGTGCTGATCGGCGCGCACGACGCCACCAGCCTGCGCAGCCCGGAGGAATCGGCGGCCCAGCTGGGCACGGCCGTGCGCCGGTTGCGCGAGGCGGGCGTACGCGTGGTCGTCGGCACCTGCCCCGACCTGGGCGCCCTGCGGGCGATCGCCCCACCGCTGCGCCAGATCGCCGCGGTGCTCGGCCGCCGCATGGCGAAGGCGCAGGTCAAGGCGGTCACGGCTGCCGGCGGCTCGGTTGTCCAGCTCGGCGACGAGACGGGCGCCGTGTTCCGGGCCGACGCGGGCACGCTCTGCTACGACGGCTTCCACCCGTCGGCTGACGGCTACCGGGTGTGGGCGCACGCCCTGTACCCGGCGGTGGTCAAAGCCGCGATGACTCCGGCCGGCTGAGACAACAAAGCTGCCTGCTTCCGCTGCCGGGGCTTAAGGGGCCGTGGCGGGTTGGTAGTCGAACATGACGCGTGTGTGACGAAGTTGTACTTCCGGCTAAGTTACCGGCCAGTTAAATTAGGCAGATGCCGGAAGCTGTCATCGTCGCCACCGCCCGATCCCCCATCGGCCGTGCAGCCAAGGGATCCCTGCGGGACCTGCGTCCCGACGACCTTGCCACCACCATCATCGACGCCGCGCTCAGCAAGGTGCCGCAGCTCGACCGCACGCTGATCGAGGATCTCTACCTCGGGTGCGGGCTGCCCGGCGGTGAGCAGGGCTTCAACATGGCCCGCGTCGTCGCCACCCAGCTCGGACTGGACGGCCTGCCGGGTGCGACCGTCACCCGCTACTGCTCGTCCTCGCTGCAGACCACCCGGATGGCCTTCCACGCGATCAAGGCCGGTGAGGGCGACATCTTCCTCTCGGCCGGCGTCGAGACCGTCTCCCGGTACGCCCGGGGCAGCTCCGACGGACTGCCCTCGGAGGTGCAGGCGCTGGTCGGCGGCGGCTGGGAGAACCCGAAGTACGACGAAGCCCGGGCCCGCACCGCGAAGTTCGCCGAGGGCGGCCAGACCTGGCACGACCCCCGCGACGACGACACGCTGCCCGACGTCTACATCGCGATGGGCCAGACCGCCGAGAACCTGGCCGAGATCAAGGGCATCAGCCGGCAGGAGATGGACGAGTTCGGCGTACGCAGTCAGAACCTCGCCGAGAAGGCCATCGCCAACGGCTTCTGGGCGCGCGAGATCACCCCGGTGACGCTGCCCGACGGCACGGTCGTGTCGCAGGACGACGGCCCCCGCCCCGGCGTCACGCTGGAGGCGGTGTCGCAGCTCAAGCCCGTGTTCCGCCCGGACGGCCGGGTCACCGCCGGCAACTGCTGCCCGCTCAACGACGGCGCCGCGGCCGTGGTCATCATGAGCGACACGAAGGCGCGCGAGCTGGGCATCACCCCGCTGGCCCGGATCGTGTCGACCGGCGTCACCGCGCTCAGCCCCGAGATCATGGGCCTGGGCCCGGTCGAGGCCTCGAAGCAGGCGCTCAAGCGGGCCGGCATGAGCATCGGCGACATCGACCTGGTCGAGATCAACGAGGCCTTCGCGGCCCAGGTCATCCCCTCGTACCAGGAGCTGGGCATCCCGATCGAGAAGCTGAACGTGAACGGCGGCGCGATCGCCATCGGCCACCCGTTCGGCTCGACCGGCGCCCGCATGACCGGCACGCTGCTCAACTCGCTCGACTGGCACGACAAGAGCATCGGCCTCGAGACGATGTGCGTCGGCGGCGGTCAGGGCATGGCGCTGATCATCGAGCGCCTGAGCTAGCCCCGCAAGCTTCCGCCGGGTCCGGTCTGCCACGAGCGGCCGGGCTCGGCGGAGTCATTTCCGCGAGACGAGACGGTCCGTTTCCCCCAAGACCAAACGGCGCCGTGCCGACGAGACGAGACGGTCCGTGCCTCCGCGAAACGGCCCCTGCCGCCACCACGAGACGAGACGGCTCGTCTCGCAAGACGAGACGGTCCGTACCGCCGCGAGACGGCCCCTGCCGCCGGGGGACGAGACGGCTCGTCTCGTGGGTGCTAGGGGGCGGCGGTCACTTACGGTCGAGGGTGCGGCGTAGGTCGTCGACGGCCGCGGTCGCCTCGTTGAGCACTGTGGCGGAGGGATCGGCAGCGAGCAGGTCGTCGGCCATCACCCGCAGTTGGTCGGGCAGGATCATGTCGTGCTCGCGGGGCACGGACCTGCGCGGCCGGCCCTCGGCGTCAGCTCCGAGGTCGGCCAGCACTTGCACCAGGGCGTAGGCGCGGTCACCCCGATCGTCGGCCCGCCAGCGCGGTTGCTCCCAGAAACGGACCTGGTTGAGCAGCCGGTCGATCGACGTCGCGAAATCGGTCACGGCCCCAGCGTAGAGAAGCGCGGCCGGCGCGAAGGAAGGGCGCCTTGCCTGAAGCTCGGCGCGCGAGATGCCACCCGGAATGGGGTCTGTTCACCAGCACGACGGCTTAGCGCGCGACGACACGTAGGCGCAAGGAATCGGCACGCAACAGCCAGGCCCGCGCAACGACTCCACGGGCAACGGCCGGGCCCAAGCAAGGCAGCCCCGCGCGACGACCCCACGGGCAACGGCTGGCCCAAGCAAGGATTCGGCACGAAGGGGCGACGCGAGGACTCGGCGTGACGAAAGAAAGCGCCCGGCCCGTCGGAGGACGGGCCGGGCGCTTTGTCAGGCGGAGTACGGCTAGTCGTCGCCGCCCTGCAGGAAGCTCAACAGGCGCAGGATCTCGATGTAGAGCCAGATCAGGCTGACCAGGATGCCGAACGCGGCCACCCAGGAGTAGCGCTGGGGCAGACCCATGCGGACGCCCTCTTCGACCTCGTTGAAGCTGAGGATGAAGCTGAGCGCGGCCACCACGATGCAGATGATGCTGAAGATGTAGCCGAGCGGGCCGTTGTCGCGCAGGCCGGTGTTGAAGCCGAACAGCGACAGCACCAGGTTGATCAGGATGACCGCAAAGAGGCCGCCCATCACGATGATCATGCCGCGCTGGAACTTCGGCGTGGCCCGGATGACCTTGGCCTTGTAGAGGAAGGCCGTCAGGAAGAAGACGCCGAAGGTGGCGACCACCGCCTGCAGTACGACGCCCTGGTAGCCGGCGATCACCGAGAAGACCTTGGAGGCCATGCCCACGAAGACGCCCTCGACGACCGCGTAGGTCACGATCAGCGCGGGGTTGGCGATCCGCATGAACGAGATGACGAGACCGAGGACCAGGCCGATAACGGCGGCCCCGATCCACGCGGTGCCGGTGTACTCGGCGGGGATCACGTTCCACGCGACGACTGCGGAGACGCCGGTGATGCCGAGCAGGGTGACCGTCTTGACCACGACGTCGTCGACCGTCATGGGCCGGACGGCGGGCGGAGCGGCCGGGTAATCCGACGCGCCGGGATACGGCTGACCGTAACCCGGGGCGGCACCGGCGGGGCCTTGCGCCCCGTACCCGGCCGTACGCTCCCGCTCGGCCGCCTGGCCTAGGCGCGAGAGCACCGGGTTGGAAGTCTTCACTGTGTCCAGCCTCCCTTTGAGGTTGAGGCACGTTTGGCGTGCTCTACCAGCGTACGGCGTGCGGCTGATCAGGAAAGCCTCGGATAGCTGTGAACAGGCTGAATGTAAGCCCATCGAACTGAACCGGTGACCACTTCAGGCCCTCTTGCCACACGACCTACGGTCCGCATGTGCCCCCAGTGGGGCTCATACGGACCTCAACCAACAGCCGATGATCTCCGTGGGGAGGCTCAAGGTGCCCGGGGCGGGTCTCGAACCCGCACGCCTGCTTGAGGCAGCCGCTTTTAAGGCGGCCGTGTCTGCCGTTCCACCACCCGGGCGGGCCTGGGAGCGCTACCACCGTGCGGCAGCGCTCCCAGGACACCTTATAAGTCCGGAGGGCAGGACGGGGCACCGCCTCAGCGGGACCCGGCACCCACCTTGTCGCGGCCGGGCTGGGCCGGAACCGGCGGGGTCACCTCGGTGAACTCCTCACGCGGGGCGTGCAGCTGGTTGAGGGCCACCGTCTCGCGCTTGAACAGCATGGCGAGCGTCCAGTCGGCGACCACCCGGGCCTTGCGGTGGAAGGACGGGATGTGGCTCACGTGGTAGGAGCGGTGCATGAACCACGCGGGCCAGCCCTTGACCTTGATGCCGTAGACGTGCGCGACACCCTTGCCGAGGCCGAGGCCGGCGACGCTGCCGATGTACTTGTGCTTGTACTCCTTGGGCTCGCCGCCGAGGACGACCTGCCGGATGTTGTCGGCGAGCACCTTGGCCTGCCGCACGGCGTGCTGTGCGCTCGGCGAGCACCAGCCGCCGGGGTTGGTGAGGTCGGGCACCTGGGCGCTGTCGCCGGCGCTCCACGCGCCCTGGAGCACGTTGCCGTCGCTGTCGGCCACCTGCAGGGTGGGCAGGCAGTTGACGTGCCCCTTGGGGCCGCGGGGCAGGTCGGTGTGGTCGAGCATCGGCGACGGCTTCACGCCGGCCGTCCAGACCAGGGTCTCGGCCCGGAACTCGTCGCCGTCGGAGAGCACGATCTCGCCGTCGACGCAAGATTCGAGCCGGGTGTCCAGGCGCAGCGAGATGCCGCGCTTGTCGAGCTGGCGGGCCGCGTACGCGCCCATCTTCGGGCCGACCTCGGGCAGGATCCGGTTGGTCGCCTCGACCAGGATGAACTTCAGCTCGCCCTTGTCGAGTTCCGGGTAGTACTGCATGGCGTCGCGGACGACGTCCTCCATCTCGGCCAGCGCCTCGATGCCGGCGAAGCCGCCGCCGACGAAGACGAAGGTCAAGGCGGCCTTGCGGACCTCGGGGTCGGGCGTGACAGCCGCGACGTCGAGCTGGTCGAGGATGTGGTTGCGCAGGTAGATGGCCTCACCGATGGTCTTGAGGCCGATGCCGCGCTCGCTCAGGCCGGGGATCGGCAGCGTACGCGAGACGGAGCCCGGCGCCACGATGATGTGGTCGTAACTCAACTCGGTGGCCGGGCCCTCGATGGGCTGGATGGTCACCGTCTTGCGTGCGTGCTCCACCTTGGTGACCTCACCGGCCACCACGCGACACTTCTTGAGCTCGCGGCGGAGCGGCACGACGCTGTGCCGCGGGGAGATGTTGCCGGCCGCCGCCTCGGGGAGGAACGGCTGGTACGTCATGTGCGGCTGCGGGTCGATGACTACGACCTCGGCCCGGCGCCGGTTGAGCTTCTTCGACAGGCGCAGGGCGGCGTATAGACCGACGTGCCCTGCACCGACGACGACGATGCGCTGCGGATTCACATGAGCCATTCTCGCGCGTGACGGGGCCTCCGCGCCTCCTGGTGTGATGTACAACAAAGCCATTTGTCAAGTGCCATGACACACAAATTACCGGGATATTTCACGGCCTATGAATGAGGCGTGCTATCAGGAGCGTGGCGGCTGCGGCGCCGGCCAGCCCGGCGACTGTGGCGATCAGGAACGGGCCGCCCGCCAGTTCAGCGCTGAGTGCCAGAACGAGCACGGTGAGCACGGCCGAGATCAGGATCACGGCCAGCGCCCGGGCCACCCAGAGCCCCGGCACGTCGATGTTGACCACCGAGTCGTACGGCAGAACCGCCGCGAGAGCCGTGAGCGAATGCCCCAGATAGAGCGCCGCGGCGATGGCCAGCACCCGCCACAACACGACCGGCGAGTCACGGAAGGCAGTGTCGAGCACCCATCCGGTGATCACGGTCAGTGCGGCGAAGGTCGCGCCGCGCCCCCGCGGAGCGAAGGCCGGATAGAGGGCGACCGCCACCAGCGGCACCGAGTACTGCGTGCCGAACAGCTCGAACGGCCAGGCCACCGACATCGCCACCACCCCGCACACGCCGATGGCGCAGCGCACCAGGAACGGCAGCACGGTGGCCCGGGACAAGGCACGCCGTGCGCTCCCGGCCCGACGGGTGATCATCGCGAGCATCAACGCCCCCGGGGGGCCGAGGCGAGCCGGGACACGTCGCGCAGCACCAGGTCGAGGCTGCCGGCGCCGGCCCAGTCGACGACCGGGACGCCGTGCTCGCGCAGGCGGCCCAGCACGTTGCCCCGCTCGAGGTGCCACAGCCGGGTGGCCACCGGCGTCCACGGGCCGCGCACCTCGGGCGCCGCACCCACCGGCAGCGTGTCGACGGCGACCACGTAGCGGCCGAACTGGGCCAGCGAGGCCAGCATGTCGGCGGAGCGCGGGTCGATCAGCGGGGTGAGCACCATGACCAGCGCGTCGGACGACACGTGATGGGCACCGAAGTCGTGCTCGTGCTCGATCGGGTCGGCCCGCACGTCGAGCAGCCACTCGAGGACCGTCAGGTATTGGCGGCGGCCGGTGGCGGGGCGCAGGCGGCGGGCCGAGGCGCCGAACTCGAGCAGCGAGACCCGGTCGCCGCGCTGCAGATAATGCTCGGCGATCGCGGCCGCGGCCCGGACGGTGGTGTCGAGGACCGAGGCGCTGCCGCCGATCCCGCCCGAGAGGCCCACCTCGCCCAGCACGTCGAGCAGCAGCACCACCTCGGCGTCGCGGTCGGACAGCGTCGAGGCGACGTGCAGGTCACGCGTACGCAGGGAGACCCGCCAGTCGATGCGGCGCAGCCGGTCGCCGGGGGCGAAGGGGCGCACGCCCGCGAGCTCGCCACCCTCTCCCATACGCCGGGATCGGTGCGCGCCGACCAGACCCGCGGCGGCCGGCATGGCCTCGATCGCGTTGAACGGGTCGGTGACCGGATAGACCCGCACGCCGTGGGCCGGGGTGAGCACCGGACGGCAGGCGAGCAGGCCGCCGCAGGCGGCGACGCGGGCCGCGGCCGGGCCGACGTCCTGCCGGCCCCAGCGCAGCGCGTCGCCGGCCAGGTCGACTGCGGCCCACCCGTCGGCCGCCACCGCCAGGGCGAAGGGCCGGTCGGCGTGCTCCAGCTTCAGCCAGCGCGAGGTGCGGGTGCGTACGACCACCAGGTCGTACGGGATGCGGTCGGGGTTGGTGACCGTCACCGACGCGCTGACCTGGCCGCCCTCGACGAGCAGCTCCTCGTCGGCGTCGATGGTGAGCTCGGGGGTGGCCCGGGGCATCCGGCGCAGGTGGATGGCCGCGCCGATCGCGAACGGCGCGGCCAGCAGCACCAGGTCGACCCGGCCCAGCGCGACGCCGAGCACCAGCAGCAGGCCGGTGAGCAGCACGGCGCGGCCCAGCGCCCGGGTCGGCGCCCAGGCCGGGCCGTTGCCGGTCTCGGCCGACGAGGCCGGCGGCACGGCTCGGCGCAGCAGCGGCTCGGGCACGGTCACGCCGTGGTGTGGCCGGACGCGTACGTGGGCAGGGCGCCGCTGGCGGGCGCCGGAGTGGCCTGGAGGACCTCGTCGACCACGAAGGACGGGTCGACGCGGCGCAGCCACATCTCGGGGCGCAGCGTGATGCGGTGGGCCAGCGCGTTTCCGGCCACGTCCTTCACGTCCTCGGGGACCACGAAGTCGCGCCCGGCCATCGCGGCCCGCGCCCGGGACAGCAGCAGCAGGGCGAGGGAGCCGCGCGGCGACGAGCCGACCAGCACCGAGGGGTGCTCGCGGGTGGCCGAGGTGAGCGACACGATGTAGCGGCCGATCGAGTCCTCCACGGTGACCTCCTCGAGCGCGGCCTGCATCGACTGCAGCGTGCGCGCGTCGACCACCGGCGTCAGGAAGCTTTCCTCCTGGCGACGATTCATGCGGCGCTGCAGGACCTCCCACTCCTCCTCGGCGGTCGGGTAGCCGAAGGACACCCGCAGCATGAACCGGTCGAGCTGGGCCTCGGGCAGGGGGTAGGTGCCCTCGTACTCGATGGGGTTGGCCGTGGCGAGAACGTGGAACGGCGGGTCGAGGCGGTAGGTGACGCCCTCGACCGAGACCTGCTTCTCCTGCATGGCCTCGAGCAGGGCGGACTGGGTCTTGGGCGGCGTCCGGTTGATCTCGTCGGCCAGCAGCATGTTGGTGAAGACCGGGCCGGCCCGGAAGGCGAAGTCGCCCTTGCGCTGGTCGTACAGGAACGAGCCGGTCACGTCGGCCGGCAGCAGGTCGGGCGTGAACTGCAGGCGGCGGAAGTCGAGACCGAGCGCCTGCGCGAACGAGCGGGCGGTCAGCGTCTTGCCCAGGCCGGGCAGGTCTTCCAGCAGCACGTGGCCGCCGGCGAGGATGCCGGCCAGCACCAGTTCGAGCGAGTCGCGCTTGCCGACCACGACGCTGCCCACCGAATCGAGCACCGCGCCGGCCAGCCGGCCCACCTCGTACGGGGGAAGGGCCTGCACGCCTGACTCCGTCACCATGGCACCTTTCATAGTCGTTCCAGTCATAGTCGTTCCAGGACGTCCACGTAGGACTCCAGGTCGCGCGCTCGCAGCCGGGGGCGGCCCCGGTCGTGCAGCGCGGCCCAGAGCGGGTCACCGAGCAGCTCGCGGGCCCGCCGCGGGTCGGAATCGCGGGTGATGCCGTGTTGCAGCCGCAGCCGTTCGTCGGCGAGTTCGGCCAGCACCGGCAGAACGGTACGCGCATACGATTCGTCGTCGGCCTGCGCCCGCTCGAGACTGCGTTCCCACCGGCGCACGGCGGCCCGCATCGAATCGGTGCCGGCCGTGCCGTCGGAGCTGCCGCCCCGGACGGAACGCCGGGGCGTGGGCGGCGGGCGGACCTCGGCCACGGCCAGCAGCACCAGCCGCAGCCCGGCCAGCGCGGCCACCACGAACAGGATCGAGATCTGGGTGTCGGCCGCCCGCAGCACCGCCACCACGACCGCGGTGGCCAGGCCGATCAGCAGCACGTTGCGCAGCACCCAGCCCACCCACGAGCGCTCGCGCGGCGGCGGGGCGGGCTCGTCGGCGACCGGGATCTCCTCCCGGTGGCCGCCGAAGAGATCGTCGAGGCCACCGCCGCTCACGCGCTGACCCCCGCGCCGAGGTCGGCCCGCAGCCGTTCGAGGGCCGAGCGGGCCTGGCTGCGCATCTGGTCGTCGACGGTGTGCGTGGCGTAGCGGGCCTGGCGGTAGACCTCGAGCAGGGCGGCCAGCACCCGGGCGTCGACCTGTTGCTCGCGCAGCAGGCGGCCGACCAGGTCGGTCGGGCTGTCGCCGGGGTGGCGCGGCGTGCCGGCCGCCGCGGCGGCCTGTTCCAGCCGGACCCAGCAGGCGATCACGGCGCGGCGCGGGTCGCGGTCGGTGTCGGAGAGCTCTTCCAGACCGGCGTCGAGCGCGGCGACCAGTTCCTCGGCCGTGCGGGGCTGGTTGTCGCGGCGCCGGCGGCGGTTGTTCTTGCCGGAGCGCCGGCGGCGGTCGCGTACCACTGAGTAAAGCAACAGGCCGACGACGACCAGGACGATCAGGCCGACGACGACCAGTGCCACCTTGTCGATCCAGTCGGGCAGGCCCTGGGCCGGCTCGGGCGGGGGCGGCGGCGACTGGAACGACGGCGTCGCGGTGGGCAGCAGCGGCGCCTGGCCCGCCGGCTCGTCGCGGGCGATCTGGTCGAGCTGGGGTTCGGATCTGGTCGCGGCCAGAGCGGTGGCGCAGAGCAGCACGAGGACGGCGGCCAGGGGCCACCACCGCCGCACCACTGCGAGAGCCATCAGTTCGGTCCTAAATACGAGCCAGCCGCTTCGCTTCGGCGAAGACGTCGTCGAGCATGGCCGGGGTGAGCTTACCGGTGAAGGTGTTCTGCTGGCTGACGTGGAAGCACCCGAGCAGATCGGGCACACCCGGTTGGCTGACGAGCCGCCCGTGACCGAACTTCGGCCGGGGCACGGGCGCCCTGACGCCGTACACGTGGGTCATCGCCGGCCACCACGCCTGCCAGGCGAAAGCCCCCAGCGCGACCACCACCCGCACGGTCGGGCGGATCAGTTCCAGCTCGCGGTGCAGCCACGGAGCGCAGGTGTCGCGCTCGGCCGGCAGCGGTTTGTTGTCGGGCGGGGCGCAGCGGACGGCGGCGAAGATGCGCAGGTTGCTCAGCGCGAGACCGTCGTCGGCCGACACGCTGGTGGGCTGGTTGGCCAGCCCGGCCCGGTGCAGCGCGGCGAACAGCACGTCACCCGAGCGGTCGCCGGTGAAGATGCGGCCGGTGCGGTTGCCACCGTGCGCGGCCGGTGCCAGCCCGAGGATGGCGATCTCGGCGGCGCCCGGGCCGAAGCCGGGGACCGGGCGGCCCCAGTAGTGCTGGTCGCGGAAGGCGGCCCGCTTGGTGAGCGCGACCTCCTCACGCCAGGCGACCAGGCGCGGACAGGCGAAACAGTCCGCGATCCCGGCGTCCAGCACGCTGAGTGAGGCGGCTTTCGCCGCCGCGACCGAGACCTCTTCGGGCGTACGCGAGATTCCCACCCCGACAGCAAAACACCCCGGCCGGGGTCGTCAGGCCTGGGGCCGCAGGCAGAGCACGTAGCCGTCGCCCGCGCTGTTGGCGAACACGTAGAAAACTTCCTCCGCCTTGAAGAACTTGTCGCAGGCCTTGCTCTGGGTCGATCCCTCGCCGTCGACCCGGGCCACCACGGTGAACTTGGCGTCGGCCGAGGCGCAGTCGACGACCTCGGCGCCGGTCTCGGTGGTGCCCTGGTCCTTCACGTTCTGGTCGGAGGCGATGCAGTCGCCCGCCTTGGCGTCGCTCGCGTCGTCCCCGCCGAGCAGCAGCGACGACAGCGAATAGACGCCGAGCGCCACGATGATCGCGACGACGACCGCCACGATCACCCTGCCGGCGCCGCCCTTCTTCGGCGGCGCCTCGGGCCGGACGTCGGTGGCGAGCGGGAAGCCGGGGTGGTCAACCGGGTTGGTCACAGTTGTTCCTCTCGAGTGCCGGCCGGGGGGTGGGGCCGGTCGCCGGGGGAACAGTAACGACCCTGTCTGCGCCTACTTCGAGGGGGACGCGCTCGTGGGAGTCGGGGCGGGCGTGGGCTCGTCCGGAGTCGCGGTGGCGCTCGGCTCCGGGGTGGCCGAGGCGAAGGGCGCCGCCTCCGGGCAGTACGGGTAACCCATGCTGCGGGTGTGGTCGACCTCGCCGGTGTCCGGATCGGTGCAGTAGGCGTTGCCGATGGTGATCGGCTGGCCGTCCTGGTCGAACAGGCGCGCGCCCGGCACCGGGCGGCCCTGGCTGTCGTACACGAAAACGTCCTGGATGTAGTCGTACGGGTTACCACCGCTGGAATAGCCGACGTCGTTGTACCCGGTGTCGCGCACGTCGCTGTCGGCGCTGAAGAAGCCGCCGATCGCGAAGAACACCAGCACCGTCGTGCCGCCGTAGAGCGCGAGCCGCTTCCAACCGGCGAGCTCGAAGCGGCGCCGGCCGATCGCGATCGAGACGACGACGCAGCCCGCCAGCAGCACCAGCGCGACCAGTGTGCTGTTGCCGATGCGGGGCAGCAGGCCGACCTGGGTGGACTGGCCGTCCACGAAGTAGGCCAGGGCCATCGCGGCCAGGTAGCCGCGCAGCACCCACCAGGCGGGGCGCAGCAGCTGGAGGAAGTCGCTCGCCTTGGGGTAGCCGAGCACGGGGCCGACCCGGACGTCGGCGCTGCCGAGCACCCGCATCACGTCGGCCCGGGCCGCGAGAAGGGGGTCGAACCGGCGCTTGGGCGGGTCGGGGAAGCCACCGACGAAGGCGGCCGCGGTGGCGCGCAACTCGGCCGCGTACGCCTCGGGGGCGCCCAGCCGGTCGGTCAGGGTGACCGTGTCCTCGGCGCGGATCTCGGCCAGGTGCTCGGGCAGATCTTCGAGCAGCTCGGCCCGGGTGGCCTCGGGCAGGTCGGCCAGCGCCGCGCGGACCCGCTCGACGTACTCGGTTATCTCGTCCTGTGCCGTGGAGTTCACGCCGTCTCCCGCTCGCGAAGCAGATCGTCCATGGTGGATGCGAAGCCCTGCCACACTTTGCCCGACCGCTGCAACTCGGCGTGGCCGGCGGCGTTGAGGCCGTAGTACTTGCGGTGGGGGCCCTCGTCGCTGGGTACCACATAGGTGTTCAGGAAGCCGCCGGCGAACAGGCGGCGCAGGGTGCCGTAGACCGAGGCGTCACCGACCTCGTCGAGGCCGGCGGCTCGCAGGCGGCGGAGGATGTCGTAGCCGTAGCCGTCACCGTCACGCAGGGCAGCGAGCACGGCGAGGTCCAGGACACCCTTGAGCAGCTGAGTGGTATCCACGCGAGGGACAGTACTTCGCAATGCGAAATACCGTCAAGAGCACAGTACTGCCGCCCTGGTGTGGACGAGCGTCAGGCGAGGCTGTGACAGATGCCGTCGAGGATGTCGTGCTCCGAGGCGACGACCTCGTCGTGGCCCGAGCGCTCCATGATGGTGCGCAGGATCAGCGCGCCGGCCCCGATCACGTCGGCCCGGCCCGGATGCATCACCGGCAACGCCCGCCGCTGCTCGACGGTCATGGCCAGCAGCTCGGCGGTCACCCGGGACACGTCGGCCCGGCTCACCGCGCTGTGGTGGACGCGCGTGGAGTCGTACGCGGGAAGGTGAAGAGCCAGAGCGGCGACAGTGGTGACCGAGCCGGCCAGCCCGACCAGCGTTCTGGCGTCGCGGCCGGGAACAGCGGTCAGGGCGATGTCGACCGCGGCCGTGATGTCGCGCTCCGCATTGTGGATCTCGGCCGCGCTGGGCGGGTCGCTGTGGAGGTGCCGCTCGGTCATCCGCACGCAGCCGATGTCCATCGAGATGGCGTGGTCGACCTCGGCCGCGCCGGTGACGAACTCGGTCGAGCCGCCGCCGATGTCGACCACCAGGTAGGGACGCTCGGCGGTGAGGCCGGCGACCGCGCCCGTGAAGGAGAGCCTCGCCTCCTCGTCGCCGCTGATCACCTCGGGGTCGATGCCGAGCACACCGCGGACCATGTCGCGGAACTCCTGGGCGTTCTCGGCGTCCCGCGACGCCGAGGTGGCACACATCCGCACCCGGGTCACGCCCAGTTCGGCGATCTCGGCGGCATAACCGAGCAGAGCTTTTCTCGTACGCGCCATCGCGCCCTCGGAGAGGCGGCCCGTACGGTCCACGCCCTCCCCCAGGCGCACGATCTCCATGCGACGCGCCACGTCGGTCAGACCGCCGTCACTGCTGTCGGCGATGAGCAGGCGGATCGAGTTGGTGCCGCAGTCGATCCCGGCGACCCTCATAGGTGCAGCAGCATTCGAGTGTTCCCCAGGGTGTTGGGCTTGACCCGTTCCAGGTCGAGGAATTCGGCCACACCCTCGTCGTACGAGCGCAGCAGTTGCTCGTAGACCGCGTGCGGCACGGGGGCGCCGTCGATCTCGGTGAACCCGAACGAGCCGAAGAACCGGGTCTCGAACGTCAGGCAGAAGACCCGGGCCACCCCCAGCTCGCGAGCCACGTCGAGCAGGCGCTCGACGATCCGGTGACCGATCTTCTGACCGCGGCTGGCCGGGTCGACCGCGACCGTGCGGATCTCGGCCAGGTCTTCCCACATCACGTGCAGGGCGCCACAACCGAGCACCCGGTCGTGGTCGTCGGTGGCCACCCAGAACTCCTGCACCGACTCGTACAGGGTGACCGTCGCCTTGCTGAGCAGCCGGCGGTCGGCCGTGTACTCGTCGACCAGCGACCGGATCGCCCGGATGTCCGTGGTGCGCGCGCGGCGGATCTCCACTTATTCGGCTCTTCCCACGCAGGGGCCATCGGCCCACCACGGTTCGACCGCGTCGCGGACCTCGTCCCCGAAAGGATTCACGCCCCGGCCCACAGCCAGCGCGTGCCCGAGGTGGACATGCAGACATTTCACTCGATCGGGCATGCCGCCCGCCGCCACGTGGGCGATCTCGGGCACGTCCTCGATCGCCTTGCGCCGGGCCAGGTAGTCCTCGGTGGCCTTCGCGTATTGCGCGGCCAGCTCCGGATCGGTCGACAGGCGCTCCTGCATGTCGCGCATGACGCCGGCCGACTCGAGCCGGCTGCACGCGGCGGTGGCATGCGGGCAGGTCAGATAGAACAGCGTCGGGAAGGGGGTGCCGTCGTCGAGACGCGGCGACGTCTCCACGACGTCGGGGTTGCCGCAGGGGCAGCGGTGCGCGACCGCTCGGGTGCCACGCGGACGGCGACCCAGTTGGGCCTCCACGGTGTCGAGGTCGGCCTCGGTTGGCTCTTCGCTCACTGGTTGGGGGACTCCGCGTCGGCGGCTCGGACGCTGCTCCACAGCGTGTCGTACCAGCGGTCGGGTGCGGCCGCCGGCTGTTTCTGACCGGCCTCGGCTGCCGCGCCGGCCGGATCGTTGCGCACGACGAGCGGGACCTCGCCCTCACGCACGTAGAAGAGTCTCTCCCGCGCCTGGGCCCGCAGGTATTCCGGGTCTTTCCACTTCTGCAGCTCCTGCGACTTCTGCGCGATGAGCTGCCTCTCCTCGGCCTGCTCGGCCTCGAGCTGGGCGAGTTGCGACTCCTGCGCGAGATAGACCCGCAGCGGGTAGGTGTAGGCGAGCGCCAGCGCGACGAAGACGACGATCAGCACCATCGTGCGGCCGGTGATGGCTCTCGGTCGCGGGGCGGCGGTGCGCTTGGTGGCGCCCCGGCTGCCGGTGACCGTACGCCTGTTCCGGCTGCTCTTCTTGGGCACCGACCCCGTATTGCGCACGGCCCGGGTGCGGACGGCCCCGGTGGTGCGGACACGCGACGAACCGGGGCGTCGGGCCGGGCCCTGACCGCTCGGTGCTCGTCGCTGTGTCACCCTGACCCCTCCGTCATGTGCTGTGGCGCCCGCTCGAAACCTATGCCCGTTTCGGCGGACGCCACAACTCCATGATTAGCGGGCGTTCGTCACGCCGTGCGGTAACGCGGGAAAGCGCCCGCACCGGCGTACCGGGCCGCGCTCTCCAGCTGCTCCTCGATGCGCAGGAGCTGGTTGTACTTCGCGACCCGGTCGGACCGGGCCGGGGCGCCGGTCTTGATCTGGCCGCTGCCGACCGCGACGGCCAGGTCGGCGATCGTGGTGTCCTCGGTCTCGCCCGAACGGTGGCTCATCATCGTCTTGAAGCCGGCCCGGTGGGCCAGGTCGACGGCGTCGAGCGTCTCGGTCAGCGAGCCGATCTGGTTCACCTTGACCAGCACGGCGTTGGCCGCGTTCTCGGCGATGCCCCGGCCGATGCGGGTCGGGTTGGTGACGAACAGGTCGTCGCCCACGATCTGGATCTTGTTGCCGAGCTCGGCCGTCATCGCGCTCCAACCGGCCCAGTCCTCCTCGTCGAGCGGGTCCTCGATCGAGACGATCGGGTACTCGGCGGCGAGCTTGGCGTAGTAGGCGATCATCTCGTCGGTCGACTTCGGGCTGCCCTCGAAGACGTACGCGCCGTCCTTGTGGAACTCGGTCGCCGCCACGTCCATGGCCAGCACGATGTCGCTGCCCAGGGTGAAGCCGGCGGCCTGCACGGCCTCGGCGATCAGGTCGAGGGCCGACGCGTTGGACGGCAGGCTCGGCGCGAAGCCACCCTCGTCGCCCAGGCCCGTCGAGAGGCCCTTCTTCTTCAGCACCGACTTGAGCGCGTGGTAGACCTCGGCGCCGGTGCGCAGGGCCTCGCGGAAGGTCGGGGCGCCGATCGGCGCGATCATGAACTCCTGCACGTCGACGTTCGAGTCGGCGTGGGCGCCACCGTTGAGGATGTTCATCATCGGCACCGGCAGGACGGCCGCGTTGGGGCCGCCCACGTAGCGGAACAGCGGCAGCTCGGCGGAGAGCGCGGCCGCCTTGGCCACGGCCAGCGAGACGCCGAGGATCGCGTTCGCGCCCAGCTCGCTCTTGTCGGCCGTGCCGTCCAGGTCGAGCATCTTCTGGTCGATCAGGCGCTGCTCGCTCGCCTCGTAACCGACGAGCTCGTCGGCGATCTTGTCTTCGACGTTCGAGACGGCATTCTCGACGCCCTTGCCCAGGTAGCGGCCCTTGTCGCCGTCACGCAGCTCGATCGCCTCGAAAGCGCCGGTGGAGGCGCCCGACGGTACCGCGGCGCGGCCGACCGTGCCGTCGTCGAGCCCGACCTCGACCTCGACGGTCGGGTTGCCCCGGGAGTCGAGAATCTCGCGGGCGACGATTGCTTCAATGGTGGCCATGTGTCGTGTCGCTCCCTCTGTTAAGGCTGCAGTTCACCGACCGCGACCCTGCGGCCGACCACGACACTGAGCGTATCGACCCGCGATGTCGGTCGTACGCGCGGCCGGTGAACTTCTCCTCAAGCCGGGCCGATGGCTGCCGATCTCGGAGTCACTATGAGCACACCCATGCTTCCCGCCGACGGCTCGTACATCGAGCTGACCTCGTACGGCGAAACGTTGCCCGATGTGCGAGTCGTGCAGGCCACGGCCGCGCTGATCACGCTCTCCCTGGCCCTCGACGACCTGCCGGCGGCCGACGCGGAGGTGACGCTGCGCTGGGCGGCGGCGCCGCGCGGCCGGTACGCCGTCGCGGGCAACGTGGCCGCTGTCGACGGCAACCGGGTGCGGGTGACGCTGTCCGGTGAGCCCGCGATCGAGCAGAGCCGCGGCTACGTACGCGGGGGTGGCGGCGAGCCGATCGTGCTGATCCTGCCCGGTCAGGCCGCCGCCGAGGGCACGATCCACGACCTCAGCGAAGGCGCGGTGCGAGCCCACTTCACCGACGTCGAGGTGGCCGCCGGCGATGACATCACTCTGCGTATGCAGGTGGGCGACGAGATCGTCGAGTTCCCGGCCCGCGCGGTCAAGGTGAACTCGGTGCGGCAGCAGATCCCGCGGCGCGGCCCCCTGATCGTCGAACTGGTGGCCGTCTTCACCACGGCGGACGAGCACCAGGCCCGGATCATCCGGCGCTACATCTTCTCGCAGCAACTGAAGGCCCGGGCCGCCGCCCGCGGTAGCTGAAACGGAATCTCGTTTGCTCCGGGTTGCGCCCATGGGCTTAGGTGTCAGGCGTGTCCACCGTTCCACGCCTGACGCTCGCCGGTCTCGCCGTCCTGAGTACGGCGCTGCTCGGCACGTCCGGCTGCGGTGAACTCGACGAGGCCAGCGCCGCCCCGCTGACCAGGGAAAACCTGATCACCGAGACGGCCGGCCAGCTGGCCGCGGGCGCGGCCCTCAGCTACACCGCGAAATACCAGGTGGCGGGCGGCGAGACGGCAACCGTGAGCCGGGCTCAGAAGCCGGCCCGGGCCTCGTACGTCTATCCGGGCGGCCGCCTCATCACGACGACGACGGTCACGATCCGCTGCGCCGGCAATTCCTGTACGTCGACGACGGCCGACCCGGCCGCGGCGGCCGCCCTGGCCGCGGCGCCGCTGATCTCGCCCGAGGCGGTGCAGGCGATGCTGGCGACGGCCGCCCTCGACCCGGGCGTCCAGACCGACCAGCACGACACGACGATCACCGGCCGCCATGCCACCTGCCTGACCCTGCGCCAGGTGCACGGCACGCCGACCCCGACGTTCGACCTGTGCGTGACCAACGAGGGCATCCTGGCCAGCTTCGCCGCCACGATCGACGGCGAGCGCATCGACCAGGCCCTGACCGCCTACTCGGAAACCGTCCCACCCGACGCGTTCCTGGTCCCCACGGGCGCCACCCTGGCCGACGAATCCGCGAACACGAAGTAGCTCCGCCCTCCCCCGGCGGCGGTCGCCTCGCCCCGTGAACCTTCCTTCGCCGGCGCGCGACTGGACAGGGTGAGGAGGGACGCATGAACGAGCTTTTCGACGGCGACCGGTGCGGATGAGTGACGAGCTGATCGTCGTGCGGTGCCAGCTGGGTGAGCGCGATGCCTTCGCCGAGCTGGTCGGGGTCTGGCACGGGCGGGTGGAACGCTACGTCGGCCGCATGCTCGGCCGCGCGGACGACGACGTGGTGCAGGAAGTGTGGCTGGCCGTCGTGAAGGGGCTGCCCCGGCTGCGGCAGCCCGACCGGTTCGGGCCGTGGCTGTTCGCTATCGCCCGGCGGGCCGTGATGAACCGGCTGCGCGACGCCTACGCGAGCCCCGAGCCGCCGCCGGTCGAGGACGGGCCCGACGAGGCCGCGGCCGTCGTCGACCGGGAACTGGTGGCTGTGGCGCTCTCGGCCCTGCCGCCCCGGGAGCGGGAAGTGTTGCTGCTGTTCCACCTGGAGGACCTGTCGCTCGACACGTGCGCCCAGATCTGCGCGGTGCCGGTCGGCACAGTCAAGTCGCGGCTCAACCGGGGCCGCCGGCTGTTGCGGGAAGAATTGCTGCGAAAGGGGTACGAGGGATGACGCCGGAAGACCTGCTCGGCCGGCTCGACGCCCGGCTGTCGTTCCGCAGGCGTATCGCGTACGCCGCCGTGGCCTTCGCCGGCCTGGCCGGCAGCGCCCTGATCGGTGTTCTGTGGGCGACCGAGCCGCACCTGCCGCCGCGCACCCAGGTCGCGTTCGGCGTGCTGGTGGTCATCGGGGCGGCGTGGGCGGTCTTCGGCGGTTGGGCGGTCACGCGCCGGATGCCGCTGTTCGCCCGCGACCGGGTGGTCGCCGGCTGGCTCGGACTGGCCGCATGGACGGTGTTCGCCGTAGGGGCCGCCGTGGTCGCCCCCACCGTGCCCAGCTGGCTGATCGTCATCGTGTGCACGCTCGGCGTGACGGCGGCGGCCAATCTGGCGCTGGCGCTACGGGCCCGAGCCACTCTGCTGCGCCGCCGAGCCGAACTCACCGAATGAGCCCGCCGAACTCCGCCGCGCCCCGGCGGCGCTTCGTGACGTCCGTTCCCGACCCACGCGTCTCCGATTGACAACCGCCCGCCGGCGCCCGCTGTCCACGCCCGGCCGAGTTCGGCGAGCAGGACCCGGCCGCCGGCAGTGCGCGGGCGCCGGCGGTCAGATCAGCGACGCGAGGAGCGGGCGGATCAGACGAGCGCGTTCGCGTTGCCACGGACGCAGAGTGGGATGACCGGGCGGGGCGGGCAACGTGGATCGGTAACACCACATGCCGGCCAGCGCGGCCACGAAACTGGCGGCCTCGTCCGGCAGGCCTGCAAGAATTCTGCTAGCGGATCGCAGGCCGGCCGCGGGCCCTTCACGGTGGCCGGCGCCGACGATATCCGCTGCGAGGCGGGCGCGGTCGAGCCAGGAAGCGCCCGCACACCCGAAGCTCCAGTCGACGAGCACGGCCCGACCCGCGGGGAGGTCCACCATCGCGTTGTCGGCCCGGACATCCTGATGGACCAGCGTCGTGCCGGTCGTCCACTCCGGCCACCCGGCGGCGAGGCCGGCCAGCACCGTGACGTGCCGGCGTTCCCAGTCGTCGAGCAATGCGGGCTCACCGGCGGCCAGACGCTCCCAGCCGTCGAGGTCAGTGATCAGCTGCCCGATCGGCGGCACCACAGCCGGAGCGCGCAACGAGGCGACCACCTCGCAAGCCGCATTCACCAGACGAACCCCGTCATCACTCCACGGCGGCCCGGCCGGAACCCCTTCGGCAACGGACATCACCAACGCGCACCAACCGCCGACCTCGACCGAGCCCACCAGAACCGGCGCCGGAGCCTCCGCCGGCAGCGCCGCCAAGGCAACGGCCTCCCGCCGATAAAAGCGGTACGAGGGTTCACTGGCCGTCCGCGACACGGCCTTGACGAAGACCCGCCGCCCATCGTCCAGCAAGAGAACCGCAGCCGGCCCAGGCGACATCCCACCGTGCACGTCCAGGCTGCCGACCACCGGCGCCCCGCAGACCCGCCTCACACCCACCGCCACCGCCGCAGGCACAACTCGCCACGAAGGCCGTTCCGCGAACAATGCGCATCCCTTCGAAGCCGCCCGAACTCCCACGTCGGGCCGGCTACGGCCCCGGCCGTCCCAGCGCAAGAAAGCCGCGGTTTTGAACAGCAAGCCGCCTGGGTCAGACGCCGAGGAGGGTGCGAAGGTGGCGCGGCGGTGGGGAGCCATGGGCGAGCATGGCGTCGTGCCAGGCCTTCGGGGTAGCGCCGAACGGCCGGGCGGCGGCGATGGCGGCGACTTCGGTGTAGCCGACGAAATACGTGGAGAGCTGGGTAGAGGTCAGCAGGGCGCGGCGCCACTTGCCGGCGGCCTCGCCCTTTTCCTGGAAGCCAGGGCCGGTCATCAGAGCCATGGCCTCGTGCTCTTCCATCTCTTCGCAGTGGACCAGCTGGTCGATGATGGCGTTGATGCTCATGCGCAGCTGCATCTTGAGCTGCTGGAGGCGTACGGGAAGGCCACCGAAACCGAGGTCGGCCATCGCCTCTTCGGCGTAGACGGCCCAGCCCTCGACGAACGGGCCGGACCAGCCCAGCGCGCGCACGCGGGTCGCGGCGCGGAAGCGGCGGCTGTGGGCGAGCTGGAGGAAGTGGCCGGGCATCGCCTCGTGAACGGTGAGGTCGCGGAGCATGTGGTCGTTGTATTCGCGGTAGAACGACTCGACAACTTCGGGCGACCAGTCGGACGGGGTGGGCGCGATGCAGTAGAACGTGGGCAGCTCGGCCGTCTCGAGCGGGCCCGGCGGGTCGCAGTAGGCGACGGCGACGCCGCGGGCGAACTCGGGCATCTCTTCGATGAGGCACGGGTCGTCGAGCAGGGTTACCAGGTCGTGCTTGCCGACGAAGCCGGTCGCCTCGTCCATGGTGGCCCGGGCCAGGGCGACGATGGTGTCGTTGGTGGGGTGTTGCGCGCCCAGGGTGTCGAGCGCGCGGCGGACCGTCTCGTCGGTGGCGGGGCCGCCGGTCAGCTCGGCGGCGGCCGCGCGCAGGCGCTCGCCGACGCTTTCGAGGTTGGCCCGGGCCCGGGAAAGCACCTCGGCCGCGGGGAGTTCGGTGTCGAGCGTGTGCCAGAGACGGGCCTCCCACAGGCGGCGGCCCAGGCGCGGGTCGCGGCCGGGCTCGCCGCTGTCGACCAGGGCGCGCAGCCAGCCGTCGAACTCGGTGAGCGCGGCGAGGGCGGCGGCCGACGCGGGCTCGACCCGGGCGCGCAGGCCGGGCGCCTGGTCGAGCAGGGCGGGCAGCTCGTCGCGGATCAGCGCGGCCGTGCCCGCGAACTGGCCGATCGCCGTCTCGGCGTGGATGCGGGGAACGTCGCGCAGCTGGGCCCGGGCGGTGGCGAGCGCGTCAGGGATGGCCGCGAGACGGCCGGCGAGACTGGTCAGGCGTTCGTCGACGGGGGCGAACGGGCGGGCCATCAACGCGTGCAGCAGCGGGCCGGGGTTGTGGTCGAGCGGGTTCCACTCGTGTTCGCGCACGTCGCTCAGCTCGAACAGGCCACGCTCGGCGAGGGCGCTGAGGATGGCGTGGTCGACCTGGTCTTCGGGCGGCAGCGCGTCGGCGTCGACGCCGGACAGCGCATCGGTCGCGTCGCGCAGCATGGCCAGGCGGACCTGGGTCGCGCCGGGCGACAGGTCGGGCAGGCGGTCGTCGAACCGGTGGTCACCGGTGTAGGTGGCCAGCCCGGGCGAGCTCTCGAGGATGGCGTCGACGATGCTCTCGGCGAGGGGTACGAACTCCGGCATGCCGTGAAAGTTACTCGTCCGGTCCGACATTTTTCGGCTCCGCCGCTCGCACGTCCTCCGCGTACTTCAGTGCCGCGCGACGGAGTTCCTGCTCGGCATCGCCGCCCTCGGCCACGATGCGGAGCAGGCGGGACCCGAGATCGGCGCCGGTGGGCAGCGGCACGTCGAGACCGGCTCGATGCGTACGCTGAAGGATCTTGGCTGCCAGGGCCAGGGCGGGCTGGCTCAGGGCGATGCCGTCGAGCGCCGAGTCGCGGGATTTCTCGGCCTTCTTGATGCGGTCCCAGTTCTCGGTGATCTCTTCGAGCCCGGTCACCTCGGCGCCCGCGTAGACGTGCGGGTTGCGGCGCACCATCTTGTCGACCAGCCCGCCGGCCACGTCGTCGATGGTCCACGCCTCGTCCTCGGGCAGTTCCTCGGCCAGCCGCGAGTGCAGCACGATCTGCAGCAGCACGTCGCCCAGCTCCTCGCGCAGCGCGCCGGTGTCGCCGGCCTCGATCGCGTCGTACGCCTCGTAGCTCTCCTCGAGCAGGTAGGGCGCGAGGCTGCGGTGGCTCTGTGCCCGCTTCCACGGGTCGCCGCCGGGCGAGACCAGCTGGTCCATCACCGCGACCGCGTCGAGCAGGCGGGCTCCCGGCGGGTCCCACGAGCCGTACATCAGCTCGAGCTCGGCCAGGCCGGGCTCGCGGGCCAGCCGCAGGCCGAGGCTGCGGGCGAAGCCCTCGTCGCCGGCCGGCCCGGCCAGCCAGACGACCGCCTCGCCGCTGCGAGCCAGCTCGGCCAGCAGCAGCTCGGGGTCGCTCTCGATGACCGTGACCGGCACGCCGCTGCGGCGGAGCGCTTCGGCCTGTTCGGAATCGCCGGCGGCGAAGACCGGGTACGCCCGCAGGGCGTCCCAGGCGGCGGCGGTGAGCAGGCCCGCGGGCAGGCGCGGCGACGTGACGAGCAGAACGATCCGAGCGGTCATGGTCGCAACTCTGCCAGCCCGTGAGCCACCGCCTCCCCCGCCCACCCAAGGGTGAGAGAAGGTGGCAGCACGCTATCGCCTGTCAAGCGGACGCGAGCGGGTTGTCCACAGGCAGTGGCTATGAGACGTCGGTCACCGGGTTGCCGTCGGGGGTGGCGCCCAGGGGCACGCTCACCAGCGGCTTGAGGGCGCCGTTCTGGGTCTGGAACTCGAGGACCGGGATGGTGAGCGGCTGGTAGCGCGGGTTCACCGTGATCTTCATGGCGTCGGTGGTCTCGGCCACCTCGGCCCGGACGGCCGCGGCCGTCTTCACCAGGGCCAGGTTCTCGGCCGGCAGCTGCGTCTTGAACTGATCGAACGTCGTGCCGGCGGGCACCTCTTGGGCCGAGACGAGCACGTCGAACACCTCGCGCAGGTCGTCGTCGGTCACGTCGGACGCGGCCGCCTGCACCTTGGTGCGCAGCGCCCGGATCAGCGCGTCGGACTCGGCGTAGAGCCGCACGTATTCCGCGTCCTGCGGGAGCCGCAGCTGGGTCGCGTAGTCGCCGAGCGGCAGTTCGGCCGGCGCCGCCACGGATTCGCGCTGGGCCACCTCGGTCAGCACGTTGTTGCTGACGAGCGTGCGCACGACGTCGGCCCGGGTGATCGACAGGGTCGCGGGCGGCGCGCTGGCCTCGGCCTCGGCGTTGGCCGTCTGCACTGCGGCGAACGCGTCGTCCCAGACCTCCTGCACCCGCTTCTCGGTGATCCGGGTGTCGTCGCCGACGTAGGCGGCCACGGACGGCTCGGACCGGCAGGCGGTGAGCCCGCTCAGCCCGAGGGACGCAACGACGGCGATGGATGCGAGTCGGCGAGCACGGTGCATGGCATTGACTCTCTCACGTCGGGTATGAGCGAGATCACGCGACCCCGGCGGAAGCCGGCGCCGGGACCTCGCCCAGAACATCTTTGAGGAGCTGGGCGCACCACTCGAGCAGGGCCTGGTCGCGCAGCGGTTCGCCGCCCACCCGGCGGGTGCTGGGCCGGGGCACGCTGACCTGGTCGGTGGCGTGCTTGTAGACCGAGTCGGGGTGGTAGCGCTTGAGCCGCAGCTGCTTCGAGTCGGGCAGCGGCACCGGGCTGAACCGGATGTGCTTGCCCTGCATCGACACGTCGGTGAGGCCGTACGCCCGGGCCACCTGGCGGAAGCGGGCGACCGCGATGAGGTTGGCGACCTGGGCCGGGGGCTCGCCGTAGCGGTCGGTCATCTCGGCCACGACCTCGTCGAGCTTCGCGTTGTCGCGGGCCTCGGCGAGCTTGCGGTACATCTCGAGGCGCAGGCGCTCGACCGAGATGTAGTCGACCGGCAGGTGCGCGTCGACCGGCAGATCGATCTTGACCTCGGGCTCCTCCTCGGGGCGCTCGCCCTTGAACGCCTGCACGGCCTCGCCGACCATGCGCACGTACAGGTCGAAGCCGACGCCCTCGATGTGGCCGGACTGCTCGCCGCCGAGCAGGTTGCCGGCGCCGCGGATCTCGAGGTCCTTCATCGCCACGTACATGCCGGCGCCGAGCTCGGTGTGCTGCGCGATGGTGGCCAGCCGCTCGTGGGCCTGCTCGGTGAGCGGCTTCTCGCGCGGGTACAGGAAGTAGGCGTACGCCCGCTCGCGGCCGCGGCCGACCCGGCCCCGGATCTGGTGCAGCTGGGCCAGGCCGAGCAGGTCGGCCCGCTCGACGATCAGCGTGTTCGCGTTCGGGATGTCGATGCCCGACTCGACGATGGTGGTGCAGACGAGGACGTCGTACTCCTTCTCCCAGAAGCCGACCATCACCTTCTCCAGCTGTTCCTCGCTCATCTGGCCGTGCGCCACCGCGACCCGGGCCTCGGGCACCAGCTCGCGCAGCTTGCGGGCCGCCTTGTCGATCGACTCGACCCGGTTGTGCAGATAGAACACCTGGCCGTCGCGCAGCAGCTCGCGGTGGATGGCCGCGGCCACCTGCTTGTCGTCCTGGGCGCCGACGAAGGTGAGCACCGGGTGCCGTTCCTCGGGCGGGGTGGCGATGGTGGACATCTCGCGGATGCCGGTGATCGCCATCTCGAGCGTCCGCGGGATCGGCGTGGCCGACATGGTCAGCACGTCGACCGAGGCGCGCAGGGCCTTGAGCTGTTCCTTGTGCTCGACCCCGAAGCGCTGCTCCTCGTCGACGATGATCAGGCCGACGTTCTTGAACTTGGTCGAGTTGGACAAAAGGCGGTGGGTGCCGATCACGATGTCGGCCGTGCCGTCGGCCGCCTGCTCGAGGGTCTGCTTGGCCTCGGACGGGGTCTGGAAGCGGGACAGCTGCTTGATCGTGATGGGGAACTGGCCCATCCGGTCGGTGAACGTGTTGAAGTGCTGCTGGGCCAGCAGCGTGGTCGGCACCAGCACGGCGACCTGCTTGCCGTCCTGCACCGCCTTGAACGCGGCCCGGACGGCGATCTCGGTCTTGCCGTAGCCGACGTCGCCACAGATCAGCCTGTCCATCGGGACGGACAGCTCCATGTCGTGCTTGACCTCGGAGATCGCCGACAGCTGGTCGGGCGTCTCCTGGTAGGGGAACGCGTCCTCCAGTTCGCGCTGCCACGGCGTGTCGGGGCCGAACGAGTGGCCCTTGGACGCCTGCCTGGCCGCGTAGAGCTGGATGAGCTGGGCCGCGATCTCGCGCACGGCCTTGCGGGCGCGGGCCTTGCTCTTCTGCCAGTCGGCGCCGCCCATCTTGTGCAGCGCGGGCGACTCGCCGCCGACGTAGCGGGACAGCTGGTCGAGCTGGTCGGTGGGCACATAGAGCCGGTCGCCGGGCTGGCCCCGCTTGGACGCGGCGTACTCGAGCACGATGTATTCGCGGTCGGCGCCGTTGACTGTGCGCTGCACCAGCTCGACATAGCGGCCGATGCCGTGCTGCTCGTGCACCACGAAGTCGCCCGGCTTGAGCTCGAGCGGGTCGATGGTGTTGCGCCGCCGGGACGGCATCTTGCGCATGTCCTTCGTGGACGCGCCGCGACCGCCGGTGATGTCGTTGCCGGTGATGACGGCGAGCCGCGAACCGGCGTCGATGAAGCCGTGGTTGAGCCCGCCGCAGGTGACCAGCAACTGGCCGGACTCGGGGGCGGACTCGATGGAATCAGCCGGGGTGACGCCGAGGCCTGCGTCGCGCAGCACCTCGGTGGCCCGCTGGGCGGTGCCGTGGCCCTCGAAGACCAGCGCGATGGCCCACCCGGCGGCGGCCCAGTCGTGCAGATCGGCCGCGAGCTTGGCGGTGTCGCCGTGATAGAGCGGCACGGGCTGGGCGGCCAGGGCCACCGCGTCGCCGGCATCCGGGCTCACTTCGACGGACGGCGACTCGAGCCAGGGTTGATCGTCTTCCGGCGAGGGGGAGGATTCCGCGAGGCCGAACGGCGAGATCGTCCACCACGGCTGCTTCAGGGTGGCGGCGTGCGAGCGTACGTCAGCCAGGGTCTTGAAGGCGGCGGCGCCCACGTCGATCGGCGCCTGACCACCGACGGCCGCGGCCGCCCACGACGCCTCGAGGAACTCGTCGGAGGTGCGGGTGAGGTCGTGGGCCCGGGTGCGGATGCGCTCGGGGTCGCAGAGGAGCACGTGGGTGCCGGCCGGCATGGTGTCGATCAGCAACTCCATGCTGTCGGTGCCGTCGAGCAGCGCGGGCGCCAGCGATTCCATGCCCTCGACCGGAATGCCCTCGGCCAGCTTGTCGAGGATCTCCCCGATCTCGGGGTGCTCGGCGGCCAGTTCGGCGGCACGGCGGCGCACGGCGGGGGTCAGCAACAGCTCGCGACAGGGCGGCGCCCACAGAGCGGGAACCGGGTCGATCGTGCGCTGGTCGGCGACGGCGAAGGTGCGGATCTCTTCGACCTCGTCACCCCAGAACTCGACCCGGGACGGGTGCTCGTCGGTGGGCGGGAAGACATCGAGGATGCCGCCGCGCACGGCGAACTCGCCGCGCTTGGTGACCAGGTCGACCCGGGCGTACGCCATGTCGGTGAGCCGCCGCGCGATCTCTTCCAGTTCCGCCGAGCCGCCGGTCGTCAGCTCGACCGGTTCGAGGTCGCCGAGACCCTTGAGCTGCGGCTGCAGGAGCGATCGGACGGGTGCCACGACCACCTGGACCGGCTCGGAGCCGGGGTGGGCCAGCCGGCGCAGCACCGCCAGGCGACGGCCGACCGTGTCGGAGCGCGGCGACAGGCGCTCGTGGGGCAGCGTTTCCCACGAGGGGAAGACGGCCACCCGGGACGGGCTGATCAGGCAGCCCAGCGCGTCGGCCAGGTCGTCGGCCTCGCGGCTGGTGGCGGTGACCGCGAGCACCGGCTTGCCGGCGCCGCCGAAGTCGGACGCGCCGGCCACAGCGGCCACGACGAAGGGGCGCAGCGAGGCGGGCGCGGTGAGGTCGAGCGCGTCGGACTCGGCGAAACTCTGGCGCGCCAGATCGCGGGCCCGCGCGAGACCACGGTCGCGAAGAGCGGCGGGGATGAGACCGGACAGCTGCATGAACTCAAACACCTCGTACACGTCGAAAAACCCCAAACGCCCTGAGGGGGCGGGGGTGCGTCGTCGAGTTTAGTCCGTGCCACCGACATTTATGCGCGACGCACAAATCGTCCGACATATGCATCGATACCGGGTCAATAGTGGGCAGCGGCGGAAAGCATTCCCTGGGGAGGCAACGTGCGAATCCTGCTGCTCGTTACGGCGTTCAACGGCCTGAGCCAGCGCGTCTGGTGCACGCTGCGCGAGGCCGGGCACGACGTCGGAGTGCAGCTGGCCACCAGCGCTGCCGACATGATCGAGGCGGTGCGGGCCACGAACCCCGACCTGATCCTGTGCCCGTTCCTCAAGCAGCGGGTGCCGGCCGAGGTCTGGACGAGCCGGCGCACGGTGATCATCCATCCCGGTCCGGTCGGCGACCGCGGCCCGTCCTCGCTGGACTGGGCCATCGCCGACGGCGTGCGCACCTGGGGCGTCACGGCGCTGCAGGCCGTCGAGGAGATGGACGCGGGGCCGATCTGGGCCACCCGTTCCTTCCCCTTGCCCGCCGCTCCCCCGCGCAAGTCGTCGCTCTACAACGGGCCGGTGGCCGACGCCGCGCTGGAGTGCATCCTCGAGACGGTGGCGAAGGCGGCCGACAAGAGCTTCAAGCCGGTGCCGGCCGACCAGGCGCCGACTGAGGCGCCCGGCGCCCGCCCGCGGCCGCTGATGAAGCAGGACGACCGCGCCTTCGACTGGTCCGACCCGACCGAGCAGATCCTGCGCAAGATCCGGGCGGCCGACGGCGCCCCGGGAGTGCGCACCGTGCTTGCCGGGCGGCCGGTCTTCGCGTACGACGCCACCCCCGGCCTGGCCCGGGCGGCGCGGCCGGGCCAGGTGCTCGGCCGCCGGCAGGGCGCCGTGCTCGTCGGCACCGGCGACGGCAGCATCTGGATCGGCCACCTGCGGGACGCCGAGGCCGGCATCAAGCTGCCGGCGACCACCCTGCTCGGCTCGCGGCTGCGCGGCGTGCCCAACTCGCCCCTGCCGGTCGGCGCCGAGCCCGAGTCGCCGTCCGCGTACCGCCAGGTGCGCTACCGCCGCACGGGCCGGATCGGCTGGCTGGCCTTCGACTTCTACAACGGCGCGATGGCGCCGGGGCACTGCCGGCGGCTGCTGGCCGGGTTGCGGCACGCGACCGCCCAGGACACCGAGGTGCTGGTGCTGCGCGGCGGCACCGACGCGTTCAGCAACGGCATCCACCTCAACGTGATCGAGGCGTCGACCGATCCGGCCGGCAGCGCCTGGGCCAACATCCGGGCCATCAACGACGTGTGCCGCGAGCTCGTCACCTGCACCAAGCAGGTGGTCGTGGCGGCGTACGCGGGCAGCGCGGGCGCCGGCGGCGTGATGCTCGGCCTGGGCGCCGACCTGGTGGCGGCGCGCGCGGGCATCGTGCTCAACCCCTACTACGACATGGGCCTGTACGGCTCCGAGCTGCACACCTTCACGCTGCCCCGCCGCGTCGGCGAGGAGCAGGCGCAGCGGCTGGTCGACGACAAGCTGCCGGTGAGCGCCGAGCAGGCGGCCCGGATCGGGCTGGTCGACGAGGTCGGGCCGCGCCACCCCGAGGCGTACGCGGAATGGCTGACCGCCCTGGCCGAGCGGGAGAGCGACCCCCGCACCGCCCGCCGCCGCCGTCAGGCCAAGGCGAAGCGGCTGGCCGGCGAGCGTGTGCCGCTCGAGGTCTACGAGGCCCGCGAGCTGGCCGAGATGAGCCGGGACATGTTCGGCGACCGCAGTGGGTTCGCCGCCGCGCGGCACGACTTCGTGACCAAGGCGCAGCCGGTCGAGACGCCCGAACGCCTGCGGCTGATCCCGGCCAACGTCAGCCGGATCGCGCCCAAGGAGAGCCGCCGGCTCGCGGTGCGCCCTGCTGTGCCCCTGTCCGCCTGATGAGCACGCTCCAGAAGAAGGTCCCCACCGGCCGGGTCCGGGTCAGCGCCGCGCTTCAGGCAGCCACGATGCTGCTGCCCGCGCGCTACAACTACAGCGCCTACAGCGTGCTCGCCGGTCCGGCTGATCCGCCGCCGGCCGAGGGCGAGGCCTATTCCGTACGCATGAAGCGCCTGTCCCGGCGCCGGCCGGCGCTCGCCGTCCTGATCACGTTGTTCGCGTTCGCCTTCGAGAGCACGTTCTTCGGCTGGCTGATCGCGTCGATCGAGGTCCCCGACCGGCGGCTGAACCCGGTGCTCTACGGCGGGGCCGTCGTGATGATCGGCGCGACCGCCACCATCGAGCTGTTCCGCCTGGTCAATGTGGTCACGCTCTGCCTGGCCACGTGGTGGGCGCGCGATCCGGTGCCGGTGGTGCCGGACACGCGGTTGCGGGTCGCGTTCCTGACCACGATCGTGCCCGGCAAGGAGCCGGTGGCGATGGTCGAGCGAACGCTGCGCGCGGCCCGCAACGTGCGCTACGGCGGCACGTACGCGGTGTGGCTGCTCGACGAGGGCGACGACCCCGAGGTCAAGGCCATGTGTGAGCGGCTCGGGGTGCGGCACTTCAGCCGGCGCGGCATCGAGAAGTTCAACACGCCGTCGGGCGCCTTCAAGGCGAAGACCAAGCACGGCAACTACAACTCGTGGGTCGACGTGCACGGCGACGACTACGACGTGTTCGTCTCGGTCGACCCGGACCACGTGCCGCTGCCCAACTTCTGCGAGCGGCTGCTGGGCTACTTCCGCGACCCGGCGGTGGGATTCGTGGTGGGGCCGCAGATCTACGGCAACTACGACAACCTCGTCACGCGCTGGGCGGAGTCGCAGCAGTACCTGTTCCACTCGCTGCTGCAGCGGGCCGGCAACCGGCGCGGGATCGCCATGCTGGTGGGGACGAACAACGCCGTACGCATCTCGGCCCTGAGATCCATCGGCGGCCTGCAGGACTCGATCACCGAGGACATGGCGACCAGCCTCGCGCTGCACGCCGCCGACTGGCGGTCGGTCTACACGCCGGACGTGCTGGCCGTGGGCGAGGGCCCGTCGTCCTGGACCGACTACTTCACCCAGCAGCACCGCTGGTCGCGCGGCACCGACGAGGTGGTGCTGAGCAAGTTCGCCGGGCTGGTCCGCAAGCTCGGGCCGGGCCGGGCGCTCCACTATGGCCTGTTGATGTCGTACTACCCGCTGACCGCGCTGGCCTGGCTGCTCGGCGCGCTGAACGCGTTCTGCTACCTCGCGCTCGGCGCCCAGGGCGTGCACGTGCCGCAGGAGGTGTGGCTGATGCTCTACATCGACGCCGCGCTCTTCCAGGTAGGGCTGTACGTCTTCAACCGGCGGCACAACACGAGCCCGCACGAGGAGGCCGGCTCGTCCGGGCTGACCGGCATGGTGGCGTCCACCCTCTCGACGCCGATCTACGTCTCGTCCTTCGTGGGCGCGGTGCTGCGCCGCAAGGCCGGCTTCGTGGTCACGCCGAAGGGCGACTCGACCAGTCCGGACCGGCTCGCCACGTTCGCGCCCGGCCTGCGCTGGGCGGTGTTCTTCGTCGCGCTGCTGATCGTCGCCGAGGTCACCGGGCACGTCGACAACGCGATGTTCGTCTGGCCCGCGCTCAACCTGCTCATCTGCCTGACCCCGCCGGCGCTCTGGTTCGTCCTGCGCCGCCGAAGTAGACCCGAGGAGTTCACCGTATGAAGCCCCGCCCCCGCCCCAGTCTCGCGCGCCGGATGGCCAGCGGAACAGTCGCGGTGGTGGTGCTCGCCGTGGTCGCTTTCGCGAACCGCCCGGTCCTCGCGGCCGGATCCGAGGCGCTGCACAACTACTCGATCAACCGGCAGTCCTACAAGGAGAAGTTCGGGCACTGGGCCCGGTTGCCGGTGCCGTCCGGCTTCAAGGTCAACGCCATCCACGCCGCCCTGCTCAGCACGGGCAAGGTGCTGATCGTGGCGGGCAGCGGCAACAACCGCGACCAGTTCGAGGCGGGCACCTTCCGGACGGTGCTCTACGACCCCCGCACCGACAAGTTCAGCGAGGTGCCGACGCCGACCGACGTGTTCTGCGCCGGGCACAGCTTCCTGCCCAGCGGCAACCTGCTGATCGCCGGGGGCACCAAGTCGTACGAGGTGCTCGAGAAGGACGTGCGGCGGGCCGGCGGCGTCATGAAGGTCAAGAACGAGTCGCCCGATCACGGCCCGCGCGCCTTCGGCAAGGGCACCGTGTTCCGCTCGGCAGCCGGGCACGAGTACGCCAGCCGCACCGCGTTCACGGTTCCGGCCGCCCGCAAGGTGGTGCACGGTCCGCACGTCGCGGTCACGGCGGGCGAGGTCGAGGTCTGGGTCGACGCCGTACGCCCGGGGGACGCCGCCGTCGTCCGCGCGGGTGCGCAATATCGGATCGCCGGTCTGACCGGCCCCGACGGCAATAACGTCTACGGCGTGGCCGACAAGATCACGCGGGAGAAGCAGGAGTACGGCGGCGACAAGACGTCGTACGAGTTCGACCCCCGCACCGAGCGCTATCACAAGACCGGTGACCTCAAGGAGCACCGCTGGTACCCGACGCTGGTGACGCTGACCGACGGCGACGTGCTCGCGGTCTCGGGCCTGGACGAGTTCGGCCGGATCATCCCCGGACGCAACGAGGTCTACGACTCCAGCACGCGCACCTGGTCGGCCGCGCCCCAGTTCCAGCGCTACTTCCCGACCTATCCGAGCCTGCACGGGATGGCCGACGGCCGCCTGTTCTACTCCGGCGCCAACAGCGGCTACGGCTCGGACAAGGAGGGCCGTACGCCCGGGATCTGGAACCTGGACGGCAACCGCTTCCAGCCCGTGCCGGGTCTGCGGCAGCCGGAACTCAACGAGACGGCCACCTCGGTCATGCTGCCGCCGGTGCAGAACCAGCAGGTGATGATCTTCGGTGGCGGCGGGGTCGGTGACTCGCCGGTCTCGACGGCCCGCACCGACATCGTCGACCTGCGCGACAAGAAGCCGGTCTACCGCCCCGGCCCCGACCTGCCGAAGCCGGCACGCTACCTGTCGACCGTCGTGCTGCCCGACGACACCGTCTTCACCAGCGGTGGCTCGTCCGGCTACCGCGGTGGCCCCTACCACGGCGCGAAGCAGAGTGACCTGTTCAACGCGCAGTTCTACGTGCCCTCGTCGAACTCGTTCCGCACCGCCGCCGAGTCGACGGTCGGGCGCAACTACCACTCCGAGGCGATCCTGCTGCCCGACGGCCGGGTCATCACGATGGGCAGCGACCCGCTCTACGACCGCACGGGCCGGGCGCCGGGCACGTTCGAGCAGCGCATCGAGGTCTACAGCCCGCCCTACCTGTTCCGGGGCAAGCGACCCGCGATCGGCCACGCGCCGGGCGAGGTCGCGCGGGGCAGCGTCTTCGGAGTGGGCTCGCCCGACGCGGCCCGGGTGGCCTCGGCCCGGCTGGTCCGCCCCAGTTCGGTCACCCACGGCACCGACACGGACCAGCGCTCGGTCGCCTTGGGCCTGACCCGGAAGGGCGGCCGCCTCGAACTGCGGGTGCCCGAGCAGGCCGGGGTCGCGCCCTCCGGCTGGTACATGCTCTTCCTCGTCGACGACCGAGGGCTGCCGTCGGTGGCCCGCTGGATCCGGGTCCGGTGATGGCCCGCCGCATCCGGGTGTCCCTGATCGTCTCGGCCGCCCTCGTCGGCCTCGGCACCGTCGCCGTTGCCGCCGGGGCCCGCGAGCGCGACCCGGAGTTGCTGACCCCGCCACCGCCGCGCGCCGTCAGCCCGCACCTCTACGTCGACCCGTCGGGCGCGGCGGTAGCGGCTGCCCGCGCGCTGGAGCGGGCCGGCCGACGGCCCGAGGCGACGATCATCCGGCGCATCGCCGACCAGCCGGCCGCGGTCTGGTTCACCGACGACTCGCCGGGCTACGCCGACCGGGCGCGACGGCTGGCCGCGGCGGCCACGGCGGCCCGGCGGATGGCCGTTCTGACGCTGTACTTCATTCCACACCGGGACTGCTCGGGGCACTCGGCGGGCGGGGCGGCCGACGCCGTCGCGTACCGGAGGTGGGTGACCGCGCTGGCCGGGGCCCTGCGCGGCCACCGCGCCATCGTGGTGCTCGAGCCCGACGCGGTGGCCCAGGCCGTACGCGGGTGCCTGACCCCGGCCCGCCGCACCGAGCGCCTGGCCCTGCTGCGGCACGCCATCGCGACCCTGCGGACCGCGCCCGGGGTGCGCGTCTATCTGGACGCCGGCAACCCGACCTGGATCCCGGCCGCTGAGATCGGGCCGGCGCTGCGCACGGCCGGGGTGGGCGCGGCAGCCGGGTTCGCGCTCAACGTGGCCAACTTCGAGACCACGGGCGACAACGTGCGGTACGGGCTGACCGTGTCGCGGACGGTCGGCGGCAAGCACTTCGTCGTCGACACCAGCCGCAACGGGAACGGGCCGGCCCAGCGCGGCGCGGGCGACCGGCACTGGTGCAACCCGCCCGGGCGCAGGCTGGGGCCGGTGCCGACCCTTTCCACCGGCTTCTCACTGGTCGACGCGTACCTGTGGGTGAAACGTCCCGGGGAGTCCGATGGCGCCTGCGCCCCGGGGCAGCCGCCGGCCGGTCGGTGGTTCCCGGCGTACGCCCTGGGTCTCGCTCGGTGAGGTCGGGTCTCGCTCGGTGAGTGCGGTAGGTGAGACTTAACTCAAAGTCCCCCTCAGTGGGGGTACGCCGATACGATCGGCGAAGTCGGGACAGCGCTGTCCTGGAGCACCTTTGAGGCGAAGGAGCGCCCCCGATAATGAGCGCGCAACAGCATATGCCCGACCAGCACGGCCAGCTCGACCCCGACGGCCCCGATGCCGCTCTGCGCGCAGATATCCGGCGTATCGGCACGTTGCTCGGGCAGACGCTGGCCCGCCAGGAAGGCCGCCCCCTCCTCGACCTGGTCGAGGAGATCCGCGCCCTGGTCCGGCAGGACCCGCAGGCCGCGGCCGACCGCCTGGCCGCCATGGACGTCACGACCGGCACCAAGCTGGCCCGCGCGTTCTCCACCTATTTCCAGCTGGCCAACATCACCGAGCAGGTGCACCGCTCGCGCGACCTGCGCCGGCGGCGTGCCCACGACGGCGGCTGGCTCGACCAGGCGGCCAAGCTGATCGCGGAGCGCGGGGTGCCGGCCGACGAGATCGCCGCGGCCGCCCGCCGCCTCGCCGTCCGCCCGGTCTTCACCGCCCACCCGACCGAGGCGTCCCGCCGCTCGATCCTGTCGAAGCTGCGCCAGCTGGCCGACGCGCTCGACGCCGAGGCGGCCGCCGCCGTGCTCTACGGCCAGGCCGACACCACCGCCTCGACGCGCAAGTTCGCCGAGCTCATCGATCTGCTGTGGCAGACCGACGAACTGCGGCTGGACCGGCCGGAACCGACCGATGAGGCGCGCAACGCCGTCTACTACCTGCGCGACCTGTACGCCGAGGCCGCCCCGCAGGTGCTGGCCGACCTGGCCGAGACGCTGCGTCAGCTCGGGGTCGAGACCGCGCCCACGGCGCGTCCGCTGACCTTCGGGTCGTGGATCGGCGGCGACCGCGACGGCAACCCGTTCGTCACGCCGGCCGTCACCCGGGACGTGCTGATGATCCAGCACGAGCACGGCATCCAGGCCACCGAGGCCGCGATGGACCAGCTCATCGACATGCTGTCGGTGTCGCGGCGGCTGCGCGGGGTCTCGCTCGACCTGTCGGCGTCGCTGGCCAAGGATCTCGACAACCTGCCCGAGGTGGCGCCGCGGTTCCGCCGCACGAACGCCGAGGAGCCGTACCGGCTCAAGGTGCGGGCGATCAAGGCGAAGCTGGCCAGTACCCGGTCCCGGCTGCGCAACGGCACCGCCCACGTGCCCGGCCGCGACTACCTGGGCAGCGACGAGCTGATCAGCGACCTCGAGCTGATCCGGGCCTCGCTGGCCCGCAACTCGGGTCAGCTCACGGCGGTCGGCGTGGTGGCTTCGGCGATCCGTACGGTGTCGGCCTTCGGCCTGCAGCTGGCCACGCTGGATGTGCGGGAGCATGCCGAGAAGCACCACGAGGTGCTGCAGCAGATGTACACGCAGGTCGGCGAGGTGGACGACTACGCCGTGCTCGACCGGGCCGACCGCACCAAGCTGCTGGCCACCGAGCTGACCGGGCGGCGGCCGCTGAGCAGCGCCGACACCCCGCTCACGGACTCGGCCCGCAAGACGTTCGACGTGTTCAACACGATCCGCGACGTGCAGGACAGGTTCGGCGCCGACGTCATCGAGACGTACATCATCTCGATGACCCTGGGCGTCGACGACGTGCTGGCGGCGGCCGTGCTGGCCCGCGAGGCCGGCCTGGTCGACATCCACACCGGGCGCGCCCGGGTCAACATCGTGCCGCTGCTGGAGACGCCGGCCGAGCTCGACGCGGGCGGCGACCTGCTCGACGAGATGCTGTCGCTGCCGGCCTACCGCGAGATCGTGCGGGCCCGGGGCGACGTGCAGGAGGTCATGCTCGGCTACTCCGACTCCAACAAGGAAGCCGGCATCACCACCAGCCAGTGGCGGATCCACAAGGCGCAGCGCTCGCTGCGTGACGTGGCGGCCCGGCACGGCGTACGGCTGCGGCTCTTCCACGGCCGCGGCGGCACCGTCGGCCGGGGCGGCGGCCCCACCCACGAGGCGATCCTGGCCCAGCCGTACGGCACGCTGGACGGCGCCATCAAGGTGACCGAGCAGGGTGAGGTCATCTCCGACAAGTACACGCTGCCCGCCCTGGCCCGCGAGAACCTCGAGCTGACGGTGGCCGCCGTGCTGCAGGCGACGCTGCTGCACACGTCGCCCTCGGTCGACCTCGAGCGGCTGGCCCGCTGGGACGCCACGATGGACTCGGCCTCGGACGCGGCGTTCACGCAGTACCGCACGCTGGTCGAGAACCCGGACCTGGCGGCCTACTTCTGGGCGGCCACCCCGACCGAGTTGCTGGGCGCGCTGAACATCGGCTCCCGCCCGGCCAAGCGGCCCAACGCCGACGCCGGTCTGGGCGGACTGCGGGCCATCCCGTGGGTGTTCGGCTGGACCCAGACGCGGCAGATCGTGCCGGGCTGGTTCGGCGTCGGCACCGGCCTCAAGGCGGCTCGCGAGGCCGGCCACACCGGGACGCTCCAGGAGATGTACGGCAACTGGCAGTTCTTCCAGACGTTCGTGTCGAACGTCGAGATGATGCTGACCAAGACCGACCTGACCATCGCCCGGCGCTACGTCGAGACCCTGGTGCCGGAACACCTCCGCCCGATCTTCGCCACCATCGAGGCGGAGTACGAGCTGACGGTGCGCGAGATCCTGGCCGTCACCGGCACGTCCGAGCTGCTGCAGAACCAGCCGGAGCTCAAGCGCACCCTCGACGTGCGGGACACGTACCTCGAGCCGCTGCACCACCTGCAGGTGGCGCTGCTGCGGCAGTACCGCGAAGCGGGCGAGGCCGACCGGCAGAGCGTGGTGGCGCCGGGCTCGCGGCGGGTGGTGTCCGACTCGACGGCGCTCGAGCGGGCCCTGCTCACCTCGGTCAACGGTATTGCCGCGGGGATGCGCAACACCGGCTGATTTGGTCCACTTTGAACGGGTCCGGGAGCTGATCCCGGGCCCGTTCAGTGTTTGCGGAGCCATCGAGAGACGGCTATGGTGCGACGTGGGAGCGCTCCCACATCCCCTTTCCCCTCCCCGATGGAGCCCCGATCCCCATGCGCAGATGGAGACTTGCCGCCGGCGTCGCAGTCGCGATCGCCGCCGCCTCGGTGGCCACGGTCATCGCCCAGCCGGCCAACGCCGAGACCGCCGCCTTCACGGTGACGGGCTCGTGGAGCAACGGCTACCAGGGCCAGGTCGAGGTCCGGAACAACACGTCGTCCACGATCAACACCTGGCGGGTGCAGCTCACCCTGCCCGCCGGCACCACGATCGTCAATTCCTGGAGCGCCACGCAGTCGGCGTCCGGCTCGACCTGGACGTTCACGCCGGCCGGCTGGAACGGCACGCTGGCCGCGGGCGCCTCCACCTCGTTCGGCTTCATCGCCAGCGGCACCGGGCGGCCGACCTCGTGCTCGGTCAACGGCGCCAGCTGTGACGGCTCGTCCGGCCCGACCACCCCGCCCGTCACAACACCGCCAACCACGCCGCCCACCACTCCCCCGACGGGCACCACCCCCGTCGCGCAGAACGGGCAGCTGCGGGTCTGCGGCGTGAAGCTGTGCAACGCGGCCGGCAAGGCGATCCAGCTGCGCGGCATGAGCACGCACGGCCTGCAGTGGTTCGCCGACTGCTACAACGACGCCTCGCTCGACGCGCTGGCCGACGACTGGAAGGCTGACCTGCTGCGGGTCTCGATGTACGTGCAGGAGGGCGGCTACGAGACCAACCCGGCCGGCTTCACCGCGCAGGTCAACAACCTGGTCGAGGAGGCCACCCAGCGCGGGCTCTACTCCATCATCGACTTCCACACGCTGACCCCGGGCGACCCGAACTACAACCTGGCCCGGGCCAAGACGTTCTTCGCCGAGGTCTCGGCCCGGCACGCTTCGAAGAACAACGTCATCTACGAGATCGCCAACGAGCCCAACGGCGTCAGCTGGGCCGGCATCAAGAGCTACGCCGAGCAGGTCATCCCCGTGATCCGGGCCAACGACCCGGACGCCGTGGTCATCGTCGGCTCGCGCGGCTGGTCCTCGCTGGGTGTCTCGGAGGGCGCGACCTCGAGTGAGATCACCGCCAACCCGGTCAACGCGTCCAACATCATGTACGCGTTCCACTTCTACGCCGCTTCGCACAAGGACAACTACCGCGCCGAGGTGCAGCGCGCCGCGGCCTCGCTCCCGCTGTTCGTCACGGAGTTCGGCACGGTGACCTACACCGGCGGCGGCCAGGTCGACCTGGCCAGCACCGCCACCTGGCTCGACCTGCTCGACCGCCTGCAGATCGGCTACGCCAACTGGACGTACTCCGACGCCGACGAGAGCAGCGCCGCCTTCCGCCCCGGCACGTGCGGCGGCCCGACCTACGCCGGCACGGGTGTCCTCACCGAGTCCGGCACCTACCTGCGCAGCCGCATCAGGACCGCCGACAACTTCTGATCGGCCTCAGACCACGTGCGCCCCGGGCTTCCCACCAGGCCCGGGGCGCACGTGTTCCCGGATCAGCCGCTCGCCGATCACGATGGACGGCCTGGTCCAGGCGGCCAGCAGGGCGTCGAGGTCGGGGGTCTCGGTCAGGAACCACCCGGAGTAGAAGGTGCCGGTCGTCCACTCCCGCACCTGGGACAGCCGGGCCACCTGGTTGAGCCGGGCGCCGAGGCCGAGCCGCCGCGACACGTAGACGTCGGTGCCGAGCTGCTGCCCGCCGGCGAGCGCGGCCGGCGTCGGGGTCGAACCCTCGGAGTGCAGGACGGCGTAGGCCGGGTCGAGCGCCGCGCAGCAAGCCTCGAAATAGCGCAGCACGACCTCCTCGCGCACCTCGGCGGCGGCCCGCTCCCGCTCGTCCCAGATTGATCGCGGCAGGGCGAAGGCGCCCGCCTCGACCGTGACGTCCACCGGGTGCCGCCCGGCCGGAAGCTCCTCACCGGGCGTCGCCTCGAACGAGACCGCAGCCTGCCCCACGCCGGGCAGGTTCATGGCCACCCGGTACGCGCACCCGTCGCGCAGACCGCGGCGCACCTCCCGGGCCGACCGAGCCCCGGCGTACGAGATGCCCGGCGCATCCGGCACCCGCGAGAACGCGAGCCCGGTCGGGCCGAAGAACATCGCGCCGCTGTAGGTCCCGCCGCACTGCTCCAGGACGTCGGCGACCGCGGCCAGGGCGGGCTCGTCCAGATCCCGCCCCGGCCAGAGCCCGAACGAGAGGAAGACCCCACCCGGCCACATAGACGTATGCCCCATGTGTTGAGGAACGCTTCGACCGCCGTCGAGGATGTGGGTTCAGCCCGGGCTGCTGCCCCACGGCAAGCCGGCCACCCGCGCGTGTTCCTCGACGCAGGCGGTGAAGCTCGGCCATTCGGCCGCGACGCCGGCGTCCCCCTCCTCGTACAGCTGCACCGGTGGATCGTCGAGCGCCGCGTCGGTCAGCCAGTGGACGGCGTAACCACCGTGGATGCCGATGACGACGGCGGTGTCCGGCAGAAGTTCCGGGTGGCCCTCGGACTCCAGCAGCGCCCGCGCCTCGTCCTTGAGCTCGACGAGGTACGGATAGCTCTCGATGCCGGCGATCAGGCTGAAGCTCTTCGGCCCGCCGAGGAACCTCAGGTATTCCTCGTACCTCGCCGGGAGCCGGTCGAGGCCCTGACCCAGGGTGATCTCGCGGATCTCGTCAGCGGTCAGACCGCTGACTCGTCCGCCCGTCTCGATGATCACCCGGGCCAGGGCTTCGAACGACGTCACTTGGGCTTTCGCTTGTCCCTCAGTGCCTTCTGCATCTCTTCCGGAGTCTCCCAGGTGTACGAGATGTCGAGCTTGATGTGGGGGTACTTGTTCTTGAACTGCTGGATGACCGACGAACAACTCGGACAGGGCGCAGCCTCGGTGTAGAGCTTGATCGTGCCACGCGCGTCGGCCGGCAGGAACGACGCGTAGTGCTCCAGGATCTGAGCCTCGGAGTCCCACTCCTTGCCGGGCGGGGTCGAGAACTGGCGCGCCGCCGGCGCGTCGACGGTGCCCGGGTTCCGGTGCTTCCCGCTCACGCTGTAGAGCGTGTCCATCTCGCCGAACAGGTCGTGCTGGGCCACGGCGATGTTGCGGTTGATGCCGGCGCCGTTGTTCTGGTTCGCCCGGTAGGCGGCGGCGAGGTCGCTTCCCTGGCAGTTGTGGACGAGAACCGGGGTGGCGCCGGCCTTCACGTAGTAGGTCGGGATGCCCGCGACGCTCAGGTTGTAGACCCGCGCCTCGGCCGTCCGCGCCTCGACCGCCTCGACCTGGGCCCACGTCCCGCTCGCGGTGCGCAGCCACTGGCCCGCCTCGAGGGAGCCGGCCGGCACCCAGGCCCGCAGGTCGGCCACCCAGAACGGGTGGTTCGACGTCGCCGTGACTGCGCCGCCACCGGCGACCTTCACGGCCACCAGGCTCTTGGTCCCCGAGCCGACGATGGTGTCGGTGACCGGCCGGGCCCCGCTCCGCCCCGTCTCGGGGTCGGTGGCCAGCACCTCGTCGCCCTTCTCGACCTCGTCGATGGGCTGCTCGGTGCCGTCGGCCATGACGACCGGCGTGTCCTCGGTGAAGCTGTTCTTACATCCGCCCATCAGCGTGCGCACGATGTTCTTGATGTTGCGCAGCTTGTCGGAGTTCTTGAGCATCTTGGCGCCCGAGGCCAGCCAGCCGAAGACCGGCACGGCCGCACCGACCGACAGCAGGCCACCCAGGACGTCGCCGCGTCCGAAGGAGATCGCCGCGTCCGCCGCGTCGCACGCCTCGCCGACGCCCGGAACCATCCCGCACAGGCCGAGGACGAACTGGAGCATGTCCATCAGCAGGTCGGGGTTGTCCTGCACGAAGGTGTTGAGGTCCTTCAGCATGTCGCAGCCGAGGTTGCGCTCGGTCGTCGAGGCGCACTGCTGCGGGTTGACCAGCGCCTTGGCGAAGTCCTTGTAGACCCCGACGCAGTTGGCGCTCAGCGCGTCCGTGGAGGCGAGACAGCCCCACGACTTGTGCTCGTCGAGCGCGGCGCCGTCGCCCCCGAACGCGGTGCCCGCCTGCGTGCTGCGCCGCAGGGCCTCGTCCTCCTTGAGCGCCTGCGTGTAGATCGCGGACGCTTCCTTGGCGGCCTGGTCAGCCGCGGCGGCGTCCCGGCCGGCCGCGAGGGCCGACTGCTTCGCGTCGTACGCCGCGTTGGCCGCGTTCCGCGCGTCGCCGGCCGCCCGGCGGGAGGCCGCGGTGGCCGTCGCCGCCGATCGCGCGGCGCTCTCGGCGCTGGCCTGGGCACGGTTCGCCGCCGACTTGGCGGTCTCGGCCGACTGGGCCGCCTGGTTGGCCGACGCCTTGGCCGCGTTGGCCGACTGACGGGCGTCCTCGGCGTACTCCCCGGCCTTCGTCGCCGATGCGGCCGCCTTCTGCCGCCACGACTCGGCCTCGGCCGACGCCTTGCGGGCCACCGCCGCGACCCGGCTGGCCTCGGCCGCGTCGGCGAGCGCGGTCTCGGCGTACTGCTGGGCCTGGACGATCAGCGCCCGCACGGTGCTGACGTGCGCCGCCTGCTCGGCGTCCCGCTGTGCCGCCTTGTAGCGCGTCACGTTCAGGAAGTACGAGATGTACGAGACCGGCCCCGCCAGCGCCACCTGTCCGGCCGCCTGGACCTCCGGGCCGCCGGTCTCCATGACGCGGTAGACCTCGAACCGCTCGTCGGCCGCGCGTGCCGCGAACTGGCCGCTGCGCAGGAACTGGTGCAAGTCGGCGCTGGTGCCGCCGAGCGCCCGCTCCCCCGCGGCCTTGACGTTGCCGTCGGCCGTCTCGAGGATCCGGTAGATCTCGGCTCGGTCCTTGACGGTCTTGCCCGCGTAGCTGCGGGTGCGCAGGAAGCGGTCGACGGTGGCGTCATCCCCGGCCAGCGCGGTGCGGGCCGCGGTCTTCTCGGCGCCGTCGGGCAGTGTGTCGATCAGGCGCCAGGCGCGGGCCCGGTCGTCCTGGCCGGAGGCGAGCCGGCGGCCCTCGGTGAGCCACGAGCGCATCTCGACCTCGCCGCCGGACAGCACGTCCTGCGCGGCGATCTTCGACCAGTCGCCGCCGGTCTTCGTCAGGTCGAGGGCGGCCCGGCGACCGTGCTCCATCATCACCGCGGTCGGCGCGCCGACCGCGCTCGCCGTGGTCAGCAGCGCCCGGGTGGCCGGGCTGACCCGGTCCTCCTCGGGGGTGTCCCAGGTCAGGTTCCGGTTCCACTCGGCGATCTCGCCGCCCACGGCCTTCGCCGCCTGATCGGCCGCGAGCGCGTCCTCCGCGGCCTCGACACCCTGCTCGGTCGCCTCCGCGAGGCGGGCGATGTCCTCCTGGCGGGCCAGCTTCTCGAGCTCCACCGCCTGGTTGGCCGCCTGCACGGCCGTGTTGGAGGCCTCGATGGCCGCCGCGGCGTGCCGGGTCGACTCGGCCGCCGCCTTCGAGGCGTCGTAGGCCGAGTCGGCCGCTTCCATGGCCGCGGCTGCGGCCCGTTCGGCGTGCTGGGCCGCGGACTCGGCGAAGCGGAACGCCTCGTCGGAGGCCTTGGCGGCGGCCCGCGCGAGCGAGATCGCCCGGTCGGCGGCGCGACCGGCCGCGGCCGCCTGCCGGCGTGCCCGCTCGGCGGCGTCCCGGGCCCGCTGGGCCTGGGCGGCCGAGACGCCGGACTGGTTGCCGGCTTCGGCGGCGGCGGTGGCCGCGGCCGCCGCCTGCCCGCTCGCGTCCTTCGACGCCTGCCCGGCGGCCTCGGCCTGGGCCAGCGCCCGGTCCCGTTCGGCCTTGATCTGGTCGAGCTGCCGCGCCTTGGCGGCCGCGTCCCGGGCCTGCTGCGCGGCCTGCCGGGCGGCCGCGGCCTTGCTCGCGTCGGTGCGCGCCAGGGCCGCCGCCTGCTGTGCCCGGGCCGCCGCCTGCGCCGTCAGCGAGGCGGCGGTGGTCGCCTTGCGGGCCGCGTCGGACGCGATCCGGGCCGCCCGCATGGCCGCGTTGGACGCGCTGACCGCTTCCCGTGCCGCCTCGGCGGCTCCGGCGGCCGCGTCCGCGGCTCGTCCGGCCGCGGCCGAGGCCTTCGCCGCGTCCCGGCCGGCCGCCTTGGTCTCGGCCGCGGCCACCTGGGCCTGCTTCTTGGCCTCGGCCGCGGCGTTGACGGCCCGCGTCGAGGCCTCCTGAGCGGCCAGCGACTCGCGGGCCGTCGTCTCGCCGGCCTCCTTGGCCTGCTCGGTGAGCTTGGTGACGGACGCGAGCTCCGCGTCGCGGGCCCGGGCCACGAACTGGCCCGTCGCCAGGAATTCGGTCAGGTCCTCGGCGGCGCCGGCGAGCGCGCGCTGGGCCGCCTGGTCGAGGATCGGCCCGCTGTTGTTGCTGCCGCCGGTCAGCATCCGCGTCGCGGCCAGGCGGTCGTCGGCATGCTCGGCCGACTCGCGGCCGGACGACAGGAACTGATTGAGCTCCTCCGGCGTGCCGGCCAGCGCTCGCTGGGCCGCGGCCCTGGTCGTCGGGCCGCCGGACTCGGCGACCCGGAAGACGCGGACGCGCTCGTCCGCCTTCCAGGCAGCGTCGTAGCCGCCCTGCACAAAGGCCCGGATGTCGTCGACGTCGCCCGACAGCGCCTGCAGCGCCGCCGCCCGCGTCGACGGGCCGTCCATGCCGGCCAGCACCTCGGCGCCGGCCCGCAGGTCGGCCTCGACCGCCGCTTCGCGGGCGCCGTCCTGGTAGGCCTGGAACTCGGCGTCACCGCCGAGCAGGACGGCCTCGGCCGCCCGGCTCAGTGACGGGCCGCCGTCCATCATGTCGTCGACGACGACGGAACGGTCGTACCGCGGCTCGTCGGCCCAGGCGGGCGCCTGGGCCGTCAGCAGCTGCGCGGCCATGGTCAGGGCGGCCACCGAGGCGATCCGGCGCAGCCAGGAAGCTCCCGCGCGCCGGGCGCGCGGGAGTGCGACGTCATTCATGAATTCCCCCGTGGAAATCATCACCGGGCGAAAGGACCCGGGAACTACTCGGTGCGGTCGATCAGCCGTTCAGACGGAGTTCGACGAGGACCGCCTGCGGCAGTTCGTCGTCCGTGCCCGGATAGATCGGGACGGGCCGGTTGGCCGGCACGTCGTACGTCTTCTCGCCCTCGGGCGTCGAAGCCGTCGCCTCGACCGGGACGTTGCCGGCGCGGACGCCGAACGTGCTCGGCACCTCGAGCGTGAGGAAGCCGCTGGTGCCGATGGTCTTGAAGCAGTACAGGTAGCTGTACGGGTCGACGTCGACCATCTGCTCGATCTGGATCTCGGCCGTGGCGCACTGGCCGTCGACGTCGATGTTCTTGCGCTCGGTGAACATGATGTGGCCGTCGCCCTTGAAGACCTTGAGCCCGTACTGCGCGAGGATCTGCTCGCTGCCCGGGTGCACGTAGTCCTCGACCAGTGACGGCGGTTCGTCCGCCGCCTGCGCGAGGTTGCCGGTGACCAGGACGCCCGCGGCGACGGCAACCGTCGCCGCGCCGACCCAGGGAAGGATCCGCATTTTCTTTTACCCCCGTCGATCTATCAAGCCGGGAGCAATTTATCGACTACGAGCGATGGATACAACACCGGGCCCCGCCCCGGCGCGAAAGCTGAGAGGAAGCTGAGAGAGCCTGAGAGTGTCTCAGGGTTTCGCCGGATCCGATCGGGTGCGCCGACTTCCTAGGCTGAGTGCCGTGACCATCATCGCGACACAGTCGCTCACGAAGACGTACGGCGGCGGGGTGACCGCCTTGAGCGAGCTCACCGTCGACGTCGAAGCGGGCGTGATCGGGCTGGTCGGCGCCAACGGGGCCGGCAAGAGCACGTTTATCAAGATCATGCTGGGCCTGACCGCGCCCACCAGCGGGGACGTGCGGGTGTTCGGGCTCGACCCGGTGACCGAGACCGACCAGGTGCGGGCGCGGGTCGGTTACATGCCCGAGAACGACTGCCTGCCTCCGGACGTGTCGGCCGCCGAGTTCGTGACCCACCTCGGCCGGCTCAGCGGGCTGCCGAAGACGGCCGCGCGTGAACGGGCCTCCGAGGCGCTGCGCCACGTCGGCCTCTATGAGGAGAGGTACCGCCAGATCGGCGGCTACTCGACCGGCATGAAGCAGCGTGTGAAGCTCGCCCAGGCCCTGGTGCACGACCCCGACCTGCTGCTGCTCGACGAGCCCACCAACGGCCTCGACCCGGCCGGCCGCGACGCCATGCTCAGCCTGGTGCACCGCATCGGCAACGAGTTCGGCATCTCCGTGGTCGTCTGCTCCCACCTGCTCGGCGAGGTGGAGCGCATCTGTGACTCGCTGATCGCGATCGAGGCCGGCCGCCTGCTGCGGGCCGACCGGATCTCGGCCATGACGGGCGCCTCCGACGTGCTGGCGGTCGAGGTCAGCGAGGGCACGGACGAACTGGCCGAGGCGCTGACCCAGCTGCAGCTCACGGTGACCCGCGAGGGCCGCCTGCTGCTGGTGCCGCTCACGGCGCAATCGGACTACGACGCCATCCTGCGTGCCGTGGCGGAGCTCGACCTGCCGTTGCACCGCCTCGACCAGCGACGCCACCGGGTGGCCGAGCTCTTCACCGCGAAGGAGACGGCCGATGTCTGACGCCGGCGTCATCCATGACATCGGGTACCAGCGCTACGAGGGCCCCCGCCTGGGCCGCACCGCGGTGTTCGGAGCGATCTACCAGCACGGGCTGCGCGCCTCGTTCGGACTGGGCCGCTCGGCCAAGGCCAAGATCTTCCCGTGGCTGGTGGCGGGCATCGTCCTGCTGGTCGCGGTGATCAACGCCGCGGTGAAGGCCCAGGCCAACATCATTCTGTTCGACTACTTCTCGTTCGACGACACGATGAGCTGGCTGGTGATCTTCTTCGTCGCCATCGTGGCGCCGGAGCTGGTGTCACGGGACATGCGCTCGGGCGTGCTGCCGCTCTACTTCAGCCGGCCGCTGCGCGCCTTCGACTACATCGGGGCCAAGTTCGTCGCGCTCGCCACCGCGGTGTTCCTGCTGCTCGGGGTGCCTCAGCTGATCATGTTCCTGGGCGGGGCGTTCACCACCGACGACGGCGCCAAGGGCGTGTGGAACGAGTTCCTCGACCTGCTGCCCGGCTGGGGTTACAGCCTGCTGTGGGCCGTGCTGTTCGCCTCGATCAGCCTGCTGATCGCCTCGGTCACCGGCAAGCGGGCCTTCGCGGCCGGTGGCGTCGTCGCGTTCTTCCTGATGACCACGCCGGTCGTCGGCGTCCTGAGCATCCTGCCCTCGACCACCGCCCAGCACCTGGCCGGCCTGGCCAGCCCGATGTCGCTGCTCGCCGGCGTGCAGTCGTGGCTGCGCGGCCAGAACAGCATGGACCTGGACATCGGCGAGTTCGGCGTGATCTACGGCATCGAGCTGTTCTGCCTGGTCCTCGCGGCCATGCTGTTGTTGCTGGCCCGCTACCGGAAGGTGGCCTCGCTGTGAGCGTCGTCCAACTCGAGAACGTCTCCCGCTGGTACGGCAACGTCGTCGCGGTCAACGACATCAGCATGACCCTGGAGCCGGGCGTGACCGGCCTGCTCGGCCCGAACGGCGCCGGCAAGACCACGGTGCTGCACATGATGGCCGGCTTCCTCGCCCCGTCCAAGGGCTCGGTCACCATCGACAACGCGCCGACCTGGCGCAACCCCGGGATCTACCGCACCCTGGGCCTGGTCGCCGAGCGCGAGGCCGTGCACGGGTTCCTCACCGCGTACGAGTTCGTGCTGGCCTGCGCCAAGATGCAGAAGCTGCCCGACCCGGCCGCGGCCACCCGGCGCGCCCTGGAACTGGTCGAGATGACCAGCGCGCAGGACAGGCGGATCGGCACCTTCTCCAAGGGCATGCGGCAGCGCACCCGGGTCGCCGCCTCGCTGGTCCACGAGCCGCAGGTGCTGCTGCTCGACGAGCCCTTCAACGGCATGGACCCGCGCCAGCGCGTGCACATGATGGAACTGCTGCACCGGCTCGGCGACGAGGGCCACACGATCCTGTTCAGCTCGCACATCCTGGAAGAGGTCGAGCAGCTCTCCGGCCTGGTCCAGGTGATCGTGGCCGGCCGGCTCGCGGCCTCGGGCGACTACCGGCGCATCCGGCGGCTGATGACCAACCGGCCGCACGTGTTCGCCGTGCAGAGCTCCGACGACCGGCGGCTCGCGGTCGCGCTGATCGGCGAGAAGTCGGTGAGCGGCATCGAGGTCGAGGCGACCGGCCTGACCGTGCGAGCGTCGGACTACGGCAGCTTCACCCGCGCGCTGCCGCGCATCGCGCTCGGCGAGGGCATCCGGCTGCGCAAGCTGCTGCCGTCCGACGAATCCCTGGAGAGCGTCTTCTCCTACCTGCTGGAGGCATGATGTCCACGGTCGCCTACATCACCGCGCGCGGTCTGTTCGGCCGCCGCCGGGTGCTTCTGCTGCTGCCCCTGCCGTTGCTGCTGATCGGCTTGGCCGCTATCTGCAAGGCGTACGACGTCAGCCCCGACCAGTGGGGGCAGCCGGTCGTCGTGGGGCTCGGCCTGGCCGTCGTGCTGCCGGTCATCTCGCTGATCGTCGGCACCGGCGTGCTCGGCTCCGAGGTCGACGACGGCACGATCGTGCACATCCTGACCAAGCCGCTGGCCCGCCGCGACATCATCCTGGCCAAGCTGCTGGTGGCGGCCGGGGTCAGCGCGGTCACGGCGGCGGTGCCGCTGTTCGTCGTCGGGGCCCTGGCCAACTCCGTGCGCTTCGGCCTGGCCCTCGCGGTCGGCGCGGTGGCCGGCGCCATCGCCTACTCGGCCCTCTTCCTGCTGCTGAGCCTGGTCTCCCGCCGCCCGGTGCTGCTCGGGCTCGCGTACATCCTGGTGTGGGAGGGTTTGCTCGGCCGGTTCGTCAGCGGCACCCGGGTGCTCTCGATCGAGCAGTACGTCATCACGATCGCCGACAAGATCGCGCCGACCGGCATGCTCGACGGCAAGGTCTCGGTGCCCGTCGCCATCGTGATGAGCGCGATCTTCGCCCTGGGCGGGACGATCTACGCGATCAACCGGCTGGGCTCGTTCAGCGTGGCCGGGGAAACCAGCTAGAAATCTTAGTCACTTCTGGCCGATCGGCCTGCTGCGGACAGTGACGGGGATGGCTTGGATTCCCTCATGACGCTGCCCGCGCAAGCACCGCTCGCAGACGAGGAAACGCCGGCCCACCCGCGGCCCAGCCGATGGCCGTGGGTGGCCGGCGTTCTTGTCGTCCTGCTGGCTGCGGCGGGCGTCTACTGGTTCGTGCTGCGGGACGGCGGCGACGTGCAGCAGACCGTGGCGACCACCGGCGGCGAGCTCAACAAGGCGGTCCCGGACGGCACGTTCGCCTTCACCGTCTCGGCCGTCCGCTGCGGCGTGCCCAAGGTCGGCGACGAGTTCGTCGGCCTCGAGCCGCAGGGCTCCTACTGCCTGGTCGACGTGCTGGTGAAGAACGGCGGGACGACGCCCGAGTACTTCGACAGCACGTCCCAGAAGGCGTACGACGGGGCGGGCGCCGAGTTCGACACCGACATGCAGGCCGAGGTCTTCGTCAACACCAACGCGCAGAACTTCCTCGATCAGATCAATCCGGGCAGCCAGGTCAAGGGGACGCTGGTCTTCGACGTGCCGGCGGGAACCACCCTCGCGTCGATGGTGCTGCACGAGTCGCCCTCGTCGCCCGGCGCCCGGATCGCGCTGAAGTAGCCCTACCGGCGCGGCGTGACCGCGACCTGGAAGATGGGCAGCCGGCCGAGCTTGCGGTAGGCGTCGAGCGCCGCCGGCGTGCTGTCGACCGACGAGTCCTGCCCCTTCTGGTTGCTCGGCGTCTCGAACTGCACCATCGCCTTGATCCGCGGGAACTCCCGGATCTCGCTGCCCATCCGGCGGTAGAACTCGGCCTTGTACCTCGGGTTCCGCTTGGACGACCAGACGCCCCACTCGGCGAGCATGAGCGGCTTGCCGGGATGCCGGCGCGACGCCCAGTTGTAGAACCCGGGCCAGGCCCGCTTGCCCTCGAGCCGGCGGTTGAAGACCTCGGAGAACCGGCCGTGGCCGTAGCCGGGATCGCTGTAGGCGTACGTGTCGAGGCCGATCCAGTCGACCACGTCGTCGCCCGGGTACATCTGGCTGAACCAGCTCTTCTGGGCGTGCGGCACGTAGGTCATGTGCACCAGCACGCTCACGACGTTGTCGGCCCCCTTGGCCCGCAGCCGCTTGATGACGTGCCGGTACATCGCGGCGTAGTCGCGCGCGGTGTAGCCGGAGCCGGCCTTCTCGCGAACGTCGTTCTCACCCTCGTGGTGCACGGCGAAGAAGAACTGCTCGGGGAAGTTCTTCTTGATGTGCGCGGCGAGCCGGTCGATGAAGGCGTCGGTCCGCCGGTCGCCCTTGGCGATCTTGGCCCAGGAGGCCGACTCCGGCTTCCAGTTGAGGAACAGGATGCGCCGCTGGCCCGGCTGGTGGGCGATCTTGATCTCCTGCTCGGTCGGGAAGAGCTGGCGCGTCCCGCCGTGGTAGGCGTGGTAGATCGCCTGGTGCCGGCCGGTCTTGCGCTCGAAGCGGGCCAGGGCCGAGGCGCCGCGGCTCTCGGTGTGCGCGCCGGGCGCGACTCCCCACAGGACGCCGCAGGTGGGCACCAGGTTGTGGCCGGTGTAGCAGCGGCCCCCGCGCCGCTGCTGAAGGTCGGGCTGGGTAACGGTCGCGGCCCGGCGGGCCAGCGACGGGCTGGTCGGAGCGGCCGGTGAACCGGGGACGGCAGCGCTCGGCGCCACCACCACCGGCGCGCCCGGGGCCGCCGGGGAGCCGGGCGCCGAGGAGGACGACCGGCGCGCCGGGGCCAGGATGTCCGGGACTCCGGGCTGCTGCGCCGACGGCGACAGCACGGGGACGGACACCGTCGGGTCACCGAACGTCCCGACCGGAAGTCCGATCTGATCCACGCCGCCGGTCCAGGCCCAGGCGAGCGTGGTGGCGACGGAAAGTGCGAAGGCCGTGGGAACGGCGGCTATCTGGAGAAGCCGGAAACGGCGGGGACGTGGACTCACGATCAGCCAGTATTGTGACAAAGGTCCGTTTTGTCTAATACCTGACGGGAAATGATGGAGGGGCACCCGTCTCGACCGCGATCAGCGGGACTGAGAAACTGTCCCCTAATCGGCCGCAGGGGGATACGGAAGTGAATGGTTCGGTGCTGCCCGAGGATGTGCTGCGCGACGCCCCGTCGTACACCCCGCACCCGCACGAGCTCGCGGATCTGGAACTCCTGCTCTCCGGCGCGTACGCGCCGCTGACCGGTTTTCTGGGTCGCGCCGATCTCCATGCGCTGCGCCGGCGTGGACGGCTCGCCGACAACACTCCGTGGCCGGTTGCGGTCACCTTGGAGATTCCCGACGAGATCGCGACGCGGCTGGTGCTGGAGGACCCGCTGCATCGCACGATCGTCCTGACCGACCCCGAGGGCGCGCCGGTGGCCGCGCTCGAGGTCACCGACGCCTGGCCGACGGCCGAGCGCCGCTACGGCGTCGGCGGCACGGTGCGCCCGATGGGCGACGGCGGGCACGGCCCGTTCCAGCGCTTGCGGCGTACGCCCGAAGAGGTCCGGGCCCTGCTGCCACCGGGCCGGGTGCTCGGGGTGATCGCCGACCGGCCGCTGCACCGCCCGCAGCTGGCTCAGATCGCGCACGCGGCCCGCACCCTGGGCGCCCATCTGCTGATCATGATTCCGGTCAGCGGTCCCGGTCCCGACGGCCTGCCGCCCGAGGCGCTGGTCCGGGCGATCTTCGCGGCCCGCGACCGGATGCCCCCGGCCACGATCGTCGCCGTCCCGTTGCTGACCCGCGGCGACGAGATGCGCGACGCCCTGCTGCGGGCCCGGGTCGCCGGCTCCTACGGTGTGACGCACGTGCTGTCCACAGGCGACATGCTCTCGGGCGGGAACGTCCGGGTGCTGGTGCCGCGCGATCTCGCGTACGACAACCGTGACGGCCAGTGGCGCGGGCGCGACGACATCCCGCCGCGCAACCGCCGCCTGGCCATGACCCCGGCCGAGGTCGACGACCTGCTCGACCGGGGCTTCCCGCTGCCCGAGTGGCACACGCCCCCGGCCGTGGCCAAGGAACTGGTCCGCGCTCGTCCGCCCCGCCGCCACCGCGGCCTGGTCGTCTTCTTCACCGGCTATTCCGGCTCGGGCAAGTCGACGATCGCCCGCGGGCTGGCCGACTCCCTGCGCGAGTCCGGCGAGCGCACGATCACCCTGCTCGACGGCGACGTGGTGCGCCGCGAGCTCTCGGCCGGGCTGGGCTTCAGCAAGGCCGACCGGGACGCCAACGTCCGGCGGATCGGCTGGGTGGCGGCCGAGGTGGGCCGGCACCGGGGCATGGCCGTCGCCTGCCCCATCGCGCCCTACGAGAACGCGCGGGCCGCCGTCCGGGCCATGGCCGTCGAGGCCGGCGCGGGCTTCGTGCTGGTGCACGTCAACACCCCGCTCGAGGTATGTGAGCAGCGTGACCGCAAGGGCCTCTACGCCCGGGCCCGGGCCGGTCAGCTGCGCGGCATGACCGGCATCGACGACCCGTACGAGGAGCCCGCGGACGCCGAACTGGCCATCGACACGACGACCATCACGGTCCCCGAGGCCATCGAGATCGTTGTTTCGCATCTCATCGAGCACGGGTGGGTGGAGCCGAAAATCCAGTAAGCCATCACGTTGGCGGGAGTGAGCCGTTTACCCCCTCGGGGGCGAAACGCCCGATTGCTAGCACCCTTCTCACTCCACCCCCGAAAGGGCCGCCAACCGATGGAAGCGTCTCGCCCGGCCGATGTCTCGCACTATCTCGGCGTGTTCCGCCGCCACTGGTGGATCGCGCTCCTCGCGACGGGCGCCGGGCTGGGGGCGGGCGCCGGCCTGACCTCGGCCATGCCGAAGGTCTACCAGTCCTCCACCGCCGTGCTCGTGCAGGCCGTCGACCAGGACACCAACGCCCAGGGCGGCCGCACCAAGGGCATGGTCAACCTGGACACCGAGGCCCAGCTGGTCGGCTCGGGCGCCGTCGCGGCCAAGGCGGCCACGCTGCTGCGCAGCCCCCGCTCCCCGATCGAGCTGGCCCGGGACGTGTCGGTCGAGGTGCCGGCCAACACCACGGTCCTCATGGTCACGTTCAAGGCCGGGAAGCCCGAGGAGGCTCAGGCCGGGTCGCACGCGTTCGCCGAGGCGTACCTGCGCAACCGCGAGGAGACCGCCCAGAACGGTCTGAACCAGCAGATCAAGACGCTCTCCGCGAAGATCCGGCAGCTCACCACCACGCTCGGCGGGATCAACGCCCGGCTCGCCCGCGCCACCCGGGGCAGCTCCGACGAGAGCAACCTGATGAGCCTGCGGCAGAACTCGCAGAACCAGCTCAACGGCATGACCGGCAAGCTCAACGAGCTCACCACGACCACGATCGGCGCGGGCAGCATCATCAGCGACGCGCGGCTGCCCGACGAGCCGGTCAGCCCCAATCCCATGATCAACCTGGCCACCGGGGGCATGCTCGGCCTGCTGCTCGGGCTCGGCCTCGCGTTCCTGCGCGAGCGGTACGACCGCCGGCTGCGCTCGGCCGCCGACGTGCGCGACCGCGGTCGCATGCACGTGCTGGCCGCCCTCGACGAGCGCACCACCCCGCACTTCGACGACGTGCTGCAGCCCTACGGCGCCGGCGGCCGGGTCTTCAACCGGCTGCGCAACGAGGTGCTGGCCACCATGCCCCAGGGCGACCAGATCATCGTGGTCACCGGGGCCAGCCGCGGTTCGGCCAGCACGCTGGTCGCCGCCAACCTGGCCGCTGCCCTGGCCCGTACCGGCAGTGACGTCGTGCTGATCGGCGCGCACCTGCCGGACAGCGTGATCGACGCCGCGCCGCTCGCCCGCATGTTCGGCGTATCGGCCGTGCCGGGCCTCTCCGACCTGCTGGCGGGCCGGGTCGGCCTGGCCCGCGCGCTCCAGCGCACCCCGCGCATTCCCTCGCTGCGGGTCATCACCACGGGCGGCGCGGCCACCGCGGCCGGGCTGATGCAGTCGCAGCGGTTGAAGGACACGCTCGAGGCGTTGCGCCGGCAGGGCGGGTACGTGGTGATCGAGGCGCCGTCCACGGCCAGCAGCGCCGACGCGCAGAGCCTGGCCAGCCTGGCCGACGCGGCGATCCTCGCCGTCGAGCTGCGCCGCGCCCGCCGTCCCGCCCTGCTCGACGCGGCCGAGCAGCTTCGCCGCGTCGGCACCCCACTGCTGGGCGCCGTCGTGCTGCCCCGCCTGTCGAACCTGCGGCCCGCCGAGCCGGTCGGCCCGGCCGTCACCCTGAGCCCGCCGTCGAAGACCCCGTCGCCGGGGCCGCGGCCGGACGAGACCGCGGTGCTCGACCGTGACGTGATGCAGCCTCAGCGCTTCCCGACCAACACCGTGTCGAGCAGCGAGAAGGCCGCCCAGCAGGTGCGCCAGCGGGTCGCCGACAGCGCCGAGGAGATCACCGCGGTGATCGACATGTCCGGCCTGGACAGCTCCGAGGTGACCCAGGCGCAGGACGGCGACAAGAAGTGACCCCGGTGTCCCAGGCCCCGACGGTTGCCGTCGGAGGCCCGGCACACGGCGTGCGCAAGAATCCGGCCCTGCCGGCCTGGCCGGTGGCGAGCATCCTGGCGTTCTACCCGATCTGGTGGGCGCTCGGCCTCGGCGTGCTGATCTTCGCGCTGATGGCCGGGCCGATGCTGTTCCTGCTGATCCGCCGGCGCGCCGCCGGTCGCCTGCTGCGCCTGCCGCCCGGGTTCGCGTGGTGGGTCGTCTTCCTGGTGGCCGTGGTGGTCAGCATCGGCGCGCTCGGCGCCGACCCGGCCGGCACGGTGGCCGGGCACGCCACGGGCCGCCTGCTGCCGGCCGGGTACAAGGCCCTGATGTACGCGTCGCTCACCGTCCTGCTGGTCTACGCCGGCAACCTGACCGAGGCCGAGCTGCCCAAGCGCCGCCTGGTCAAGCTGCTCGGCTGGCTGTTCGTGGTGACCGTCCTGGGTGGGCTGCTGGGCATGGTGGCCGGGAACTTCGAGTTCACCTCGCCGGTCGAGTGGCTGCTGCCCGGCAGTGTGCGCAACAAGGGCTTCGTCCAGTCCCTGGTCCATCCGTACGCGGCTCAGATCATGGACATCGTCGGCGACAGCCAACCAAGGCCGGCCGCGCCGTGGGGTTACACCAACACGTGGGGCAACAACTTCTGCCTGCTGGCCGGCTGGCTCGTCGTGGCCGCCTGGCAGTACGGCGGCGGCAAGGCGAAGTTCTGGGCCGTCGTCTGCCTCGTCGTCTCGGTCGCGCCCGCGGTGTTCTCGCTCAACCGCGGTCTGTGGATCGGCATCGGCGTGCTCGTCGTCTACGTCGCGGTCCGCTATGTGCTCGCCGGCAAGCTGTGGATCCTGGGCGCGGTCGTGGTGGCCGGGGCGTTGCTGGCCGTGTCGCTGGTGGCCACGCCGCTCGGCACGGTCGTCGGCGCGCGGCTCGACAACGGCAAGTCCAACGGTGTGCGCTCGTTCCTCATCGAGCGCGCCCTGGACGGCTTCCAGGGCTCCCCGGTGATCGGCTACGGCGGCACGCGCAACACGCTGGGCGGCCGGAACTCCATCACGGTGGGCGAGAGCGCGAGCTGCGAGCGCTGCGGCAACTTCACCGTCGGCGGCAACGGCCAGCTGTGGCAGTTGCTCTTCGCCCACGGCGCGGTGGGCACGGCCGGTTATCTGGGCTTTTTCGCGTACGGCCTGTGGCGGTTCCGCCGCGACCGGAGTGCCGTCGGGGTAGCCGCGTCGGGCGCGATCGTCACGTCGTTCTCGGCCATGCTCTGGTACAACTCGCTGGTCACCCCGCTGGCCTTCATGGTTCTGGCGTTTGCGCTGCTCTGGCGCAACTCATCCGAGGGGGAAACGACATGAGTCCGGTGCGGACCGCGCCCGCCGAACTGACCGCGAAGGACGCCGAGCTGCGCACGCGGTACCTGACCGAGGTGCTGGACCTCCTCTACCCGCCGCCGTGCCGCACCGACGGCTCGCCCGGTACGCCCATCGCCGAGTATCTGGTGGTGCCGGACGCACGCCGCCCCCGGCTGCTCGTGCCGTCGGGCTCGCGCCGGGTGGCTGCGGCCGCCGTCCGCCGGTACGCCGAGCCGCAGTCGCGGGCGGCCCGGCTCAAGCGCGAGGCGGTGGTCGCCGCGCTTCGCACCGGCGCCTCGAATGTGCTGCTGCGCGACCGGGTGCGGGTCACCGGGCCGTTCTCGCAGAGCATCGACGGGCACCTGAGCGAGGCGCTCGGCCGAGAGCTGTCGATCAGCGTCCACATCGGACCGGCGCGGGCCAACCGCAAGCCGGTGCTGCAGCTGATCGGCCCGGACGGCGACACGTTCGGCTTCGGCAAGCTCGGCACCGGGCCGCTCACCCGGCAGCTCGTGCGGGCCGAGACGGCCGCGCTGGCCTCGCTGGCCGGCAGCGGGCTGACCAAACTGACCGTGCCCCGGGTGCTGCATTCCGGTCAGTGGCGCGAGCTCGAGGTGCTGGTGCAGTCGGCGCTGCCGGTCTGGCTGCCCCGGGCCCCGCTGAGCCGGCGCCGGCTGGTGGCCGCGATGCTCGACATCGCCGGTTGCTGCGGCTACCGCACGGGTTCGCTCGCCGGCAGCACGTACTGGCACGAGCTGCGCGGACGCCTGGCGGCGGTCAACGACCGGGCCGAGGGCGCCGGGCTCGCGGCCGCGGCCGAACTGCTCGTACGGCGGGCCGGCGACATCGTCTTCCGGTACGGCTCGTGGCACGGCGACTGGGCCCCCTGGAACATGGCCAACATCGCCGACACGCTGCTGGTCTGGGACTGGGAGCGGTTCGCCAGCGGGGTGCCGCTGGGCTTCGACGCCGTGCATCACGAGTTGCAGAAGCGCATCCAGGAGACGGCCGACGCCAAGGAAGCAGTCGAGGCGACGGTGCGGGGTGCGGCCGAACTGCTGGCGCCGTTCGGGGTGCCGGTGGACGGCCGCGAGGTGACCGCCCTGCTCTACCTGGTCGACCTGGCCACCCGATACCTGACCGATCGCCAGGCCGAAGCCGGCGCCCGCCTGGGCGTGCTCGGCACCTGGCTGCTGCCGGTGCTGATCCGGCGGGTCGAGGAGCTTTGAGGAGACCAACCATGGACGTACGCAACCTGCCGGCGCCGATGAAACGCGTCGTGCACCTGGGTTCCCGCTCCTACGGCCGGCTGACCGCGCCGGGCCGGATGACGCCGGCCTTCCTGATCTGCGGTGGTCAGCGCTGCGGCACCACCTCGCTCTACCGCGCCCTGGCCGGGCACCCGGTGGTGCTCAAGGCCGTGCTGCACAAGGGCGTGCACTACTTCGACACCAATTACCACCGCGGAATGGCCTGGTACAAGGGCCACTTCCCGCTCCTGCGCAGCGCCGAGAAGGTCGGCGAGCGGTACGGGGTGACGCCGCAGACGTTCGAGTCGAGCCCCTACTACATGTACCACCCGCAGGCCGCGGCCCGGATCGCCCGCGACCTGCCGCAGGCCAAGCTGCTCGTGCTGGTGCGCGACCCGGTCGAGCGGGCCTATTCGCAGCACCACCACGAGGTCGCCCGCGGCTTCGAGACCGAGCGCGACTTCTCCTCGGCGCTGGCACTGGAGCCGGCCCGCCTGCACAAGCAGGAGGAGAAGCTGGCCGAGGACCCGGAGTTCTACAGTTTCAGCCACCAGCACCACGCCTACCGGGCGCGCGGCGAGTACGCCCGCTACCTGGGCGTGATGGCTCAGCACGTCGGCCGCGAGCGCATCCACGTGGTGGAGAGCGAGCGGTTCTTCAGCGACCCCGAGCCGGTCTACGACGAGGTGTGCGAATTCCTCGGCCTGCCCAGCTATCTGGAGCGGCCGGCGTTCGAGCGGCACAACGCCCGTCCCCGGCAGAGCGACATGGATCCCGACCTGCGGCGCGAACTGACCGACTACTACCTGCCTCACGACGAGGCACTCTCGCGCTGGCTGGGGCGCATGCCGGTATGGCGGTCTTAGTGCCTGTTTCGGAACAGGCACTAGACAAGCCCGTTGCCGGCACCCGTGGCGCCGCCCGGGGCGGGCTGGCCAACATGGCCGGCTCGGTGCTGGCCGGCGGCGCGGGCGTGGCGGTCACGTGGGTGGTGGCCCGATCGCTCGGCGCCGAACAGGCGGGCGCGTTCTTCGCCGCCACGGCCGTCTTCGTGCTCGTCGGCGGGCTGGCCAAGCTGGGCACCCAGACCGGGCTCGTCTACTGGCCGGCCCGGCTGCGCGCCACCGGCCGGGACCACCTGCTCGGCGCCTGCCTGCGCGCCGGGCTGGGCCCGGTCGTCGTGCTGTCGGCGGTGCTGGCGGTCGCGATGTGGCTGGCTGCGCCGGCGATCGCCGAGGTGACCGCGCGCGAGGCGGCCCACGTGGTCGACGCGCACACTGCGGGATTGCGCGTGCTGGCCGCGTTCCTGCCGTTGCAGGCGATGACCGACGCGCTGCTCACGGCGACCCGCGGCTACCGGGCGATGCGCCCGACGGTGATGCTCGACCGGATTCTGCGCAGCGCGCTGCAGTTGCTTCTGGTGGGTGCGGCCGGTGTCGCCACACTGTGGACGGTCGGCACGCTGCCCGCGTTCGCGCTGGCCTGGGCGGCGCCCTACCTGCCGGTGACGGTGCTTTCGGCGTACGCGCTGCGGAAGGTCTATCGCACGGGCAAACCGCCCGGGGTGACCACCCACCGGGCCGAACGCCGCGAGTTGCGGCGCGAGTTCTGGCGGTTCACCGGCCCGCGCGCCGTGGCCAGCGTGGCCCAGCTGGCTCTGCAACGCATCGACGTGCTGCTCGTGGCCGCGCTCGGCGGCCTCGCCCCGGCTGCCGTCTATGCCGTCGCGGGCCGGTTCGTCGTCCTGATCCAGTTCGCCAACCAGGGCATCTCGCAGTCGGTCCAGCCCCGGCTGGCCGAGGCGCTCGCCGTCGGCGACCGGCGGACCGCGAACCACCTCTACCAGACCGCGACTGGCTGGCTCGTGCTCGTGACCTGGCCGGTCACTTTGCTGGTGATCTTCTTAGCGCCGCTCTGGCTGCGGCTGTTCGGCGACCGCTACGCCGCCGAGGGCGCCCCCGTGGTGACCGTGCTGGCCGCCGCGATGCTGGTCGCGACCGGCTGCGGCATGGTCGACATGGTGCTGGCGATGGCCGGGCGCACCTCCTGGAACCTGGTGAACGTGCTGGTCGCGCTGGCCGTCACCGTCGTGCTCGACCTGCTGCTCATCCCGGCCCACGGGGCTCTGGGCGCGGCGATCGGGCTGGCCTGCGCGATGGTCGTCAACAACGTGCTGCCGCTGATCCAGGTGGGGCGGTCGGCCGGGCTGCACCCGTTCGGACCGGGCACGCGGGCGGCCGCGCTGCTGTCGGTCGCCTGTTTCGGCGCACTCCCGTGGGCTCTGACCACCGTGACCGGCCGGACTTTCGCCGTGCTCGCCGCCGTGCCCGCGTTTCTGGCCGGCGCTTGGCTGTTGCGCGTTCCGCTCGCACTGGGCGCGTTCAAACCGAAGAGGAGGACGAGTTGACCACCGACTACACCAAGGTGTTCCAGGACAGCGATGCCGTCGAGAAGTACGAGAACATCACGTACGCGCCGGACAGCTACGCTTCGCAGATCAACGAACGGCAGCAGGACTACCTGCGCACGTTGGTGCGGCGCGAGTTCGGCCCGCTGGCGCCGGTGCAGCACGACTTCGCCTGCGGCACCGGCCGGGCCATCCGCACGCTGCACGGCCTGGTGCGCGAGGCGCACGGCTACGACACGTCGGCCGAGATGATGGCCAAGGCGGCCGAGGTCGGCTCGCGGGCCACCTGGCACCAGGTGGCCGAGGACGGGCCGGTGCCGCATCCGGAGCCGGCCGGCTTCCCGGCCATCGTGACGATGTTCCGCCTGCTGCTCAACGTGGACGAGTCCGTCCGCGACCGGGCTCTGGCCTTCGCCGCCCGCGCGCTGCCCACCGCCGACTCGGGCGTCCTGGTCGTCGAGAACCACGGCAACGCCGGTTCCGTACGCCATCTGCGGGCCCGCCGGCACAAGGGCGAGCGCTGGTTCGCCGAGCTCTCCCACGAAGAGGTGGCCACCCTGCTCGACCGGCACGGCTTCGTGATCGTCGAGCGCCGCGGCTTCTCGATGATCACGCCGTCGCTGCACGGCAACCCGGTCGCCCGCGCGGCCGACGCGGCCATGCGCCGGATGCCGGGCAGCGACGCGTACGCCGTCAACGTTCTCTACACCGCGCGTCGTGTCCACGCGTAAGCGTTTCGCGGCCGCGCTGGTCGCGGCGGTGCTGCTGCTGGCCGGTTGCTCGTTCGGCAAGGACGAGAAGCCGGCCCCGCCGCCCGCGCCCGACCTGACCCGGGCCCCCGGGGCGGTGGCCGTGAACAAGGGCCCGTTCCAGTCCGGCCCGGTCAAGGCGCCGGCGCGGGGCGCGCTGTTCGGGGCGTGGATCAAGCCGGACCACCTCACCCACGTGGGCCGGCTGGCGGCGGTCGACAGCCTGCAGGCCGACCTGGGCCGGTCGCTGACCATCGTCAACACCTACCGCCGCTTCGAGCAGATGGTCGGCACCCCGTCCGACAAGGAGTTCCTGGCCCGGGGCGCGACGCTCATGGTGAGCTGGGCGACCGGCGACAACCGGTCCATCCTGGACGGCGAGCACGACGACCTCATCCGCAAACAGGCCAAGGCCATCCGGAAGATCAAGAAGCCGGTGCTGCTGCGGATGCGCTGGGAGATGGACCGGCCCAACCTGCGCGCGACGATGTGGTCGGGCCCCGACTACGTCGCGGCCTGGAAGTACGTACGCGAGATCTTCCGCCAGGAACGGGCGAAGAACGTCTCGTGGGTGTGGTGTCCGACCGCTGAGGGTTTCATCCGCGGCGACGCGCCGGCGTTCTATCCGGGCGACGACCAGGTCGACTGGACGTGCGTGGACGTCTACGCGGGCGAGCGCTTCGAACCCATCGGCACCCTGATGGGCCCGTTCCTGACGTGGGCCGCGCAGCGCCCCAAGCCGATCGTCATCGGCGAGTTCGGCGTGGCCAGGGCGTGGGGCTCGGCCGGCCGGGCGGCGTGGCTCAAGGACGCGCGGCGGACGTTCAAGGCGAACCCCCAGATCAAGGCGATCACCTACTTCGAGTCGAACCCCGAGGGCAACGGCCCGAAGAAACAGTTCCAGCTGACCGGCGACCCCCCGGCTTTCCAGGAGTTCGAGGCGATGGTCCGGGACCCGTACTTCAATCCGTGAGCGGCTCGAGGAACTCGAGCCGGTTGCCATGGTCGTCCTGCGAGTAGAACCGCCGGTGGCCCGGGAAGTGGGGATCCCACTGCACCGGGCGGCCGGCGGTCTCCAGCATCCCGGCCAACTCGTCGAGACCGTTCACGAGCACACCCGGGTGCGCCCGCGTCTGCGGCACGAAGCCCTCGACCGGGCTGACGTGCACCTCCCAGCCCCCGCCCCGGAACCAGCAGCCGCCGCGAGCCGCCAGCGCGGCCGGCTTGGCCAACTCCGTCATCCCCAGCACGCCACCGTAGAAGGCACGGGCCTGCTCTTCCCCGCCCGGCGGGCACAGCACTTGCACGTGATGCAGACGCTCGAACATGCCGCCTATTAAACCGTACGTACGTCTTGGTTTCCAGCGGCGACGATCTGGAGATCGCCGCTTGTCACGCGCCCTATTCCGGCAAGTAGGAGCGTGAGCGGGCGCGCTGGGCCGGAGCCTGGGCGAGCAGGCGCAGGGCGTACGGGGCGTCGTGGCGCAGGTAGCGGCCGGCCAGGCGGCGGGGCTCGGTGCCGAGGCGGTGGGCCCATTCGAGGCCGGTGCGCTGCATCCAGCGGGGGGCGCGCTCGATGTCGCCGGCCACGAAGTTGACCGCCGCGCCGCAGCCCAGGAACCAGGTCTGGGGCAGGCCGGCCCGCAACCGCGTGATCATGCGCTCCTGCTTGGGATAGCCCAGCCCGACGAAGACCAGGTCGGGACGGGCGTCGACGACCTTCGCGCAGAAGTCGGCGTACGCCAGCGGGTCCTGGTCGAAGCCGAACGGCGGGCAGGTCGTGCCGGCCAGGCGCAGGCCCGGATACGCGGCGAGGAGCTTGTCGGCGGCTCGGGTGGCACCGTCCGGAGTGGAGTCGTCGGTGGCGGGGACGCCGCCGAGCACGTAGATCGAGCGGCCGTCCAGGCCCAGGCCGGCCGACAGCGAATGGATGAGGCTGCTGCCCGCCACCCGCTCGGGCAGCGGTGACCCGCTCAGCCTGCTCGCCCAGACCAGCGGCATGCCGTCGGCGACGATCAGATCGGCGTCGGCCAGGTGGCGTCGGCACTCGTCGTCGCGCTGGGCGCGGCGCAGGATGTCGACGTTCGGCGTGAGGATGCGTCCGCCCCGGCCGTGCGCGAGCGCGTCCCGGACGACGGCTACCACCTCGGCCTCGGTGATCCGGTCGATCCCGGTTCCGTCGAGCTGGACCCGGTCGAATGCATCGACTGGCACTTCGACGCCTCCTTCACTGTTGTTGGCTCGTTATACGAGCGAAACGAGCGAAGGTGGGCCAAAGTGGCACGAGTGCTATTTCTGGGTGGATTAGGACGAAGCGGCACAACGCTCGTCGAGCGCCTGCTAGGCGAACTGCCCGGGGTGTGCGCACTCGGCGAGATCGTGCACCTGTGGCAGCGCGACATCCGCGACGACGAGCGCTGCGGCTGCGGCGCCCGCTTCTCGGCCTGCACGTTCTGGCGCCGGGTCGGGCAGCACGCGTTCGGCGGCTGGCACAACGTCGACGTCGACCGGGTGCACGCGCTGCGCGACGCCGTCGAGCGCACCCGGCACATCCCCCGGTTGGCCACCGCCGTCGAGGCGCCCGACGAGGTGCACGAATACGCGCATTTCTACGCACGGGTGTACGCCGCCGCGGCGGAGGTCGCCGGCGCGCGGGTGGTGGTCGACTCGTCCAAGCACTCGGCGCTGGCCCACGTGCTGCGGTGGGCGCCCGACATCGATCTGCGCGTGGTGCATGTGGTTCGCGATGCCCGCGGGGTGGCGTACTCCTGGACCAAGACGGTGACCCGGCCCGAGACCGACGGCGCCGACGAGATGACCCGCTACTCGCCCGGGCGCTCGGCACTGTTGTGGAACGCTCACAACGCCGCTTTCGGACTACTCGCGAAGCGCGGCGTGGCTGTGCACCGGCTGCGCTACGAGGAGTTCCTGGCCCACCCGCGTGCGGCGCTCTTGTCCGTCGGCGACTTCGCCGGGCTGCGGGTCCGGCCCGAGGATCTGGCGTTCCTGGGCGACGGTTACGCCGACCTGAAGGTCGGGCACAGCGCGGCCGGCAACCCGATGCGGTTCACCGTCGGCCGGCTGCCGTTGCGCCGCGACGACGCCTGGAAACGCTCACTACCCCGCAACCAGAGGCGCCTGGTCGGCACGGTCTGCGCTCCCATGCTGCGGGCCTACGGATACCCGCTCTCAGTAGAGGAGTCTCGATGAACTGGCCGTCCGTCGGCGTCGTCATCCCCACCCGCAACCGTCCCGAGCTGGTCCGCAAGGCGATCGGCGCGGTCCGCGACCAGCGCTACCCGGGCGAGGTCAAGGTACTGGTGGTCTATGACCAGACCGAGCCCGACTACCTGCTCGCCTCGACCGGGGACGTGCAGGTGCTGGTGCTCACCAACTGGCGCACGTCGGGCCTGGCCGGCGCGCGCAACACCGGCATCCTGGCCCTCGATACCGAGTTCGTGGCGTTCTGCGACGACGACGACCAGTGGCAGCCGGACAAGCTCCGCCGCCAGGTCGCGGCGCTGATGGCCGAGCCCGACGCCGAGTTCGCGACGTGTGCGATCGAGGTCGAGTACGACGGCAAGCGCACACCACGGCTGGCCGGCCGGTCCCGGGTCACCGTCGACGACCTCGCCCGGTCCCGGATGGCCATGCTGCACTCGTCGTCGTTCCTGATCCGCCGGGCGGCGCTCGACAACGACGCGATCGGCCTGGTGGCCGAGGACGCCCCGGGCAGCCAGAACGAGGACTGGGACCTGCTGCTGCGGGCCGCCCGCCGGGCCCCGATCGTGCACCTGGACGAGCCGCTCGTGCGCGTCCTCTGGGGCCGCACCTCGCACTACGCGTACGAGTACGCCACCAAGATCAGCTCGCTGCGCTGGATGATGCAACGGCACCCCGAGATCAGCGGCTGCCGCCCCGGCGCGGCCCGCGTCTACGGTCAGCTGGCCTGCTGGTCGGCCGCCACTGGCAACCGCAGTCAGGCGTGGCAGTTCAGCAAGGAAGCCGTGCGGGCGAACTGGAAGGAACCGCGCACCGCGATCGCCCTTGCGGCGATGACCGGAGCAGTGAAGGTTGAGAACGTTCTCTCAGCTCTTCACAAGCGCGGACGCGGGATCTAACGGATACGCCACTCCGCTCTTTCGGTCACGCCTGCTCACAAGGTAGTGTTCGGGCGTGTTCGAATTAGTGCGGTTCCCGGCGGCGGTCCGCTGATGCTCGCGCAGCAGCGACAGGCCGCGATCCTTGACCGAGTCCGGGCCGCCGGCGGCGTCCGGGTGAGCGAGCTCGCCTCGGAATACGGCGTCTCCGACATGACCATCCGCCGCGACCTCGAGTCCCTGGCCGACCGGGGCCTGCTGGCGAAGGTACACGGCGGCGCCACCACCGTGAGCCCGGGCTCGGCCCACGAGCCCGGCTTCGCGGCCAAGAGTGTGCGCCAGCGCGACGAGAAGGCGGCCATGGCGATGCGCGCGGCCGCGCTCGTCTCCCCGGGCGACGCCATCGCGCTGTCGGCCGGCACGACGACCGCCGGCCTCGCCCAGCGCCTGGTCGACGTGCCCTCACTGACCGTGGTGACCAACTCGATCCCGGTCGCCGACATCTTCTACCGCGCCGGCCGCCCCGACCAGACCGTGGTGCTGACCGGCGGCACCCGTACGCCCTCCGATGCCCTCGTCGGCCCGGTCGCGGTGGCCGCGATCGGCACGCTGCACCTCGACATGCTGTTCCTGGGCGTGCACGGCATGAGCGAGCGCGCCGGCTACACGACCCCCAATCTCATGGAGGCCGACGTCAACCGGGCCCTCGTCGAGGCGGCCGAGCGCCTCGTCGTGCTGGCCGACCACACCAAATGGGGCACGGTCGGCATCTCCTCGATCGTCCCGCTCGACCGTGCGGACGTACTGATCACCGATGACGGGCTGGACGAGCCGGCCCGCGCGCTTCTGTCCGAAACGGTCCGAGATCTTGTTGTGGTGACTGCGCAATGACCTTCAAGAGCCGCGAGGCGATCCGCCTGTCCGACGGGCGCGAGCTGATCTATTTCAACGAGGAGCCGGCCGACTGGGCGGCCTACCCCGACACCCGGCGCCTGCCGCCTCCGCCGCCCACCTCGCAGCTCCGGTACGACCCGCTGATCGACGAATGGGTGGCCGTCGCGGCGCACCGCCAGACCCGCACGTTCATGCCGCCGGCCGACGCCTGTCCACTGTGCGCGACCACGTCGACGTTCGCCGGCGAGATCCCGGCCCCCGACTACGACGTGGTCGTGTTCGAGAACCAGTTCCCGTCCTTCAGCGACCGCGTTCAAGAGGGCGAGATCACCGAGGTCACGGGCCTGGTTCCGGTACGGCCGGGGATCGGCCGATGCGAGGTCGTGTGCTTCACCAGCGACCACAACAGCGCCTTCGTCGAGCTGCCGCCCTCGCGTGTGCGCACCGTCATCGACGCGCTGGCCGACCGCACCGCTGAGATGTCGCGCCTGCCCGGCGTCGAGCAGGTCTTCCCGTTCGAGAACCGCGGCGTCGAGATCGGCGTGACCCTGCAACACCCACACGGGCAGATCTACGCCTTCCCGACCGTGCCCCCGCGCACCAAGCTGATGCTGGCCGCGGCCGGGCGCTACCTCGCCCGTACGGGAAACGATCTCTACACCGACGTGCTGGCAGCCGAGCGGGCCGACGGCGCCCGGGTGGTCGGCTCCAACGAGCACTGGACGGCGTACGTGCCCGCAGCCGCGCGCTGGCCGTTCGAGGTGCATCTGGCCCCGCACCGCAAGGTGCCCGACCTGCCCGCGCTCTCCGACCAGGAACGGGACGCGTTCGGGCCGCTCTACCTCGACCTGCTGCGCCGCTTCGACGGCCTGTTCGGCCGGCCGATGCCGTACATCTCGGCCTGGCACCAGGCGGTGGTCGGCGCGGGCCGCGAGCTGGGCTACCTGCACCTACAGCTGTTCAGCATCCGCCGCGCCGCCGACAAGCTGAAATACCTGGCCGGCTCCGAGTCCGCAATGGGCTTCTTCGTGAACGACATAGTCCCCGAAAAAGCCGCCCAACTCCTCCGCGAAGCAGCCTGACCCACCCAGGTCACACTCCGCACCCGGTCGACCTGATCCCCAACCAAGTCGCACTCCGCCCCGTCGACGTCGAGGGCGCCGAAAAGTGCTAGGCGAAGCCGAGGTGCTTTTCGGTGTCCTCGGCGTCGACCTCCCAGGGGCGAAGTGCCGCCGAGCAAAGCGAGGCCATAGGTAGAGCGGAGGGGTCCGGGACAGGACCCCTCCGCAGGGGAAGGGGACGGGCAGCCGTCGAGAGAGCCGGTCGGCGCCCGGGACAAGGCGGCCGGACCGGCGGGCGACCCCTCGGCGTCGCGACCGTCATCCGTTCTGCCATGAAGAACGAGGTGGGTAACCACTGGTTACGGAATTAAACATGCAAGCCGACGCATGTCTCAAGGACGAAAAAGGCCGCCGGTCGCTGACCGGCGGCCTTTCTGTGAAGATCAGGCGAGCTTGCGCGCCAGGTTCTCGTCGAGCGCGTTCATGAACTCGTCGGTCGACAGCCACGGGGCGTCGCGCGAGATGAGCAGCGCGAGGTCCTTGGTCATCTGACCGCCCTCGACCGTCTCGACGCAGACCTTCTCGAGCGTCTCGGCGAACTCGGTCACCGCGGGGGTGCTGTCGAGGATGCCGCGGTGCTTGAGGCCACCGGTCCAGGCGAAGATCGACGCGATCGGGTTGGTCGACGTCTTCTCGCCCTTCTGCCACTGGCGGTAGTGCCGGGTGACCGTGCCGTGCGCGGCCTCGGCCTCGACGGTCTTGCCGTCGGGGGTCATCAGCACCGAGGTCATCAGGCCGAGCGAGCCGAAGCCCTGGGCCACGGTGTCGGACTGCACGTCACCGTCGTAGTTCTTGCAAGCCCAGACGTAGCCGCCCTCCCACTTCATGGCGGCGGCGACCATGTCGTCGATCAGCCGGTGCTCGTAGGTGAGGCCGGCCGCCTTGAACTGATCGGCGAACTCGCTCTCGAAGACCTCGGCGAACAGGTCCTTGAACCGGCCGTCGTACGCCTTGAGGATCGTGTTCTTCGTCGACAGGTACACCGGGTAGTTGCGGGCCAGGCCGTACCGGAACGAAGCGCGCGCGAAGTCGCGGATCGAGTCGTCGTAGTTGTACATGCCCATGCCGACGCCGCCGGCCGGGAAGTCGGCCACGTGGAACTCGATCGGCTCCGAGCCGTCCGCGGGCGTGAAGGTCATCGTGAACTTGCCGGCGCTGGGCGCGACGAAGTCGGTGGCCTTGTACTGGTCGCCGTGGGCGTGGCGGCCGATGATGATCGGCTTGGTCCAGCCCGGCACCAGCCGCGGCACGTTCTGCATGATGATCGGCTCGCGGAAGACGACGCCGCCGAGGATGTTACGGATGGTGCCGTTGGGCGACCGCCACATCTTCTTCAGCCCGAACTCTTCGACGCGGGCCTCGTCCGGCGTGATCGTCGCGCACTTCACGCCGACGCCGTGCTGCTTGATGGCGTTGGCCGCGTCGATCGTCACCTGGTCGTCGGTCTCGTCGCGGTACTGGATCGACAGGTCGTAGTACTCGAGCGGGACGTCCAGGTAGGGCAGGATCAGCTGCTCCCGGATCTGCTTCCAGATGATCCGGGTCATCTCGTCGCCGTCGAGCTCCACCACCGGGTTTGTGACCTTGATTTTCGCCATGCGGCCGACGCTCCTCTCCCGAAAACCATGCTTAGCAGTACGAGCGTACTGCAGGACCGTTCGTGTTCGCCGGGCGACCCCGGGCCGGTGTTGGCCATATCGCCCACACCAGTCTGGCCGCCTTTCCCGCGAGCAGGGGCTTTTCGGCCCCTGTCCGGTCGGTCGCGGCGATGGCATCATGTGGAGCGGCCGGGGAGAACGACGAGGGGGCAAGTGACCGGATCGATGGGTGGTTCGCCCGGCAGCGCCCTGTCCCGGCCCGCGCGGCTCGACGCCCTGCTGCGCACGAGGCTCGATGCCGTCGCCGACCCGGCGCTCGACCGATTCGCCGAGATGGTCCGCGTCGTGCTGCACGTGCCCGTGGCGCTCGTGACGCTGGTCGGCGCCGACCGGCAGTACTTCCCCGGCGCCTGCGGCCTCGGTGAGCCCTGGCTCGGGCGCCGCCAGACGCCGCTGTCGCACTCGTTCTGCCAGCACGTCGTGACCACGGCCGAGCCGCTGATCGTCACCGACGCCCGCCTCGACCGCCGGGTGCGCGACAACCTCGCCATCGAGGATCTCGGCGTCGTCGGCTACGCCGGGATGCCGCTGACCGACGCCGGCGGCGAGGTTCTCGGGTCGCTCTGCGCGATCGACCACGCTCCGCGGACCTGGACCGACGCCGAGTTGAGCCTGCTGGCCGAGCTGGCTGCCAGCTGCTCGGACAGCCTGCGGTTGCGCATCTCCAGCTACCGGGCCGAGTTCGCCTCCGAGCACAGCCGCCTGCTGCTGAGCGCCAGCACGGCGCTGGCCGGCACCAGCACGGTCGACGAGGTGGTCGACACGGTGCGCGACCTGGTCACCGGCGCACTCGACCCGGCGTACGTCGGGTTCTCGCTGCTGGACGACGCGGGGCAGCTGTCCCTGGCCTCCAGCCGCCTGCTGCCGAACGCCGTAGCCCACCGGTGGCAGCGCTACGCGAAGCTGCGCTCGACACCGTCCGCCCTGGCCGCCGGCACGGGGCTTCCGGTGTTGCTTCCCGACCGTACGGCGGTCGGCGAGCGCACCCCCGACGCAGCCGCCACCTTCGACGAGATGGGCTGGAACGCCGCGGCCAGCCTGCCCCTGCCCGGTCCCGACGGGCCGATCGGCGCGCTCACCTTCGTCTGGAAGCAACCGCACCTGGTCGACGAGGACGAACAGGCGACGCTGGCCACCCTCGCCGGTTACGTGTCGCAGACCCTCACCCGCGTCCAGCTGCTGGAGGATCGCCGCACCGCCGCCGCCACGATGCAGAAGGCGCTGCTCACCGCGGTGCCCCGGCACGAGAGTCTGCGGATGGCAGCGCGCTACCGGCCAGCTCACCACGAGGACCACGTCGGCGGCGACTGGTACGACGCCGTCAGCCTCGACGAGGGCCGGCTGGCCCTGGTGATCGGCGACGTCGCGGGGCACAGCATCGACGCCGCGGCGAAGATGAGCGAATACCGCAGCATGCTGCGAACCCTGCTCATCGACCGGCACGAGCCGCCCTCGGCGCTGCTGCGACGGCTGGAACACACGGGCCGCACCCTGGGGCTGGACGGCATAGCCACCGTGCTGCTGGCCTATCTGGACCCCACAGCCGCCGGTGAACACGTCCTCACCTGGTCCAATGCCGGCCACCCGCCACCGTCGCTGCTCACCGGGGGCGAGGTGTCGCTGCTCGAAGGACGTGATCCGCTGCTGGGCGCCGGCCGCCGCGTCTCCCGCCGCAATCACACGCGTCTCCTGCCCGCCGGCGCCACGCTGGTGCTGCACACCGACGGGCTGGTCGAGACCCGGACGGCCCCGATCGACGACGGGATCCGCCGGCTGCACCAGACTCTGCTCGCCCACGCCGGCCTCGAGCCGGGCGAGCTGGCCGACGCCATTCTCGCCGGCAGCGCCACCGCCGGCGCCGGCGAGGACGACGTCGCGGTCCTGGTGGTGACCACGCCGGGCTGACGCTCCGGTCACAACTCTGTCGGTCTCGCTGGTGAGCGCCGCCGCGCCGAAGGGCTGCGATGGCGCGTACAAAAAAAAGACCGGGACCACAACGGCCCCGGTCTTTCTCACGAGCAGACTCAGAGGCTGGCGACGTCCGCCTGCTTGGCCCGGACGGCCTCGGCCGCCTCCTTGAGGCCGGACAGCTCGGTGTCGGTCAGCTTGTCCTCCACGACCTTCTTGATGCCCTCGGCGCCGATCTGGGCCTCGACGCCCAGGTAGACGCCGGAGATGCCGTACTCGCCGTCGACCCAGGCGCAGACCGGCAGGACAGCACCGGAGTCCTCGACCACGGCCTTGGCCATGCGGGCGGCCGCGGCGGACGGGGCGTAGTAGGCCGAACCGGTCTTGAGCAGCGCGACCACCTCGGCGCCGCCGTTGCGGGTACGGACGACGAGCTCCTCGATCTTCTCGGCCGGCAGCAGGTCGGACAGCGGCTTGCCGTCGACGGTGCAGCGCGACGGGACCGGGACCATGGTGTCGCCGTGCGAGCCCAGCGTGAGCGCCTTGACGCTCTTCACCGGCACCGCGAGGGTCTCGGCGATCGAGTTGGTGAAGCGCGCCGTGTCGAGCACACCGGCCTGGCCGAACACCCGGTTCTTGGGGAACTGGGTGGCCAGCTGGGCCAGCGCGGTCATCTCGTCGACCGGGTTCGACACCACGATCACGACGGCGTTCGGCGCGTACTTGGCGATGTTCTCGGCCACCTGGCGCACGATCTTCGCGTTGACCTCGAGCAGGTCCATGCGGCTCATGCCGGGCTTGCGCGGCAGGCCGGCGGTCACGACGACCACGTCGGAGCCCTCGATGGCCTCGTAGCCCTCGCCGTTCGTGCCGGTGGTGACGCCGACGACCTTGGTCTCGAAGCCCTCGATCGGCCGGGACTGGTTCATGTCGAGCGCGAGACCAGCCGGCTTGCCGTCGATGATGTCGGTCAGCACGACGGTGTCGAAGATGTCGTACTCAGCCAGGCGCTGCGCGGTCGTCGAGCCGTAGAAACCGGCACCTACGACGGTTACCTTCTTGCCCATAGCTCTATCCACTCCCAGTCTCCGGGACGTTTTTTCGGACGCTATCAGTCGGTTACCGGCGTATTACCGGCCGGTCGCCTCAACGCGAGTTAAGCCACTGTCGCACCGTACGCGGTCGCGAACCGCACGGCCTGGCTGATGTCGATGGTGGCGCCGCCGAGGTCGACGCCCCGCAGTTCCACCCCGTCGAGGTCGGCGCCGCGCAGGTCGGCGCCCTTGAGGGTCGCGTCGGTCAGCCGGGCGTTCGACAGGTCGGCGTCGCGCAGGTCGGCCCGGCTGAGGTCGGCCCCCAGCAGGTCGGCCTCGCGCAGCCGCAGACCGGCCAGCCGGGCCCCGGTCAGGTTCTGCCCGCGCAGCGACACGAAACCCCAGTCGCCGCCCTCGACGGTGATCGGTCGCAGCCCGCAGTCGATGAACTGCGTGCCGGTCAGCTTGCAGTCGGTCAGCGTCGCGTCGAAGAACGAGCAGCGCTGCACGGTCGACTGCATGATGGCGACCCGTTCCAGCGTCGCCGCGTTGAACCGGACATTGCCGAAGGTGCAGTTGGTGAAGACGCAGCCGGTCAGCCGCGCCTCCGACCAGTCGACGTCGTGGAACGCGCAGTCCTCGTAGCGGACGCCGGTGACCTCCTCCAGCGCCCAGTCCCGGCCGCGGAAGGTCTCGTCCTGGACGAGGTCGGTCATCAGCCGTGGTAGAAGTGCCGGGTGCCGGTCAGATAGACGGTCATGCCGGCCTTGGCCGCCGCCTCGATCACCTTTTCGTCGCGGATCGAGCCGCCCGGCTGCACGACCGCCTTCACCCCGGCCGCGATCAGCACCTCGAGCCCGTCGGGGAACGGGAAGAACGCGTCGGAGGCGGCCACGCTGCCCTTGGCCCGGTCGGCGCCGGCCCGGTCGACCGCCAGGTGCGCCGAGTCGACGCGGTTGACCTGACCCATGCCGACGCCGACGGTCGCGCCGCCCGAGGCCAGCAGGATCGCGTTGCTCTTGACGCTGCGGATCGCGCGCCAGGCGAAGGCCAGGTCGGCCAGCTCGTCGGCGGTGGCGGGCTCACCGGTGGCGAGCGTCCAGTGGGCCGGGTCGTCGCCGGGGGCGTCGATGCGGTCGGCCATCTGCACCAGCACGCCGCCGCCGATCTGCTTCATCTCGGCCGGGGCCGGGTTCCAGGCCGGCGCGGCCAGCACACGCAGCTTCTTCTTGGCCCGGAAGATCTCGAGCGCGCCCGCCTCGTACGACGGGGCGACGATGACCTCGGTGAAGATGCCGTCGAGCTGCCGAGCCATCGCCTCGGTGACCTCACGGTTGACCGCGATGACGCCGCCGAACGCCGAGACCGGATCGCAGTCGTTGGCCTTGCGGTGCGCCTCGGCGACGTCGGCCCCGACCGCGATGCCGCACGGGTTGGCGTGCTTGATGATCGCCACGCAGGGCTGGTCGAAGTCGTTGGCGCTGCGCCAGGCGGCGTCGGCGTCGACGTAGTTGTTGAACGACAGTTCGCCGCCGTGCACGAGCTCGGCCTGGGCCAGCCCGACCGGCGCGTTCGGGTCGAGGTAGAGCGCGGCCTGCTGGTGCGGGTTCTCGCCGTACCGGAGGGTGTTGGCCCGCTTGAGGGCGAGGCCGGCGAACTCGGGCCATTCGCTGGGGGCCAGGGTCGTGGCCGTCCAGTTGGCCACGGCGACGTCGTACTCGGCGATGTCGGCGAAGGCCCGGGCCGCGAGCGCCTTGCGCTGGGCGAGCGTGAAGCCACCGTTCCGCACGGCGTCGAGAATCAGCCCGTACGCCTCGACGGCCGTGACCACCGCGACGGACGGGTGGTTCTTGGCGGCCGCGCGCACCATGGCCGGACCGCCGATGTCGATCTGCTCGACGCACTCGTCGACGCTCGCGCCCGACGCCACCGTCTGCGTGAACGGGTAGAGGTTGCTGACCAGCAGTTCGAACGGCTGGATGTCGAGCTCGGCCAGCTGTGCGGCGTGGCTCTCGAGCCGCTGGTCGGCCAGCAGGCCGGCGTGGACGCGCGGGTGCAGCGTCTTGACCCGGCCGTCGAGCGTCTCGGGGAAGCCGGTGAGCTGCTCGACCCGGGTGACCGGGACGCCGGCGGCCTCGACCGTCGAGGCCGTCGAGCCGGTGGAGACGATCTCGACGCCGGCCGCAGCGAGCGCCTGGGCCAGCTCGACGAGGCCGGTCTTGTCGTACACGCTCAGCAGTGCCCGCTTGATCGGGCGGCGGCCCTCGTCGGTCATGCCGACACTCCGCTTCGCTCCGCGCCGGCAAGCCCCTGGACGCTGAGCCTAATGATTCCCTCGCTGCACTCGGTCATGCGGAATGCGTACCTTCCTGTTCTCGATGGTCCAGCCCGCACGCACCAGGCGGCCGACAAAATCGACCAGCTGGGCCCGCTCGGCCACCTTGATCCGCTCGGTCAGCGTGTCCTCCGTGTCGTCGTCGAGCACGGGCACCGCGACCTGGGCGATGATCGGGCCGGTGTCGACGCCGGCGTCGACGAAGAAGAGGGTCGCCCCGGCGATCTTGACGCCGTAGGCGAGCGCGTCACGCGGGCCGTGGATGCCGGGGAAAGCCGGCAGCAGCGCGTTGTGGGTGTTGATGTAGCGGTCGCCGAACGCGGCCAGGAACTGCGGCCCGACCAGTTTGAGGAAGCCGGCCGAGACGATGAGGTCGGGCTTGAACTCGGCGACGTGGGCGGCGAGGGCGGCGTCCCAGTCGTCCCGGGTCTCGTACGCCTTGACCGAGTCGACAAAAGTGGGCACGCCGGCAGCGGCAGCCCGGTCGAGACCGGCGATGCCGGCACGGTCGGCGCCCACGGCCACGACCTGCGCGCCGTAGGCGGGGTCGGCGGACGCGTCGAGCAGGGCCTGCAGGTTGCTGCCCGAACCGGAGACGAGGACGACCAGGCGGGCGGGCGCGGGGTCGGTCACCTGAGCACCCTATCTCGCACACGGTGGGACGGCCGACAACGGGTCAGCCCGTCAGGCACGCAAAACAGCTGATCATCGGATACGCTGCCGGTCCTCAGACATTCGAATCGCTCACTTCGGTCAACACCGTCGGCAAACTGGAGGACAGCCCGTGACTACCCCACCCCCTTACTACGGTCCGCCCGGTGGCGAGCCGGGTGGCGTGCCGGCCGCCCCGCAGAACACCCAGGGTCTCGTCGGCATGATCCTCGGCATCGTGTCGATCCCGCTGGTCTGCTGCTTCTACCTCGGCATCCCGCTCGGTATCGCGGCCGCGATCGTCAGCTACCTCGGTCTGCAGAAGGCGAACGCCGGCCAGGCCACCAACCGCAGCCAGGCGATGGCCGGTCTGATCACCGGCGCCGTCGGCGCCGTGCTGGGCATCGCGCTGCTGATCTGGGCGGTCACCGCCGGTCAGAACATCAACTGGGAAGACATCACCAACAACTCGGGTAACTGAGCTGTCCGAAGGGGGACGCCCGGGTGGGCGTCCCCCTTCTTCATGTCTTCCGCCGGACCACCGCGCGTTCAAGCCTTCGGCGTACGGAACATCCGCGCGGCCGCCGCGCCCAGGGCTGCCGAGACGCCGAGCACGGCCGTGGCCAGCAGGCCGACCTGCCACGGATCGGGACCGATCGTCGCCATCCGGTCGTCGCCGAGCGGCCCGCCGGAGAACTCCGCGGCCAGGCCCAGCAGGATCCCGGCCACCGGACCGGCGATCAGGCCGCTGCCGAGGACGAGCGGCCAGGCGAGTTCCCTCGGCTTGGTCTCTTTCTCGCCGGCTTCCTTACCCTCGCGGGTGAGGCGCAGGGTGAGCAGCCAGCCGGCGGCCAGGCCGGCCAGCACGGGCAAGGCCAGCAACAGGGTGCCGGCCGCGCCCATCGGGCCGTTGGGCAGACCGGCCAGCAGCGGCAGGGTCGGCAGCGGGCCGACGGTCACCTCGGTCAGCCGCACGATCGAGCCGGTGCCGAGCGCGAACCCGGGACCGAGCAGATAGGCCGCCGCCCAGACCGAGCCGTTCACCCCGTAGGCCAGGCTGACCAGCGTGATGCCGGCCTGACCGGCCACCCCGGTGCGATAGGCGGAGATCATGTCCGCCGCCTGACCGCCGCCCAGCGCGATCGAGAGCCCGGTGACCGCTGCCCCGGCCGCGAGCACGAACAGGGCCGCGATGACACCGGTGCGGACGCCGTGCCGCAGCGGCCCGGGCAGCCGGCCGGCCCAGACGCTGAGCGCGTCGGTGCCGCGCAGCGACCCGGCCAGCGAACCGGCCAGGCCGATGAGGAAGAAGTTGAGCGCGGCCCGGCCCGCGGTGACCTCGGTGCCCTTGCCGTCGACGACGAGCGCCAGGATCGAGCCCAGCAGCGAGTAGGTCAGGGCGATGGCGAAGGCCACCGACAGCGCGCGGGACGTGGAGCCCGTGCGGCGGGCCCCGACAGCCCGGGTGACGTGCAGGCCGGCCCGGTTGAGCCGCCACACGATCAGCATGCTGAGCAGCAGCGGGGCCAGCCCGAGGGCACCGATCGACGTGCCGATGGACACGCCGTGGCCGAGCATCCAGCCGGCCAGCCCGGCGTGGGCGGCGCCGGCCAGACCGCCGCTGCCCTCGAGGGTGCGGGCGAGACCGACGACGGCGGCGACCGGGACGTACGACAGCAATGCGGCCCACAACGTGGCGAAGGCCGCCGCTACCGGCAGCGGGGCCCGGCTCTGCGGGCGCTGCGGCGGGCGGCGCTGGGTGGGCAGCCGGACGGTTTGGCGGTTGCCGAGCACCTCGTCGTCGACCAGGACCGTGCGCTGTTCCCGGGCTACGTCCACGGTTTCCCGGGACACCGGCCCGGTTCCCTGTGCCACGGCCTCGGTCGGGCGCCCGACCGCGATCGGCTCGGTGTCGTGGGCGACCTGCGTCGCCTCGGCGACCGCGAAGGGGTCGTCCGAGTCGTCGGGACGCTCGGGTGTGCTGGGCATCGGCGACTACTTTTCCACGCCGGAGCCGGGTGAGCGATGCAAAAACGGCGGCGCGCCGCCGTTCGGGTCGCGGGGACCCGGACGACGGCGCGCCGATCGCTGGTGGGTGATCAGCTCATGACCTCACGCATGAGACGGGCGGTCTCGCTCGGCGTCTTGCCGACCTTGACTCCCGCGGCCTCGAGGGCTTCCTTCTTGGCGTCCGCGGTGCCCGCGGAACCCGAGATGATCGCGCCGGCGTGGCCCATGGTCTTGCCGGGCGGGGCGGTGAAGCCTGCGATGTAGCCGACCACCGGCTTCGTGACGTTCGCCTTGATGAACTCGGCCGCCCGCTCCTCGGCGTCGCCGCCGATCTCACCGATCATGACGATCGCGTCGGTGTCGGGGTCGTCCTGGAACGCCTTCAGCGCGTCGATGTGCGTGGTGCCGATGATCGGGTCGCCGCCGATGCCGACCGCGGTCGAGAAACCGAAGTCGCGCAGCTCGTACATCAGCTGGTAGGTCAGCGTGCCGCTCTTGCTGACCAGGCCGATGCGGCCGCCCGGGGTGATGTCGGCCGGGATGATGCCGGCGTTGCTGGCCCCCGGTGACGCGATGCCCGGGCAGTTCGGGCCGATGATCCGGGTCTTCTGACCGCGGTCCACGTTGTAGGCCCAGAAGTGCGCCGAGTCCTGCACCGGGACGCCCTCGGTGATGACCACGGCCAGCGGGATCTCGGCGTCGATGGCCTCGATCACGGCGGCCTTGGTGAACGCCGGCGGCACGAAGATGACCGACACGTCGGCGCCGGTCTCCTTGATGGCCTCGCCGACACTCGCGAAGACCGGGAGCTCCGTGCCGTCGAAGTCGACGGTCGTGCCGGCCTTGCGCGGGTTCACGCCGCCGACCACGTTGGTGCCCGCGGCCAGCATGCGCCGGGTGTGCTTGGAGCCTTCGGAGCCGGTCATGCCCTGGACGATGACCTTGGAATCCTTGGTGAGCCAGATAGCCATGACAGTCACTTCCCCGCAGCAGCGAGCTCGGCGGCCCGGGCGGCCGCTCCATCCATCGTGTCCACTCGCTCGACCAGCGAGTTGTTGGCCCCGTCGAGGATGGCCCGGCCGGCCTCGGCGTTGTTGCCGTCGAGGCGTACGACGAGCGGCTTGGTCACCGTCTCGCCGCGCTCGCCGAGCAGGGCGAGCGCCTGGATGATGCCGTTGGCGACCTCGTCGCAGGCGGTGATGCCGCCGAAGACGTTGACGAACACGGACTTCACGGCGGGGTCGCCGAGCACGATCTCGAGGCCGTTCGCCATCACCTGGGCGCTGGCGCCACCGCCGATGTCGAGGAAGTTGGCCGGCTTGACGTTGCCGTGCTGCTCACCCGCGTAGGCGACCACGTCGAGAGTGGACATGACCAGGCCGGCGCCGTTGCCGATGATGCCGACCTCACCGTCCAGCTTGACGTAGTTGAGGTTCTTGGCCTTGGCCGCCTGCTCCAGCGGGTCGACCGCGGACTGGTCGATCAGCGCCTCGTGGTCGGGGTGCCGGAACGCCGCGTTCTCATCCAGCGTGATCTTGGCGTCGAGCAGCAGCACCCGGCCGTCGCCGACCTTGGCCAGGGGGTTGACCTCGACCAGCGTGGCGTCCTCGGCCACGAAGGCCTGCCACAGCTTCACGGCGATGTCGACGATCTGCTCGGCGACCTCGGCCGGGTATTGCGCCGCGGCGACGATCTCGCGGGCCTTCGCCTCGTCGACGCCCTTGACGGCGTCGATGGCGATCTTGGCCACCCGGTCCGGCTGCTCCTCGGCGACCGTCTCGATCTCCATGCCGCCGGCGACGCTGGCGATGCACAGGAACGTGCGGTTGGCCCGGTCGAGCAGGTAGGAGAAGTAGTACTCCTCCTTGATGTCGGCCGTCTCGGCCAGCATCACCTTGTGGACCGTGTGGCCCTTGATGTCCATGCCCAGGATGTCGGTCGCCCGGGCCTCGGCCTCGTCCGCGCCGTCGGCCAGCTTGACGCCGCCCGCCTTGCCCCGGCCGCCGACCTTGACCTGCGCCTTGACGACGACCTTGCCGCCGAGCCGCTCGGCGATCGCCCGGGCTTCCTGCGGGGTCTCGGCGACGCCACCGCCCAGCACGGGCAGCCCGTGCCGTTCGAAGAGGTCGCGCCCCTGATATTCGAACAGGTCCACGTGTCTCCTTTCGCTCGCGACGCCATGCGCCGGCAAGCCGCACCGCCCGCGTCCCGACCTGTTTGCGCGGCGGCCTTGGCGGCGTCGCCGGCGTGAAGAATGTCCGGCCCTACGGGCCATCATTCGCAGACTAGCGACCGGGACCACTGCTCCGGAGCCGCGGGTGCACGGTGTGCAAGACCGCACACCCGGGGTACGGGCAACAGCCGCGCCACGCGGGGCCGGAGTGACCCGGAAACTCCCGGGGTTCTTCGCGTAACCCTCCCTCGGAGGCTTCGTTGAGTGTGGTGTCGGAACGCTGAGGCAGACCGGCGCGAAGGCGGCCGATGCCCTGTCGGTCGAGGGGTGGCGGCGGGGCATCGTGCATGGAGGGGCCGGACGTGTGAGGGGTGCGTCCGGCCTCTCCCCTTGCCTTTTGTTCGCGTTGCCTTTTGTTCGCGTCGCCTTTGATTAGCGGGTAGCGGCCGATCGGCCCACCGGCTTCGCGCCTCGTGACCGATCAGCCCACCGGCTTCGCGCGTCGCGGCAGGTCAGCCCACCGGCGAAGAGACATTGGCGCGTACCCATTCAATGATGGACGCGGTAGTAGCGCCCGGAGTGAAAATGCGGGCCACCCCGAGCTGTTCCAATTCCGCGATGTCGTCGGCCGGGATGATGCCGCCGCCGAATACGACGATGTCACTCGCGTCACGTTCCGCGAGCAGCTCGATGACGCGCCGGAACAATGTCATGTGCGCCCCGGACAGAACGGACAAACCGATCGCGTTCGCGTCCTCCTGAACGGCGGTCTCGACAATCTGTTCCGGCGTCTGGTGCAGGCCCGTGTAGACAACTTCCATGCCGGCGTCGCGCAGCGCCCGGGCCACCACCTTGGCCCCGCGGTCATGCCCGTCCAGCCCCGGCTTCGCGACGACCACCCTGATCCGTGCTTGCATCCTGACCCTCCGAGCCACTGACCGCGTTGTCACCTGAACGAACGGTAACCTGCCGGGCCGCCGGGAGACAGTCGCCGCCCCGAACCGGAGATCACCTGCGGTGACCGAAAATGTATTCTGCGTCACCTCACTATCTGTTTTTGATGCCATTACTCCGCGTGCGCGAACACTTCTTCGAAAAAGGCCGCCAATTCGGACATTCGCTGCGCAATACGGACCAGGAACTGTCAGCGATTTGGCGCTGCGACTTGTGACCCGGCAGACGTTTGGCTACCGTGGCTCCCGGCTGTCAACCAGTTAACGCTGATCTGACAGCGCGGATGCCTCTCGAATCACCGGAAGTTCGGCCTCGGGAACCTGCACTTTGCCACCGACGGAGGGTTGTTCGTGCGCCAGCGCTTGTCGTCTGAGCCCGATCGTTATCGCGGTCGTCGCCGCGTCCCCACCCCTCCGCGCTCCCGCTACGCCATCGCCGTCACCGCTGCCTTCGCCGGGGCCGGTGTTGTCGCCCTGGGCGCCTCGAACATGCCCGACGCCAAGACCGTCGACCCGCAGGCCCTCAAGGGTCTCGGAGGCAGTCAAGTAGCGGCCGAGGCACTGGCCGAGCGTGACGCCGGCGCCGACGCCGCTTCCCGCGGCGAGAGCCGCAACTCGACGGCCACCACCAAGCTGAGCGCCGAGGAGGCCGCGGCCGACGTCTGGCTGCTCCCCCTCGAGGAATACACCTTCACCTCCGGCTACGGCATGCGGTGGGAGAAGCTGCACGCCGGCATCGACCTGGCGGCGCCCGAGGGCCTGCCCTACAAGGCCATCCACGCCGGCAAGGTCACCCAGGCGGGCTACTTCGGCGCGTACGGCTACGCGGTCACGATCGAGGACGACGAGGGCAACGAGGTCATCTACGCCCACTCGCGCCGCGTGCTCGTCGAGAAGGGCCAGGTCGTCAAGGCCGGGCAGGTCATCGGCCAGGTCGGCAACACGGGCGCCTCGTACGGCACCCACCTGCACCTCGAGATCCACGTCGACGGCGCCCCCACCGACCCGATCCCGTTCCTGCGTCAGCGCGGCGTCGACATCAAGCTTCAGGTCGAGTCGGTCTTCGCCGCCGGCGTGACCGGCGCTTCCTGATCTTCCCTTCCAGCGCTCGCTGAGGGTGTTCTACCCCTCGGTCCGCGCCTGAACCATCCCGATCGCGTGGTCCGGCCAGCTGGCGCTCGCTGACTCTGGTTCATACCTCCCACTGCGGACGACTCCGTACGGCGCTGGTCCTCGCGGACGACACCGCACGACGCTGGGCCGGGCGTACGCGGACGACACCCACCGCGCGGATGAGACGGCACCGCCGCTCAGCTTCAGGCACCGCGAGGGCACCAAGCGCAACCGGCGACGGCGAGCGGCACCGCCGGCCGAGTTCCACCCACCTGCGGGTGGCCCCGTTCATCAGGGGCCATGGTCTTCTTGGTTGCAAGTCGGGTGAACCGGGGTCTACCTCTCTCAAGAAGTCTTCGGGTGGGCCGACAGGCAGACGTCAGTGATCGTTCTGCCTGGGAGGTTGTGCCGCGTGGCGTTTCAAGCCGAGACCCGTTCCGCCGGGCGGCACCGCCGGGAACTGGCCGGGCGGCACCGCGCTCCGCGCTCCCTCACCCTCGCGAGCCCGCTGCTCCACTCCGTCGCGAGCCCGCTGCTCCACTCCGTCGCGAGCCCGCTGCTCCACTCCATCGCGAGCCCGCTGCTCCACTCCATCGCGAGCCCGCTGCGCAGCGACAAGGGCCGTGCTGTGCTGCTGACCGCGGCACTGGGCAGCGCGCTCATCACCGGTGTGGCCGGCGGTACCGCCGCGGCCGCCGCCGATTCGGCCACCCCAGCCTCCATCGTCGCAGCCGCCCCCACTCCGACTTCCGCTTCCGAGCCGGATGCCGTCACCGAGGCGCCGGTCGCTCCGTGGAAGCCCCCGGCGGCGGGCACGGCCGCCGGGACGCCACGCAAGGTCAAGCCCCGCCCGATCGCCCCGGTCAAGGCCAAGGCGAAGACGCAGGCCGCCACCACAGGCTGGGTCAACCCGAACCCGTCGGGCCGGGTGACCTCGTGCTACGGCCAGCGCTGGGGGCGCCTGCACGCGGGCGTCGACATCGCCGGGCCACACGGCTCACCCATCCTGGCCGCCGGCAGCGGTGTCGTGGTGCGGGCCGGTGACGCGCAGGGCTATGGCCTGGCCGTCCTCGTCGACCACGGCAACGGCTACCTCACCCACTACGGGCACCTGTCCGCCATCGCGGTGCACGAGGGCCAGCGGGTCGAGGCCGGCGAGCAGATCGGCGACGAGGGTTCCACCGGCCACTCCACCGGGCCGCACCTGCACTTCGAGGTGCACCAGGGCCTCTACAAGAACCCGATCGAGCCGACCGCCTGGCTACGCGAACGAGGAGTTCCCGTACCCGGCTGCGACTGACCCCGCAGCACCCCGAGGCGGCATCTCAGATCTTCTCGATGAGGGCGTCTCAGATCTTCTCGATGGGGGCGTGGCGCAGGATCAGCCACATCACCTGGTCGCCGAAGTCGACCTGGGCTCGAGCGCCGGGGCCCTGGCCCTCGACGGTGATCACGCGGCCCAGGCCGTAGCGCTGGTGGTTGACGCGGTCGCCCGGTGAGACCTTGGGCGCCTGACGCAGCTCGCTAGCGGTCGACAGCTTGCTGCCGTCGATGCCGAGGCGGCTCGCCAGCTGCTGGGCCTTGGGCGTACCCCCGGAGAAACCGCCGCCGCGGGACCGGTCGCCGCCACCGCGACCACCCACCCCGCCGCCCGTGCCGGACCACGAGGTGTAGGAGCCGGCCGTGCGCTCCCAGCGGATCAGCTCGGGCGGCAACTCGTCGGTGAAGCGCGAGGGCGGGTTGTACTGCGGCTGGCCCCATGCGGCCCGGGTGACCGCGCGGGAAAGGTACAGCCGTTGGCGGGCGCGGGTGATGCCCACGTAGGCCAGGCGGCGTTCCTCTTCCAGCTCGTTGTTGTCGCCGAGGGCGCGGGTGTGCGGGAAGACGCCGTCCTCGAGACCGGTCAGGAAGACCACCGGGAACTCGAGACCCTTGGCCGTGTGCAGCGTCATCAGCGTGACCACGCCCTGGTGGTCGGGGTCGTCGTCGGGCAGCTGGTCGGCGTCGGCCACCAGCGCCACCTGTTCGAGGAAGCCGGCCAGCGTGGCGACGGGGGTGTCATCGTTCTCGTCGGCCTGGGCCTCGACGCGCTCGGAGTACTCGCGGGCGACGCTCACCAGTTCCTGCAGGTTCTCGACCCGGCCCTGGTCTTGCGGGTCGAGGCTCTCTTCCAGCTCGGAGAGCAGGCCGGAGCGCTGGAGGGCGACCTCCAGCACCTCTTCGGGCGGGGCGGTGGCCGACATCTCGCGCAGGTCGTCGAGCAGCTGGACGAAGTCGGTGATGCTGTTGGCGGCGCGGGTGGAGATGCCGGGCGCGTCTTTCGCACGGCGCAGTGCCTGGCCGAACGAGATGCGGTCGCGGCTCGACAACGCCTCGACGCAGGCCTCGGCCCGGTCGCCGATGCCGCGCTTGGGGGTGTTGAGCACGCGGCGGATGCTCACCGTGTCGTCGTCGTTGACCACGGAACGCAGGTAGGCCAGCGCGTCACGGACCTCTTTGCGCTCGTAGAACCGGACGCCGCCGACCACCTTGTAGGGCAGGCCGACGCGGATGAACACCTCTTCGAAGACACGGGACTGCGCGTTGGTGCGGTAGAAGACGGCCACATCGCCGGGGCGCACGTCCTCGCGGTCGCTCAGCCGGTCGATCTCGCGGGCCACCCAGTCGGCCTCGGCGTGCTCGGTGTCGGCCACATAACCGACGATCTGCTCGCCGGCGCCCTGGTCGCTCCAGAGTCGCTTGGGCTTGCGCGAGGTGTTGCGGTCGATCACCGCGTTGGCCGCCGACAGGATCGTCTGGGTGGACCGGTAGTTCTGCTCGAGCAGGATCGTGCGGGCCTCGGGGTAGTCGCGCTCGAACTCGAGGATGTTGCGGATGGTGGCGCCGCGGAACGCGTAGATCGACTGGTCGGCGTCGCCCACCACACACAGCTCGCCGGGCTCGACCTCCCCACCCTTCTCGCCCACCAGCTCCTTCACCAGCGTGTACTGCGCGTGGTTGGTGTCCTGGTATTCGTCGACCATGACGTGGCGGAACCGGCGACGATAGGTCTCGGCGACGTGGGGATGCGACTGGAACAGGTGGACCGTGGTCATGATGATGTCGTCGAAGTCGAGCGCGTGCGCCTCGCGGAGGCGCCGCTGATACAGCTCGTACGCCTCGGCGACAGCCCGCTCGTTGGGGCCCTTGGCCTTGTCCTTGAACTCTTCCGGCTCGACCAGTTCGTTCTTCAGGTTGGACACCTGGGCGGCCAGGCCGCGCGCGGAATAGCGCTTGGGGTCGAGGTCGAGCTCGCGGATCACCAGCGTCATCAGGCGGCGCGAGTCGTCGGCGTCGTAGATCGAGAAGGTGCTCTTGAGGCCGGCGTGCTCGTGCTCGGCCCGCAGGATGCGGACGCAGGCCGAGTGGAACGTCGACACCCACATCAGCCGTGCCCGCGGGCCGACGAGGTGAGCGACCCGCTCCTTCATCTCGCCCGCGGCCTTGTTGGTGAACGTGATCGCGATGATCTGGCCGGGGTGGACGTCGCGCTCGGCCAGCAGGTAGGCGATGCGATGCGTGAGCACCCGGGTCTTGCCCGAGCCGGCGCCGGCCACGATGAGCAGCGGCGAGCCGGCGTGGGTGACCGCGTCGCGCTGGGGGCCGTTGAGGCCGGTCAGCAGCGTCTCGGGGTCGCGTCTGCGCGGTGGCCGCGCCTCGGCGGGAGGGCGCGTGGCAGGCACGGCGAACAGGGTGCCGTCGGGGGTTTCGGAAGAAGGTCGCATCGCGGGGGCAAGTCTATGCCGACCCTCCGACAAGAATCGTCCGCCGCACAGCCGTCCACTAGTTGTCCACAGCCGGTAGCGCTCACCAGCGTCTATACAGCAGGCTGTGGTAGTTGCCCAAACACATACTCAGGAGATCGAACATCATGGACCGTCTCCGTCGCCGGACCGTGCTGCGTCACCTCGCCGCACCGGCCCTGGCACTGGCTGTGGTCGCGGCACTGCCGCTGGCCCCCGGCCCCGCCACGCCCGCGGCCGCCGCGCCGCCCGAGTTCCAGCCCGTCAGCGTGAGCTACGGCCCGCCCCCGGGCGCGACCGTCAAGGGCCAGTTCCTGAGCTACAACGACTTCCACGGCGCGATCGACCCGCCGTCCGGCAGTGGCGCGGTCGTCAACGCGTCCGGCACGTCCACTCCCGCCGGCGGCGTGGAATACCTGGCGACGTACCTCAAGAAGCTGCGGGCCGAGGCCAAGGCCGAGGGCCGGCAGACGGTGACCGTCGGCGCCGGCGACCTCATCGGGGCGACGCCGCTGGTCAGCGCCGCGTTCCACGACGAGCCCACGATCGAGCTGATGAACCAGATCGGCCTGCAGGTGAGCTCGGTCGGCAACCACGAGTTCGACGAGGGCGTCAACGAACTGATCCGCATGCAGCGCGGCGGCTGCCACCCGACCGACGGCTGCCAGGACGGTGACGGCTTCGGCGGGGCGAAGTTCACCTACCTCGCCGCCAACACGATCAACAAGAAGACCGGCCTGCCCATCCTGCCGCCGATCGACATCAAGATCATTAACGGCGTACCGGTCGGCTTCGTCGGCATGACGCTCGAGGGCACAGCCGCCATCGTCAACCCGGCCGGCATCCAGAACGTGCGCTTCGCCGACGAGGTCGAGACGGCCAACAAGTGGGGCAGCGTGCTGAAGCTGCTCGGCGTCAAGGCGCAGGTGCTGCTCGTGCACGAGGGCGGCTCGCAGGCCACGGCCACGCCGACGCCCGGCGTGAGCGACTGCAACGGCTTCACCGGCCCGATCGTGCCGATCGTGGCCGGGCTCAACCCCGAATTCGGGCTGGTCGTCTCCGGCCACACCCACCGGTTCTACTCGTGCACGCTGCCCAACAAGAAGGGCACCTCGGTCGTCACCAGCGCCGGCACCAACGGCCAGATCGTCACCGACACCGACTGGTCGATCGACCGCCGCACCGGCCGCTTCGCCGAGATCACGGCCAAGAACGTGATCGTCGAGAACGGTGTCCCGGACGGCAACGGCGGCTGGCAGCGCGACGCCAACGGCATCTTCCTGAGGAACCCGGCCACGGCCGACGCCGCCGCCAAGAAGGTCGCCGACAAATACCGTACGGCGGTCGCGCCGATCGCCAACCGCATCGTCGGCCGCATCACGGCCGACATCACCCGCACCGCGACGCCGGCCGGCGAGAGCCCGCTCGGCGACGTGATCGCGGACGCCCAGCTGGCCCGCACCACGGGCGAGGGCGCTCAGATCGCGCTGATGAACCCGGGCGGCATCCGGGCCGACTTCGACGCCGAGGCGTCGGCCGGCGGCGAGGCCAACGGCGAGATCACGTACGGCGAGGCGTTCACCGTCCAGCCGTTCAACAACCTGGTGGTCACCCAGACCTTCACCGGCGCGCAGCTCAAAGAGGTGCTCGAGCAGCAGTTCGTCGGCTACAACGGCCAGAACTCCACCAAGATCCTGCAGGTGTCGGCCGGCCTCACCTACACGTGGAGCGCCTCGGCCGCTCTGGGCTCCAAGATCTCGAACCTGGCCCTGAACGGCACTCCGATCGACCCCGCCGCCTCATACAAGATCACCACGAACGACTTCCTGGCCAACGGCGGCGACGGCTTCTCCTCCCTCACCGCCGGCACCGGCCGGGTCACTGCCCCGGGCTTCGACGTCGACGCCCTGGTCGCCTACCTGGGCGCCGGCGCCCCGGTCGCCCCCGGCCCCGCCAACCGCATTTCCACGGTCGCGTGAGCCGTGGCGGTGATCGTGTCCCACGGATCGGGCGGTTTTCTTGCGTAGCCGTTCGGGACGGGGGCATACTCGGCCTCGTGATCCAGCAGACGCGATTTTTCTATGGCCCCGGATGTCCGGCTGCCGTAGCTAGCGTCTGAACGACAGACCTACATCGAGCCCCGGGCCTTCCCGCCCGGGGCTCGATGCTGCCCGGGCCGGGTCGACCGGGGCGCCAGCACCCGAGGAGCACGACATGAGCGCCGACGTGATGGACCAGAACACCGGAGCCGGCGAGCCGCTGGCCGCCGACGAGATCCGCGCGATGCGCGAGCGCATCGACGAGATCGACCAGCAGATCATCGACCTCTGGCAGGAGCGGGCCCGCCTCTCCCAGACGGTCGGCAAGACCCGCATGGCCAGCGGCGGCACCCGCCTGGTCCTCTCCCGCGAACGCGAGATCGTGGAACGCTTCCGCGAGGCCATGGGCCCCGACGGTGCCCAGGTAGCCTTGATGATCCTCCGCGCCGGCCGCGGCCCTCTCTAGGCGAAGAGCGCCTCAGGGAACGCGACACCGAGGATCTCGAACTCCTGGCGCAGCAGGTCGCGGAAGGCCTGCCCGCCGGGATCCACCCTGGCGTACGCGCCGATGTTGTCGTGGACCGCGCGGATCCGCCTCGATCTGGTCCTGGATCGAGGCGTCGGCCAGGACGGATCGCAGTTCCACCCGCACGACCAGGAACTGTTCGGGCGGCAGAACCGCAGCCAGCACCCGGGTCGCAACATGCCCCGGAGCTTCCCAGGTGGGCATGATCCAGACATTCCCCCGGAAGGTCAGGAGCGGCGCATCACATCTCGGACCTCGGCGAAGTGGCAGGCGCTGGGGTGGGGCGAGCGCTGGCGGATCTCGAGCAGGGGCTCGTGATCGGCGCAGGCCGGTTGGGCTTTCCAGCAGCGGGTTCGGAAGCGGCAGCCCGAGGGCGGGTCGGCTGGGGACGGGACGTCGCCTTCCAGCATGATGTGGTCTCGGCGGCCTCGTAGGCGGGGGTCGGGGACGGGGACCGCGGAGAGCAGGGCCTGCGTGTACGGGTGGGTGGGCTGTTCGTAGATCGCGGCGTGATTGCCGGTTTCGACGATCTTGCCCAGGTACATGACGGCGACCCGGTCGGAGATGTGGCGGACCACCGACAGGTCGTGGGCGATGAAGACGTACGCCAGGCCCAGTTCTTTTTGCAGGTGCTCCAGCAGGTTGATGATCTGGGCCTGGATGGAGACGTCCAATGCGGACACCGGCTCGTCACAGACGATGATCTCGGGCCGCAGGGCCAGGGCCCTGGCTATGCCGATTCGTTGGCGTTGGCCGCCGGAGAACTGGTGCGGGTACCGGTTGATGTGGTCGGGGTTGAGGCCTACCACCTCGAGCAACTCTTGTACCGCGCGCGCCTTGCCGTAGGGGGGCGCCGCGTCGGGGTGAATGGCGAACGGCTCGCCGATGATGTCGCCGACCGTCATGCGCGGGTTGAGCGAGGTGTACGGGTCCTGCAGCACCATCTGGATGTTGCGGCGGGCGCGGCGCAGGGCGGCTCCGCCGAGGCGGGTCATGTCCTCACCGCGTACGCGGATCTCGCCCTGGGTCGGCTTTTCCAGGCCGACCAGCAGTTTGGCCAAGGTTGACTTGCCGCAGCCGGATTCGCCGACGATGCCCAGGGTTTCGCCGCGGCGCAAGTTCAGGTCGACCCCGTCGACCGCGCGGACGGCGCCCGCCCTGGTCCGGAAGACGATGCCCTTGTTGATCGGGAAGTGCTTGACCAGGCCCCGGGTCTCGAGCACGACGTCAGACACCGAGGACCTCCCGGACGAAGTGGCAGCTGGTGACGCGCTGCGGCGCGATCTGGTAGGCCGGCGGCGGCTCGAGGCGGCAGATCTCCCGGGCGTACGCGCATCGGGGGTGGAAGGCGCAGCCGCTCGGGATGTCGGTGAGGGCCGGGGGCAGGCCCCGGATCACGTTGAGTGGCTGCCCCTTGTGGTCGAGCCGCGGGATCGATTCGAGCAGCGCCTTGGTGTAGGCGTGGGCCGGGTGCGCGTAGATGTCGTACACCGGCGCGTCCTCGACGACCTTGCCCGCGTACATGACCGCGATCCGGTCGGCGACGTCGGCGACCACACCCATGTCGTGGGTGATCAGTATCAGGCCCATGTTGCGCTGCCGCTGCAGGTCGGCCAGCAGGCTCATGATCTGGGCCTGGACCGTGACGTCAAGGGCCGTGGTGGGCTCGTCGGCGATCAGCACCTCGGGGTCCAGGGCGAGCGCCATCGCGATCATGACGCGCTGCCGCATGCCGCCGGAGAACTGGTGCGGGTAGTCGTCGACCCGGCGTCCGGCGTCCGGAATGCGTACCTGGTCGAGCAGGTCGACCGCGTGGCGCTTGGCCTCCCGGCGGGAGGCGCCGCGGTGGACCCGGAACAACTCGGCGAGCTGGAACCCGACGGTGTAGACCGGGTTCAGCGCGCTGAGGGCGTCCTGGAAGATCATGGCGATGCGGTTGGCCCGCACCTTGCGGCGCTCGTTCTCGGGCAGGCGCAGCAGGTCGACGCCGCGATAGAGCACCCGGCCGGCGGTCACATGACCGGGCGGGGTGTCCAGAATGCCCATGATCGCCTGGGCGGTCACCGACTTGCCGCAGCCCGACTCGCCCAGCACGGCGAGCGTCTCGCCCGGGTTGAGCCACAGGTTGACGCCGTTCACCGCCCGGGCGACGCCGTCGCGGGTGCGGAACTCGACGTGCAGGTCGTCCACGTGCAGCAGCGGCGCCCGCGGGTCCATGCCGGGCAGCGCGTCCATCTGAGCCGTGATGTCGGTCATCGGCGCCTCACCGCAGTTTCGGGTCGAAGGCGTCGCGGATCGCGTCGCCGAGCATGATGAAGGCGAGCACGGTGGCCGCCAGGAAGACCGACGGCCACACCAGCGGGGCGGCCACGGTACGCGCGTACGGCCCGGCCTCGGCGATGGCGAGGCCCCAGCTGACCGAATCGCCCTTGAGCCCCACACCGAGGTACGACAGGGTGGCCTCGCCGGCGATGTTGATGCCGAGCAGCACGGTCAGCACGACGATGAACGGGCTGATCGCGTTGGGCAGGATGTGCCGCAGCATCAGCCGGGCCGGGCTCGCGCCGAGCATCCGGGCCGCGGCCACGTAGTCCTGGTTCTTCGCCGAGATCACGGCCGAGCGCATGACCCGGGCCGCGGTGGTCCAGCCGAGCACCCCGAGGGTGACGATCACGGCGAACACGCCGTCGCTCTCGGGATCGGACGACAGCCGCCGGGCCAGCACGATCGCGCCGAGGATGAACGGGATGGCCAGCACGAGGTCGAGGAAGCGGGACAGCACCGCGTCCACCCAGCGCCCGAAGTAGCCGGCCAGGAGCCCGACGGCCAGGCCGATCAGCCCGGCGATCAGCGTGGCGGTGACACCGACGAGGATGGAGTCGCGGGCGCCGTACACGGTCTTGGCGTAGACGTCGCAGCCCTGGAAGTCGTACCCGAAGGGGGCGCCGCCGCTCGCTCCGGCGTTCTTGCGGGCGAGCAGGCAGTCCCGCGGGTCGGCCGAGGTGAACAGCGACGGCCACGCGGCCATCAGCAACACCACGACGACCAGCACCGCCGCGATCCAGAAGATCTTGCGGGTACGCAGGTCGAGCCAGGCGTCGCCGGCCAGGCTGCGCGGCGTCTTCGAGGGCGCCTCGGCCGCCACGACGGCGTTGGGGTCACTCATAGCGGATCCGGGGGTCGAGGGCGGCGTAGAGCAGGTCGACGATCAGGTTGATCACCAGGAAGACGATCACGAGCACACTGACGAAGCTGACCACCAGCGGGCCGTCCTCGGTGCGGATGCCACGCAGCAGGTTGAAGCCGACGCCGGGAATGTTGAAGACGCCCTCGGTCACGACGGCGCCGGACATCAGCACGCCGATGTCGACACCGATCAGCGTGACCACCGGGATCAGCGAGTTCCGCAGCACGTGCACGCCGACCACCCGCTTGGGCGCGAGGCCCTTGGCCCGGGCCGTGCGCACGTAGTCGGAACGCAGGTTCTCGGCCACCGACGCGCGGGTCACCCGCAGTTCGGTCGCGACGACCAGGGTACCCAGCACCAGGGCGGGCAGCAGCAGTTCATAGAGGTTGGCGTCGCGGGTCGCAGTCGGCGGGAACCAGCCGAGCTGGATGCCGAAGACCAGCTGGGCCAGTGGCGCCAGCACCACGATCGGCATGGCCAGCACGAGGAGCGTCAGCACCAGGGTCACGGTGTCGAACGCGCCGCCGCGCCGCAGGCCCGAGAGCACGCCGGCCCCGACCGCGACGGCGGCCGCGATGACGATGGCGAGCAGCGCCAGCCGCACGGTGACCGGCCACGCCTGGGCGAGCATGTCGCCGATCGGACGGCCGGTGAGCGACTGCCCCAGGTCGCCGGTGAGCAGGCCCGACACGTAGTGCCAGTACTGCGTGAAGAAGCCGTCGTTCAGGTGGTACTGAGCGTTCAACGCGGAGCGCTGGGTGTCGGTCAGGGGACGGTCGCCGACCAGGGCCTGGAGCGGGTCGTCGATGTTGGCGAACATCAACGCGTAGACGACGAAGGTGGCCCCGAAGAAGGTCAGGACCATTTGAAGCAGTCGCCGCACGATGTAGCGGAACATGGAGAAGCCTTTTGGGCGCGGAGGGGACGGGCAGACAGCGGTGGCGCCACGGTGTCATTCCCGCCGTGGCGCCACCACCGTTCGAACGGTCAATCAGTCAGCGAAGTCGATCGAGTAGATGTCGACCTTCTGGTAGAGATCCATGGTCACGTCGGTGACGCGGTCGGAGTAGCCGAAGACGTTCTGCCCGAATCGCAGCGGCAACACCGGCATGTCGCGGACCAGCAGATCTTCCGCCTCGCGCCACAGCTTCTCGGCCTGGGCCGTGGTGGGCGCGGCCGAGCCCTGACGCACCAGGCTGTCGAACGTGCTGTTCTTGTAGCCGTAGTAGTTCGACGAGCCGTCGCTGGTGTAGAGCGGGCCGAGGTAGTTCTCCATCAGCGGGTAGTCCATGGTCCAGCCGAGGCGGATCAGGCCGGCGTCCTCCTTGGCGCGCACCTTGTCGAGCAGGGTGCCGAGCTTCGGCTGGGGAGCGCCGGAGCAGTTGACGCCGAGCGACGCCTTGATCTGGTTGCACATCGCGTCGATCCAGGCCTTGTGGCCGCCGTCCGCGTTGTACCCGATCTTGATGTCCTTCGGGCCGTTCGCCGCCGTGTAGAGCTGGCGGGCCTTGGTCGGGTTGTACTCGCACCACTCGCCGCAGCTGTTCGGGCGGGCGCCGGACACGACCGGCGACACGAACGACTTGGCCGGCGTCTCGGAACCGAGGAAGACCTGGTCGGTCATCTCCTCACGGTTGATCGCCATGGAGAGCGCCCGGCGCACCTCGGGGTTCTTCCACTTGTCCACGTACAGCGGGAAGCCCATGAACGAGAACGCGGAGCTCGGGGTCTTGCCGAGGCGGGCGCCGAGGTCGCCGGAGGCCGAGCCCAGGCTCTCGATCGGGATCTTCGTCTCGACGTCGAGGTTGCCGCCGATCAGGTCGGCGTACTGCGCGCCGAGGTCCTGGTAGATCTTCCAGGTGATGCCGCCGATCTTGGGGACCGTGCCCTTGAAGTCGGCCACCTGCTCCACGACGATCTTCTCGTCGTGCGACCACTTGCCCTTCATCTTGAAGGGCCCGTTGCCGATCGGCGCCTCGCCGTACTCCTTGTTGAGCACGCCCGGAGCGGAGAAGGCGGCCTTGGGCAGCGGCAGGAAGGCGTCGTAGCCCATGACCGACTGCCACCCGGCGAAGTTCTCGGAGAGCGTCACCGTGAAGGTCAGGTTGTTGACCTTCTTGAGCCCGCGCAGCTTGGTGGCCTGGGGCTCAGCCGCCTTCTCGGGGCCGTCGTCGTCGGGGTCCTTGGCCTGGAGGTCGGCGAAGCCGTCGATCCGGCTGTAGAAGTACGACGCGAGCTGGGCGTTCGGCCCGTAGGCGCCGTAGTTCCAGGCCTCGATGTAGTTGTCGGCGGTGACCGGTTCGCCGTTGCTGAAGGTGAAGCCCGGCTTGAGCTTGACGGTCCAGACCCGGTTGGCCTTGTCGTGGGTGATCGACTGCGCGGCGACCGGGTACGGCTTGTTCTGCGGGTCGAATCGCACGAGCGGGTAGAACAGTGACGCCAGCACCTGTGAGGCGTTCGATTCCACCGCGTTCGACGGGACCAGACTCGAGGGCTCGCCGATGCCGATGCTGATGCTGTTGGGCAGAACTTCGGTGTCTTCCGAGGTGCTACCGCTGCAGCCGGCCGCCACTAAGGCGATGGTGGCCAGAGAGGCCGCCACCTTCCACGGGCTTTTCCCAGGCATGTGGGGGGTGCCTCCTTCAGGGGCGCTCACGGGGGTCGTGTGAGACGCAGCAACTGTGACACAGAGCCAACGACTGCCAAGGCCCCGTTACCAAGCCGATACTAGTCAGACCCTTCGATCACCCTGTGAAGCAGGCCCCTGAACTGGGGATATGCCGTTCGGTACGCGTTTCGCGACCGAACGTCAGACGAGGCGACGATCAGCCGCCCATCGTGACAATTCGTAACGGTTGCTCATTTGGAGCTTCCTCAGGACGTTCGAGACATGCGTCTCGACGGTCTTGATGGAGATGAACAGCTCCTTGGCGATCTCTTTGTACGCATAACCCCGCGCGAGCAGCCGCAGGACCTCACGCTCACGGTTGGTGAGCTGGTCGAGCTCGGGGTCGGCAACCGGCACGTCGGGCCGGGAGGCGAACGCGTCGAGCACGAAGCCGGCCAGGCGCGGACTGAACACGGCGTCGCCGTCGGCAACCCGCCGGATCGCCGCGGCCAGCTCGTCGGGCGAGATCGTCTTGGTGACGTAGCCTCGGGCGCCGGCCCGGATCAGGCCGATCACGTCCTCGGCGGCGTCCGAGACGGAAAGAGCCAGAAAGCGTACGTGGGGATGGGTGCGCCGCATCGCGTCGAGCACCGCCCGCCCGCCGCCGTCGGGCATGTGCACGTCGAGCAGCACCACGTCGGGCTCGACGGCGGCGATCCGGGTGACCGCCTCGGCGACCGAACTGGCCTCGCCCACCACCTCGACGTGGGCGCCGAGCTCGGCCCGCACGCCGGCCCGGAACATCGCGTGGTCGTCGACCAGGAAGACGGTCAGCCGCCGATCGGTCGTGGGCTCCTGAGGCTCGGTCATCGTGCAGTCTCCTTCCCCGCTGCCACGCTCTCGCGCGACACGGACATGATCAGCCGGACCTCTGTCCCATCGCCGGGGGCACTGCGGATCTCTGCTTTGCCACCGTGACGCTGCATGCGCCCGATGATCGAGCCTCGCACGCCGTGCCGCGACTCCTGCACGCCGGACAGGTCGAACCCGGCGCCGCGGTCGCGCACGAACACGCTCAGTTCCTCCGGCTCGACCTCGGCGTAGAGCGACACCGTCTGCACCCCGGCGTGGCGGGCCGCGTTGACCAGCGCCTCGCGAGCCGCCGCGACCAGGGCCGCGACCCGGTCGTCGCACTCGGTGTCGCCGACCACGACGGTCTCGACGGTGATCGCGTACGTGTCCTCCACCTCGGCCGCGGCCTGCTCGAGGGCGGCCGCGAAGCGCTCGGTGGGCGAGGCGGTCGGCTTGTAGAGCCAGTTGCGCAGGCTGCGTTCCTGGCCGCGGGCCAGCCGCTGCACCTCTTTGATGTCGGCCGAGTTGCGCTGGATCAGGGCCAGCGTGTGCAGCACCTGGTCGTGGATCATGGCGGCCAGCTCGGCGCGTTCCTGCTCGCGGATGCGGCCCTCGCGCTCGGTGCGCAGCTGGTTGAACATGCGCCACAGCAGCGGCGCGGCCACCACGCCGACGCCGAGCAGGCCGACCAGGGCGAAGATGACGCCGTTGACGACGGCCGAGAGGCTGCCGGCCGGGGCGTAGACGGCGACGACACCGATGATGCCGGTGGCGACCAGCACCCCGCCGCCGATGAAGCGGAACAGGAAGAAGCGGCGGTCGCTCTCGGCCACCACCGCGGCCAGCCACGGCTGCTGCGGCATCGCGCCGCCGAGGGTGCGGCGGCTGGGGTCGGACTGGTGCCAGATGATGCCCGCGCCGACCGCGACGACGGCGATGAGCCAGCCGACCGTGCCGGCGACACTGTCTTTGAAGACCAGGGCCTGCAGCAGCACCACGCCGAGGCCGATGGCGGCGAACGGGAGCAGCATGGCCTTGTCGCGGCGCTGGGGCGGGTCGGCCGTGACGACCTGCTGCGGCAGCACAGCCCAGAACGCCGCGTAGAGGAGCAGGCCGAGGCCGTTGAAGCCGAGCAGCACCACCAGCGCGATGCGCACGACCAGCACGGGAACGCCCAGGTGCTGCGCCAGCCCGGACGCGACACCGGCGATGACGCGGTGGTCGCGCGGCCGGTAAAGGCGGCGCGGGGGCGGGGTGACGGCGGCGGTGATGGTTCCTCCTCGGCTTGTGTCCCTCCGATCGTCACACGTTCGGGCTGCTTGGGCCACGGGGAACTCCCCCAGGTATCCGGCCCCGGGATCTCAGGGTGGCCTCAGGGTCGGAGCCGGAAGCGATTCGGGTGCCCGCGGGGCGAGGATCGATGTCATGAACGACGAAGCTGCCACCGCGCGGGGTCCCTCCGGTCCGTCGCAGGACGTGCCGGCGTCCGCCGCCGAGCCCACCACCCCGTCGGCGACTTCGGCGCCGGCCACCGAGCCCGGCCCGGCCACCGAGCCCGGCCCGGCCACCGAGCCCGGTCCAGCCACCGAGCCCGGCCCGGCCACTGAGCCGCCGCCGTGGTTCGGCACGGGCACCGGTCCGACGTTCTCGCGCGACAAGCTGGTGCGCCCCCGCCAGGGCCGCTATGTGGCCGGCGTCTGCGGCGCCCTGGCCCGCGCCACGAACACCGACCCGGTGCTGTGGCGGGTGTTGTTCGCCGTGCTGGGCGTGATCAGCGGTGTCGGCGTGCTGCTCTATCTGATCGGCTGGCTGGCCACCCCGGCCGAGGGCGACGCCGCCTCGCCGATCGAGTCGCTGCTGGGCAAGGGCCGCTCCGGCATGGCGCCGGTCTCGGTGGTGCTGCTCGGTGGCGCGGCCGTGCTGTCGTTCGCCTTCATCGTGCAGGACGGCATGCGGGCCAGCCTGCTGGCCTGCGCGGTCATCGTGGGCGCGATCCTGCTCATCAAGCGCAGCGGCAGCAACCAGCAACAGCAGCAGCCTTCGGCGTTTCCCACGGCCGCTCCGCCGCCCCGGCCGTTCGAGCCGAAGCCCTTCGAGCCGGGCCCCTTCGAGAAGACGGCCGAGTTCGGCGCCGTCCCGCCCGCCGCACCGCCGGCGGCCGCCACCGCAGCGTCCGCCGAGCCGGTGACCCAGCCCGTGGGCGCAGCACCGCCGCCGCCCTACACGCCGCCGGCCGGCAGCTACGCGCCGCCTCCGCCTCCGCCCTACGCGCCGCCGCCGGGCGGCTACCGGCCGCCGTTCGCGCCGCACGGCCCCTACGCCCGGCCCACCCCGGTCACGTATCCGCCCGCGCCTCCGGCGCCGATGGTGCGGGCCAAGCCGCCCAAGCCGCCGCGTGAGCGCTCCAAGCTGGGCCGCCTTACCTTCTCGGGTCTGATCGTGGTGCTCGGCGTGATCGCCGCGATCGACACGGCGGGCGCGAGCGTCACGGTGTCGGCCTACTTCGCCGCCGCGGTCGCCACGATCGCGGCCGGCCTGCTCGTCGGCGCCTGGCTCGGCCGGGCCCGCGGGCTGATCGCGCTGGGCCTGCTGGCCTCGATCGGCCTGCTGATCTCGACCGGCGCCGAGCGATGGGGCAGCGAGGTCGGCAACAGCGTCTACCGGCCCGCCACGCTGGCCGCGGTCGCCGACCGGTACGACTTCACCGCCGGCAACGCGACGCTCGACCTGCGCCAGGTCGCCTTCGCCGGTCAGACGCAGGCGGTCACCGTCACCATGAAGGTCGGCCAGCTGCGGGTGCTGCTGCCGGGGACGGTCGACACGACCACCACGCTCCAGCTCGACAACGGGCGAGCCGTGATCTTCGACAAGGAGTACACCGACCGCGATGCCGACGGACAGACCGTGACCGACCTCGGCGTCGACGGCGCCGGCGGGGGCACGCTCCAGCTCGACCTTCAGATGGACACGGGAAACGTGGAGGTGCTCCGATGAGGCCGCATCGTACGGATGGCGTCTCGCTCAGCTTCGGCATCCTGTTCCTGCTGGTCGTGGCGTGGTGGGCGGTGTCGCGGGTGATGACTCTGCACCTGCCCGCGGTGGGCTGGCTGGTGGCCGGTGGCCTGATCGTCTTCGGCGTGATCGGCCTGCTGGGCGCGCTGCGGTCGGCCCGCTCGGCACCCTCCCCGGCACCCGCGCCCGAACAGCCGGCCGAGCCCGAACTGCCCGGCGACCTCACCGCCGAGGTGCACGCGTCGATCGTCCGGGAACTGTTGGACGACCCCGCTGACCGCTTCTCGCAGGAACACCCGGGCCTGGCGACCGACCAGCCGCGCAAGGAGTAGGGCGGGCCGCGCAATATGCTCGTCAGCATGACTGCGTTCCCCGTTGTGTCCCGTGCGCCGATCGTCGGAGTCGGCGTCACGGCCGCCCGAGCCCTGACCGCCGAGTTCGCCCGACACAACGCGGCCACGTCCGCGATCGTGGTCGGGGCCGATCACGCCTCGCCGGTGGTGGCCGCCGCGGTCGAGGCCCTGCTGCCCGGCGACCGGCTCACGCTGGTCGCCGGCGAGCGCAGCACGGCCGACCTGCTCCGTGACCACATCGACGGGCTCGGCGGCTGGATCGCCGACCGGGTGCAGGTCGTCGAGTCGCTCGACGAGGCCCAGCCGGCCGGCGTGGTGATCGTCGGCGAGCCGCTGAGCGGCACCGCGGGCGAGGTGCGCGACCTGCTCGACCGCCTCGGCAAGCACCTCACCGACGGCGGCGTGGTGACAGTGGCCGTCCCGGCCACCCCGGGCCGTACGGGCGGGGCCGCGGCCGAGCTGTTCCGGCAGGGCGCGCTGTTCGGGGTCGGCTCCGACCTGGTGGTGCGCAACCAGCCGCCGCTGCGGGTACACAAGCTGCGTTTCACCCCGGCCGACCCGAAGGTCGCGGCCACGCTGGCCCCGGCCTACCGGCCCTCCAGCGTCCCCGTCACCCGGGGCATGCACATCGATTCCAACGGCGTCGTTGCCGCGGGCATCACGCTCGGCCTGGCCGCCGTGGCCCGCGTCGCCCGGCCCAAGTCGAAGCTCTGGCTGCTGCCGGCGCTGGCTGCGGGGCCGGTGGCGGCGTTCTTCCGCGACCCCGAGCGTGAGCTGCCGGACGACCCGGCCGCGGTCGTCGCGGCCTCCGACGGGCGGGTGCTCTCCGTCGAGCGGATGACCGACGAGCGCTTCGGGCCGGGCGAGTTCCTGCGGATCGCGGTGTTCCTGTCGGTGCTCGACGTGCACGTCAACCGGGTGCCGGTAGCCGGTCGGGTGGCCGACTACTTCGTCGAGGCCGGCGGCTACGCCAACGCGATGACCGCCGCGGCCGAGCACAACGTGGCGGCGTACACGGTGCTCGACACGGACCGCGGCACGGTGGTGGTGGCCCAGCGGACCGGCCTGATCGCCCGCCGCATCGTGCAGCGCGTCCCGGTCGGCACACTGGTCGCCCGCGGCGAGCGCATGGGACTGATCCGCTTCGGCTCGCGCACCGACGTCTACCTGCCCGCCGACAAGGCCGAGGCCCTGGTCAGCGTCAACGACAAGGTCATCGGCGGCTCGTCGATCATCGCCCGCTGGACCGACTGACCCCGGTGCCGGCCGGCGCCATGCCTCAGACGGGCAGGCGCCGGCCGGGAACCCGTAGTCGCGGTGACGTACCCGAGCGGCTCAAAGATCAGCGGCCCGGCCGCGGCCGGAGCTCAACGAGAGAAGGCCGCCCCCGAAGGGACGGCCTTCTCTGACAAGGAGCCTAGACGACCTGCCGGGCGCGGACCCACATGACCGGGCCGCTGAGCAGGTAGGCCGTGACGACCAGGACGAAGGTCAGGCGGGCGTCGACCAGGGCGCCGACCGCCGGGACCAGCCAGAGCCAGGCGGGCAGCCGGACCAGGCGGGCGAGCTTCGCGTACGGGAAGCTCGAGACCATGGCGAAGGCGAGCAGCGCCACCCCGGCGAGCAGCACCGGGCCGGGCAGCGGCAGGCCGATGAGCACGGCGAGCGCGAGCACGGCCGCGACCAGGGTCGTCGGGACGCCGCAGAAGAACTTGCCGTCCTTGGGCGAGACGTTGAAGCGGGCCAGCCTGATCGCGGCGCAGGCGGCGACCAGCATGCAGGCCACCGCGGCGGCCGGCGTGGGCACCGTGTGGGCCAGCGACGCGTAGACCACCACGGGCGCGGCCAGGCCGAACGAGCACATGTCGGCCAGCGAGTCCATCTGGGCGCCGAACGGGCTGGAGACGCCCAGCTTGCGGGCCAGCGCGCCGTCGAGACCGTCGAAGGCCACGCAGGCGACCAGGAACGCGGCCGCGAGCTGAACCTCGCCCTGCATCGCGAGCAGGATCGCGGTCAGGCCCAGAGCGAGACTGGCCAGCGTGCAGCCCTGCACGACCGCGAAGCGGACCTTGCGGGCCGTGGTGTGCTCACCGGGCAGGAGCGAGACCTCGGTGGCCTCCTCGACGGTGGCGGGAGCCGCCAGGTGCGGGGCGACCGGACCGAGCGTCCGGCCGTGCTCGGCACCGGTGTAGATGACTTCGGCCCGGGTGGCGGTGGCGGCCCGGCCGGACTCGGCCCGGCGCCCCACGCGCACCATCAAGGCCTGCCGCGCGAGCGTTCCGCTGCGGCGCAACCGGCCTGCCCAACGACGACCGGCGGGACGGGGACTATCCGTCGAGCGACGCCGGCGCCAAGGGGTTCTCGGCACGTGTTTCCTCCATGGGATCAGGTGGCCCACCGTGATTACGGTGAGCAGCGGCCCGGTCGCCCCTCGCACATGGGGCCCGGGGAAATGTGCGGGTAACACCATCGCACAGCGAGTCGACCTTGGCGAGAAGCCGAATCGTCGGTCGTTGGCCCGTTCGCTCCGCTGCGTTTGACCGGACAACGTTCGACCAGACAACGGAGGGGACAGGTCACTTGCCTCACCTCTCCCTGAGGCGATTTTACCTCGCCTGTTCCGCTCCGACTCGGTCTACCGCCGTGGCAGCCAGTTCGGTGAGGTTCAGAGCCTTGGCCTCGGCGAGGGTGAACCAGCCCGCCTCGGCGGTGGATCCGCCCGCTTCCTCGGTCACCGAAGGTTCTGTCGGCACCTCGATCGAAACCCTGAACAGGACGCGGATGACGTGCCAGTCGATCGGCACTCCTTCCGGCCCGAGCGCCGACGGATCGTAGCGGTGCGACATGCCCAGCAGGCCGGTCACCCGGCCGTGCTGCGAGGTTTCCTCGATCAGCTCGCGGGCCAGCGCGGCCTCGGGCGTTTCGCCGTGGTCGGTGCCGCCGCCGGGCAGGTGCCACCGGCCGGCGCCGGGGTAGCCGGCGGCGATGCGGGTGAGCAGGATCCGCCCGTCGGGGTCGGTCGCAGCCGCGTACGCCCCGAAGCGCTGCACCCGCTGCGGACGGGCCAGCTCCTCATCGCCGTCCGGCGTGTCCGACTCGGCCGCGCCGCCGAGACCGAGCGCGATCGCCGTGAACGGCATGAGCGGCAGCCGGCGGATGTCTTCGACCGTGAGCCACTCGACCGTTTCGGTGGTGCCGGACACCTCGGAGGCCAGCGTTCCGCCGCGCGAGGAGACGTCGTAGATGACCCGATCGGTGTGTTCGAGCTCGCCGGTCGGCAGCCGGAAGACGTCGGCGGTGACGGTGCGCAGCGCGTCGGCCCGTACAGACAGACCGGTCTCCTCAGCGAATTCGCGCACCACCGCGTCGTCCGGGTGTTCGCCCTGCTCGACACCGCCGCCGGGCAGGGTCCAGAGGCCGGGGAACGAGCTCAGCGGCGAATTCCGGGCGAGCAGCACCCGCCCGGCCTCGTCGCGGCAGATCCCGTACGCCCCGACCCTTCTGATCTTCACCCGGCCTAGATTAGTCCCGCCTTGCGCAGAGCCTCGGCCGTGACCTCGGTCAGCTCGTCCTCGGGCAGGTCGGCGATCTGCTTGACGGGCACCCAGCGGGCCTCGGAGGTGGAGCCGCCCACGTCCCGGACGGCGACCTCGGTGGGGTCTTCCACGATCACCCGGTAGAAGGCGCGTACGCCGTGCCAGTCGATCGGATAGCCCTCCGGGCCGAGCGACGCCGCGTCGCGGTGGCTCGCCACACCGAGCAGTTCGACCAGCCGGCCCTCCTGACCCGTCTCCTCGACCAGCTCGCGGATCAGCGCGGTGCCGGGCTGCTCGCCGTAGTCGGTGCCGCCGCCGGGCAGGTGCCAGCGCCCCTCGCCCGGGTAGCCCGGAGCGATGCGGGTGAGCAGCAGGGTGGTGTCGTGCGGGTCGGTGGCGATCGCGTATGCCGCGAAGCGCTGAGCCCGGTGCAACCCGTCCGGCCCCGGATAGGCGTAGAAGGACGGGAAGGTCGGCGCCGGCTCGGGCCGCAGGTCGGCCGAGGCGCTGCCCAGCCCGAGCGCGGTGGCCGTGAACTGCCGGAGCCGGAGGCGCCCGGCCTCTTCGAGCGTGTGCCAGCGAGCCAGGTCGGTGGGGTGGCCGACCCGGTCGATCAGCGTGCCGCCCCGGATCGAGACCGAGTAGATGAGGCGGTCGGTATGGATGGTGACACCACGGTGCGGCAGGGCGCGCATGTCGGCCAGCACATCGTGGAGCCCGGTGACTGCGACAGAGAGGCCGGTCTCGGCGGCCGTCTCGCGCACGACGGTGTGGTTGGGGTCTTCGCCGTGATCGACGGCGCCGCCGGGCAACGACCAGACGCCCGGCGTGCCGGAACTGCTGGAGGCGCGGACGAGCAGCACGCGGCCGTCGTCGTCGGTGGCAACGGCGTAGGCGGCGATCCGGCGGAGCGGTTCGAGTGCGGGGGTCACAGGGCGGCATTCTGCCCGGAATATGTGAACTCCAGAAAACGTCTGTCGGATTCCTGACAGGTGGTTAGCGCTGCGTAATTGCTGATCAGAGCGCCTCCCTGCACAAAGCGCTCGTGATCCACCACACTGCGTAATGGCTAAATCAGGGTCGGTCTCCGGGTGCTCACCGAGGTTGCCGGGGCCCTTGCGCGGACACCATGGAGGCATGACACAGCTCCCCCACGGCAGCTCCGAGGCGCCGTACAAGCAGCTCCGCCGGCCTCTGGACGACCGTCTCGCCGCTGGCGTCTGCAGCGGCGTCGGCCGCTACTTCGAGATCGACCCGGTGCTCGTGCGGGTGGCCTTCGCTCTGCTGGCAGTGGTCACCCTGGGCACGGCGCTGCTCGCCTACCCCATCATGTGGTTCCTGATGCCGGAGGAGGCAGCGCCCGCGCCCTGGGCCTAGCGGCCCGCCTGACTCATTCCCACTCGATGGTGCCCGGGGGCTTGCTCGTGACGTCGAGGACGACCCGGTTGACCTCGCGCACCTCGTTGGTGATGCGGGTCGAGATCTTGGCGATCGTCTCGTAGGGCAGGCGTGACCAGTCGGCGGTCATCGCGTCCTCGCTCGAGACCGGGCGCAGCACGACCGGGTGGCCGTACGTGCGACCGTCGCCCTGCACGCCGACGCTGCGCACGTCGGCCAGCAGCACCACCGGGAACTGCCAGACGTCACGGTCGAGGCCGGCCGCGGTCAGCTCTTCCCGGGCGATCAGGTCGGCCGCGCGCAGCAGGTCGAGCCGTTCGCGGTCGACCGCGCCGATGATGCGGATGGCGAGGCCGGGGCCGGGGAACGGGTGCCGCTGAACCATCTCTTCCGGCAGGCCCAGCTCGGCCCCGAGAGCGCGTACCTCGTCCTTGAACAGGGTGCGCAACGGCTCGATCAGCGCGAACTGCAGGTCGTCGGGCAGGCCGCCCACGTTGTGGTGGGACTTGATGTTGGCAGTGCCCGTGCCGCCGCCCGACTCGACCACGTCGGGATAGAGGGTGCCCTGCACCAGGAACTCGATGTGCCGCTCGTCGTCGAGCTCGCGGGCCGCGGCCTCGAACGTGCGGATGAACTCGCGACCGATGATCTTGCGCTTCTGCTCGGGGTCGGTGACGCCGGCCAGGTGCCCCAGGAAGACATCGGACGCGTCGACCACCTTGAGCCGGATGCCGGTGGCGGCCACGTAGTCCTTCTCGACCTGTTCCGCCTCGCCCGACCGCAGCAGGCCGTGGTCGACGAAGATGCAGGTCAGCTGGTCGCCGACGGCCTTGTGGACGAGCGCGGCGGCGACCGCCGAGTCGACACCGCCGGAGAGACCGCAGATCACCTGCTTGTCGCCGACCTGAGCGCGGATCGCGGCCACCTGGTCGTCGATGATGTTGCTCGGGGTCCAGGTGGGCTCGAGGCCGGCGATGTCGTAGAGGAAGCGCTCGAGCATGCGCTGACCCTGTTCGGTGTGTGCCACCTCGGGGTGGAACTGCACGCCGGCCCGCTTGGCGGTCAAGTCTTCGAAGGCGGCCACGGGGGCGCCCGGCGTCGACGCGGTGACCGCGAAGCCCTCGGGCGCGACCGCGACGCTGTCGCCGTGGCTCATCCAGACCGGCAGGTCGTCGGGGAGCTCGCGCAGCAGCGTGCCCCCCTGGGCGGTCAGGTGGGTGCGGCCGTATTCCCGCGAGCCGGTGTGGGCCACCGTGCCGCCGAGCGCCTGCGCCATGGCCTGGAAGCCGTAGCAGATGCCGAAGACCGGGACCTCGTTGTCGAACAGGCCCGCGTCGAGCACGGGGGCGCCGGGCTCGTAGACGCTGGACGGGCCGCCGGACAGGATGATCGCGGCGGGATTCTTGGCCAGCATCTCGGCGACGGGCATCGAGTGCGGGACGATTTCCGAATACACCCGCGCCTCACGCACGCGGCGGGCGATCAGCTGGGCGTATTGCGCGCCGAAGTCGACGACGAGAACCGGGCGGGGAGTACTCACCCACCGAGTTTACCGTTGACGACCCGCAGGTTCCCGGCCCGGTCGTACGCCCGGACGACTACGCGGCGGGCCTTCGCGGGCACGACGAACCGGCCCGAAGCCCCGGCCTTACGCACGGTGATCCGGCCGTTGACGACCAGTTCCAGCCGGGCCACGCCGGCCGGGTCGGTGGCCCGGACGGTCAGGGTGCGGCCGGCCTTCGCGAGCCGCACGACCGGTCCGGTGTTGTCGGCGCGCACGTGGCGGCGCACCACGGTCAGGTTGCCGCGGCGGTCGTAGGCACGCAGCTCCAGCGGCACGGTGGCCGTGTTCGGCGCGGACTGCCAGGCGAACGAGTACGGCGCGGTGGTGTCCGTGGCGACCAGGCGGCCCCCGGCGTACAGCTGGACCCGCGAGACGCCGTGCTGATCGGCCGCGGCGGCCGTGATCGTCACCCGGCCGCGGACGAGGGTCCCGACCGGGCCGAAGGCGACCGCGGGCCGCGTGACGTCACCGTCGATGGGCAGGGCCCGCAGCGCGGACGGCACATCGATCCGGCCGGACCGGGTCATCCGCGAGGCGACGAGCGCAGCCCGGATCTGCGCGGCCGAGGGCGTCGGATGGGTGGCCGCGAGCAGGCCCGCCACCCCGGCCACGAACGGTGTGGCCGATGAGGTGCCGCAGTACTGCCCGATCAGCCCGGTCGGTCCCTGCGCCGAGTTGCAGCCCGGGGCGGTCACGTCGACCCAGCTGCCGTGGTTGGACCAGTCGTAGCGGCTGCCGGACGGGGTGACGCCGCCGACGGCCAGCACCGACGGGATGGCCGCCGGGTAGTGGGCGGTCGAGACGCCTCGGTTGCCGGCCGCGGCGACGATCAGCGCGCCCCTGCTCTCGGCGTAGCCGACGGCGTCGCGCAACAGTGGGCTGTCGTCCGAGCCGCCCAGCGAGAGGCTGATGACGGCGGCGCCGCGGTCGGCCGCGTAGCGGATGCCGAGAGCGATGTCGGTGTAGCTGCCGCCGCCCTTGGCGTTGAGCACTTTGACCGGGAGGATCCGGCAGTACCAGCAGACACCGGCGATCCCGATGCGGTTGTTGCCGGCGGCCGCGATCACGGTGGCGGCCATCGTGCCGTGCCCGTTGTCGTCGGACGCGTTGTTGTCGTGATTGACGAAGTCCTTGCCGGGCAGCAGGCGTCCGGCCAGCTCGGGCAGCGGGCTCACGCCGGTGTCGACCACCGCGACCACCACCCGGGACGAGCCGCGGGTGGACGACCAGGCCTCGTCGACCCGGGTCTGGGTGAGGCCCCACTGGCCGGCGAAGCCGGGGTCGGCGGGGCGGACCGGTGCAGCCTGTGCCGGCGCCGCGACCAGCATCGACGCGCCCACGAACAGACCAGCGACCAGCTTGCGCATGCTGAGGACCTCGCAACGATGAAGGAGCCGGCCACGATGGCCGGCTCCTTCACCTTCGGTCCGTTGCTTGACCGTCCGGTTTGTTGTCCGGAGCGGTCAGGGTGCTAGCGGGTGTAGGTCAGCTTGACCGAGTTGGTCGAGTTGCCGGCCTTGTCGTAGCCGCGCACCTGCACCGTGAAGCTCTTCGGCACCGAGGTGGTGGCGAAGGTGAACGGCTTGACGACCGTGCGGGACTGTGTGGCCTTGCCGTTGATCAGCAACAGCCACTTGCCCATGCCGTTGGCGTCGGAGCCGCTGAACTTGATCGTCACCGTGCCCTTGAGCTTGGTGCCGCTCTTGGGGGCAGAGGTGATCTTCGTGGCCGGGGCCTTGTTGTCGACGGTGACCACGCCCTTGACGACCTTCTGGTTGTTGGCCTTGTCGAAGATCCGCAGCTCGATGTTCGTCTTGCCCGAGTAGCCGGCGGTGTTGAAGGTGATCCCGTAGGGCGCGTTCCGGCTGTAGCTCTTGTAGACGCCGTTCACGTAGAGCAGCGACTTCTGGATGCCGGAACGGTCGTCCTTCAGGTTCACCGGGCGCACCGGGATGCTGCCCCGGGCGAAGCCGCCGTTGGGCGAGATGCCGGTGGCGGTCGGCGCGATGGAGTCCGTCGGGATGTCGAACGACGTCGACGCGTTGACCAGGCCGTACGTGACCCCCGAGACCCTGCGGGCCGAGGCCGCCTTGTAGATCGAGCCGGCGATCGACCAACCGGTGTAGCTCGGGTTCTTGGTCTTCACCAGGGCAGCCACACCGGCCACGATCGGCGCTGAGAAGGACGTGCCGCTGGCGTCGACGTAGGTGCCGTCGTTGGTCATCGACGTCACGTCGCCCACAGCCGCCACGTCGACCCACGTCGCGCCGGACGCGTTGCGGGACGAGTACGACGTCAGGGTCTGGTGGCCGACGGTGCAGGTCGGCTGGGTCTCGTACGCCGTGCAGCGGCGGGTCGCGGCGACCGTCACCACGTCGGGGTAGGCGGCCGGGTACTGGAAGGCGGTGTTGCCCGCGTTACCCGCGGCGGCGACCACCACAGCGTTGTTGATGTTGGCGTAGGCGACCGCGTCCTGGAGGACCTTGGCGCCGGGGCCACCGAGCGAGAGGTTCAGGATCCGGGCGCCGTTCTTGACCGCCCAGATGATGCCCTGAGCGACGTCGCTGGCCGTGCCCGAGCCCCTGCTGTCGAGCACCTTGACCGGCATGATCTTGCAGGTCCAGCAGACACCGGCCATGCCGCTGCCGTTGTTGCCGCGGGCGGCGATCAGCGCGGCGACCGCGGTGCCGTGACCGCGGTCGTCGGTAGCGCTGGAGTCGTCGTTGACGAAGTCATGGCCGGGAACGGTGGCGCCGGCCAGATCGCCCCGGGCGTTGACGCCGGTGTCGATGACGGCGACGACCACGCCGGAGCCCGTGGTGGTGTCCCACGCGTCCGGGGCCTTGACCGAGTGCATCTCGTTCTGCAGCACGAAATACGGGTCGTTCGGCGTGGTGTCGAACTCCTTGACCTGGACATCCTTCTCGACGTAGGCGACATTCGGGTCGCTGCGCAGGGAGGCCATGGCCGCCGCGATGCGGCTGTTCGGCACCGTCACGCGCGAGGCGTTGATCTCGGCGAGCGTCGACTGCGAGGTGCCGGAGTCGGTGGCCCGCAAGCCGGCCGCGGACAGGCTGCGCGTCGTGGCGGCCTTCGCGATCCCGGCCTTGTAACCGACGATGAGTTGGACGGGCGTGTTGGCGGCGGCCGAGGTCGTGCCGGCCTCGTCGGCAGCCAGGGCCCAGGTGGTCACGCTCGTCATCGACACGACGACGGCGGTGGAGATGAGACCGACGGTTACCCGTCGCTTGGTGAGCTTCATTGAAGCGCGTGCCTCCCCCGTTGATTAGCGGCGGCCAGCGTACGGTGAAACCGAGGGAAGCACGGACCCGTTTCACATTGCGAGATCTCGCATGATTGAGCTGCCGATGCCGCTGCCCTACTGTTCCGGCATGCGGAACAAGAGGGTGGGTATCGCGGTCGCCGGAGCGGTGGCCGTGGCGCTGCTCGCGGGCGGGGGCATCGCCTGGGCAGTACGTTCAGGGTCGGACAAACCTACAGCAACGCCCACTCCGGCGGCGCCGCCGACGCCGTCGGCCGAGCCCACCACGCCACCGCCGTCGCCCGGCGCCGACATCGACGGGCCGCTCGACCTGCTGCTGATCGGCGTCGATACCCGGGTCTCGATCCCCGGCTGGGAGCCGCACGCCGACGCGATCATGCTGTTGCACGTCGAGCGGGGGCTGGAGAAGGCGTACCTCTACTCGCTCCCCCGCGATCTGCGGGTGAAGGTCCCCGGCCACGGCAACCGCAAGGTCACCGAGGCCATGAGCGTCGGCTCCCGGGTGTCCGGCAACAAGCAGCCGAGCACCGAGAAGGGCTACCAGCTGCTCTCGAAGTCGCTCAGCGGGTACACCGGGATCAAGCAGTTCCAGGCGGGCGCGATCCTCAACTTCGGCGGGCTGGACAAGCTGACCGACGAGCTCGGCGGCATCGACCTGGTGGTCGACCAGCGGGTCGAGTCGCGGCACCGCAAGCCGGACGGCTCGTTGCGCCCGCTGCGCGGCGGCGACTACATCGGTCCGCAGGCGGTCTACCAGCCCGGCCGCCGGCACCTGACCGGCTGGCAGGCGATCGACTACGCCCGCCAGCGCTACGGGCTGCCCGACGGCGACTACGACCGGCAGCGGCACCAGCGCCAGTTGGTCGGCGCGCTGCTGACCAAGGCGCTCGGCGAGGGGTTCGACACCGATCCGGCCAAGGTCGGCCCGCTGATCGAGGCGCTCGGCGACACGTTCGTCTACGTGGGCGGGCGCAAGCCGCTCGAGTACGCGTACGCCCTGCGCAACCTGTCGCCCGACAAGATCACCCGAGTCAGCCTGCCCGGCCGCGGGGTCGGCCGGGGCAGCGGCTATCTCGGCGAGCAGCTCACCGCCGAGGGCAAGGGCTTCGTCGAGGCCGTGGCCGACGGCCGGGCCGCCGCCTACCTGGCGAAGCACCCCCAGCTGGTCGACAAGTGATCAGGGCTTGGCCGGCTTGCCGGTGGTGAAGAGCCAGGACTGGAAGAGGTCGTCCAGCTGCTTGCCGGAGACCTCTTCGGCCAGCGCGATCAGGTCGTCGGTGCTCGCGTTGCCGTCCTTGTGCTCGCTGGTCCAGCGCTTGAGCAACTGGTCGAAGGCGGGATCCCCGATCGCCTTGCGCAGCGCGTAGACGGTCATGCCGCCGCGCTGGTAGACGGCCGCGCCGAAGATCCGCGCGGCACCGGGGTCGCCGGCCTCGCCCGGCTGGTTCCACTGGAACGAGTTGTAGACGTCGTTGAAGCTCTGCTCGACCGTCCGCCGGCCCTTGTGCTCGTCCCACAGCCACTCGGAGTAGGTGGCGAAGCCCTCGTTGAGCCAGATGTCCTGCCACTTCTCGAGGGCCACGCTGTCGCCGAACCACTGGTGGGCGAGCTCGTGGGTGATCACCGACTCGTTCGGGCCGCCGTTGAAGAACGCGGGACCGTAGACCGGCCGGCTCTGCGTCTCGAGCGCGTAGGCGATGTTCCGGTCGTCGACCGCCACCCCGCCGTTGGCGTCGAACGGGTACGGCCCGAACTTGGTGGCCAGGAAGTCGGTGATCTCACCCGTCTTGGCCAGCGACTGTGCGGCCGGGCCGTTGGCGGGCAGGGACTCGGCGACGGCCAGCACCATCGGCTTGCCGTTGTGCGTTGTCGTCGTGATCCGGTACTGCCCGACCACGACCATGGCCAGATAGCTGGCCATGGGCGCGCTCTCGGCCCAGTTCCAGGTGGTCCAGCCCGCGGTGGTGGTGGACGGGCCGGGCACGCCGTTGCTGATCGCCTCGACACCCTCGGGCACGGTCATCGCGAGCTTGAAGGTGGCCTTGTCGGACGGGTGGTCGTTGACCGGGAACCAGGTGCTGGCCGACTCGGGCTGGCCGAGCGCGATCGCGCCGTCCGGGTTCTCGAGCCAGCCACCCTCGCCCAGGACGGCGTTGCCGAGCTGGCCCGGCTTTCCGCCGTACTCCACGACCACGGTGAACGGGCGGCCGTCGACGATGCCCTCGGCCGGAGTGACGACCAGCTCGGTGCCCTCGGCCTTCGAGGAGGCCCGGACGCCGTCGACCGTCACGTTCCGGGCGGCCAGCTTGGACAGGTCGAAGTTGAACCGGGAGAGATCCTGCGTGGCCGTGGCGGTTATCGTCGCCGTGCCGCTCAGCTCGTCGGTCTTCGGGTCGAACCGCAGCTTCAGGTCGTAGCCGGCCACGTCGTAGCCGCCGTTGCCGTACTTGGGGAAGTAGGCGTCGCCGATGCCCTCCGCGCCGGGGGCGAACACCGGCGCGGAGGACGGGGTCGAGGACGGGGCCGGCTCGTCGTCCGCCGAACAGCCGGTCACCGCCAGCGCGACACAAAGAACTCCAGCAACACCCGCACGGCTCATAGGCGCGAGGTTAGCGCTGTCGTCCGAAAGGACGCGGAAAGGCCTCAGCGATCGAGGACCAGCGCGACCTTCTGGAACTCCTTGACGTCGCGGTAGCCGCACTTGGCCATCGCGCGCCGCAGCCCGCCGAACAGGTTGAGCTGGCCGTCGGGGCGGTCGGCCGGGCCGAACAACAGCTCTTCCAGCGTGCCGTCGGGCTCGCCGGCGATGCAGAAGCCGCCGCGCGGAAGCTGCGGGTGGCTCGCCGACGAGTGCCACCACGCGCCGCCGGCCGGAGCGCCCTCGGCCAGCGAGAGCGGCTCGCCCAGCATCACCGCGTCGGCGCCGCAGCCGATCGCCTTGGCGATGTCGCCCGAGGTGGAGATGCCACCGTCGGCGATCAGGTGGACGTAGCGGCCGCCCGTCTCGTCGAGGTAGTCGCGGCGGGCCGCGGCGGCGTCGGCGATCGCGGTCGCCATCGGCACCCGGATGCCCAGCACGGTGTCGGTCGTCGACCACTCGTCGGCGCCGACCCCGACGATGACGCCGGCCGCGCCCGTGCGCATGAGGTGCAGCGCCGTCTTGTAGTCGGTGCAGCCGCCGACGATCACCGGCAGGTCGAGGTCGGCGATGAACTCCTTGAGGTTCAGCGGCTCGTCCGTCGTGGACACGTGCTCGGCGCTGACCAGGGTGCCCTGGATGACCAGCAGGTCGACACCGGCGTCGAGCACCACCGGGGCCAGCGCGAGCGTGTGCTGCGGCGACACCCGGACGGCGACGGTGATGCCACCCTCGCGCATCGTGCGCACCCGCTCGGCGATCAGCTCGGGCCGGATCGGCTCGGAGTAGACCTCCTGCAGGCGCCGGGTGGCGTCGGCGTCCTCGTCGAGCGAGGCCAGCTCCTCCAGGATCTTGCTCGGGTCCTCGTAGCGGGTCCACAGGCCCTCGGCGTTGAGCACGCCCAGGCCGCCGTGGCGGCCCAGGGCGATCGCCGATTCCGGGCTCATGGTCGCGTCGGAAGGGTGCGCGACGCAGGGGATCTTGAAGGGGTACGCGTCGACGCGCCACTCGGTGGACACGTCGTCCACGTCGCGGGTGCGCCGGCTCGGGACGATGGCGATCTCGTCCAGGTGGTACCCCCGCTGGGCGGTCTTGCCGAGACCGATCTCCACTACGTCACGCATAATGACTCAGTCCTTCAGGTCGCCTCTTGGGGCGGCGGGTGGGGTGGTTGGAAGGCTCTGCTGCTGGGTGCTAGCGGGAGTGGTAGTTGGGGGCCTCGACAGTCATCTGGATGTCGTGCGGGTGGCTTTCCTTGAGGCCCGCCGCGGTAATCCTGATGAGCTGGCCACGCTGCTGCAAGTCGGGAATCGTCTCGGCGCCCGCGTAGCCCATCGCCAGCCGTACGCCACCGACCAGCTGAGCCACCACCCGCGAGAGCGGGCCGCGGTAGGGCACCTGACCCTCGACACCCTCGGGAACGAGCTTCTCCTCCGGCACATCATGCTGGAAGTAGCGGTCCTTCGAGTACGACTTGGCCTGTCCCCGCGACTGCATGGCGCCCAGCGAGCCCATGCCCCGGTAGGACTTGTACTGCTTGCCGTTGACGAAGATGAGGTCGCCGGGGCTCTCTTCCGAGCCGGCCAGCAGGCCACCGAGCATGACGGTCTCGGCGCCGGCCACGATCGCCTTGGCGATGTCGCCGCTGTACTGGATGCCGCCGTCGGCGATCACCGGCACGCCGAACGGGGCGCAGGCGCGCTGGGCCTCCATGACGGCGGTGATCTGCGGTACGCCGACCCCGGCGACGATGCGGGTGGTGCAGATGGCGCCCGGGCCCACACCGACCTTGACCGCGTCGGCCCCGGCCTCGGCCATCGCCTTGGCCCCGGCGTACGTGGCCACGTTGCCGCCGACGATGTCGGTCGCGGTGTCGCGCTTGAGCCGGGCGATCATGTCGAGCACCTGCCGCTGGTGACCGTGCGAGGTGTCCACGATGATCACGTCGACGCCGGCGTCGATCAGCCCGCGAGCCCGCTTGTAGGAGTCGTCACCCACGCCGACCGCGGCCGCGACCCGCAGGCGGCCCTGCGCGTCCTTCGTCGCGTCGGGGTACTGCTCGCTCTTGGTGAAGTCCTTCACCGTGATCAGGCCGCGGAGCCGGCCGCTGTCGTCGATCAGCGGCAGCTTCTCGATCTTGTGCTGCTGCAGCAGGCCGAGAGCGTCGTCCTTGCTGACGCCGACCGGGGCGGTGATCAGCGGCATCTTGGTCATGACGTCGCGGACCTTGGCGTTCTCGTTGGTGACGAAGCGCATGTCGCGGTTGGTCACGATGCCGACCAGGGTGCCGTCACCATCGGTGACCGGCACGCCGGAGATGCGGTAGCGGCCGCAGAGCTGGTCGACCTCGCGCAGCGTGGCCTCGGGGCTGCAGGTCACCGGGTTGGTGATCATGCCGGATTCGGACCGCTTGACCAGGTCGACCTGGGCCGCCTGGTCGTCGGCGGAGAGGTTGCGGTGGAGCACCCCGATGCCGCCCTCGCGCGCCATGGCGATGGCCATGCGCGCCTCGGTGACCGTGTCCATCGCCGCGGACAGCAGCGGGATGGTCAGCTCGATGTTCCGGGTGAGCCGGGTGCGGGTGTTGACCCGGCTCGGCACGATGTCCGATTCGCCGGGCTGGAGGAGCACGTCGTCGAAGGTCAGACCGAGCGGTACCGTGCGGGCCGAGTCAGATTCCACGGAGCATCCCTCAAAGATGGAAGACGAATGGTTCATCGTACCCATCCGCTCGCCGTGCCCTCGCACGACGGACAGCACGTGCGGGCCAGCACACATCAGTCCGGAGTGAGTACGGTAAGGGGGTGCAAGATGAGCCGATCGACCCGTTCAACGGCGATCCCACCGACCCGGCGGCCGGGCTCGACGACCTCGACGAGGACGCCGAGGCCGAACCGCTGACCGACGCCGAACGGCAGGACGTCATCGAGGATCTTTCCGACCTCGAGATCTATCAGGCGCTCCTGAGCCCGACCGGCATCCGTGGCCTCGTGATCGAGTGTGAGGACTGCCACGAGCCGCACTACTTCGACTGGGACCTGCTCCGCGGCAACCTGCGCCACCTGCTCAGCAGCGGGCGCCCGCGCGTGCACGAGCCGGCCTACGACCCCGACCCTGAGCACTACGTCACGTGGGAGTACGCGCGCGGCTACGCCGACGGCGTGCACGACACACTGACCGAGGGCAACGAGGAAGACAAAGAGTGAGAAAAAGGGGGCTGAGCCAGCCGGCTCAGCCCCCCTTTTTCGTTTACGCCACCAAGCCGGCTCGGAAGCCGGCGGCCACCGCGTGTGCACGGTCCCTGGCCCCCAGTTTCCGGAAGAGCCGCCGGGCATGGGTCTTGACCGTGTCCTCCGAGACGAAGAGCTCGCGGCCGATCTCCGCGTTGCTCTTGCCGTCGGCCATCCCCCGCAGCACCTGCAACTCACGCTCGGTGAGTGTGAGCCGCCGCCCCGCGGGCGCCGGGTCGGCCACGCCGACCTGGGTCTCGTTGCCGGGCCAGGCCACCATCGGCCGGCCGGTGGCCGGGTCGATCGGGGCGTCGCCACGCTGGGCCGGCACCATCGGCGCGTTGGGCCCGAGCACGGCCGGCACGGAGGCCGCGTTCGGCGCGCTCATGCCGAGCCCGCCGTTCTGATAGGCGGCCCGGGCCGCGGTCGAGTTGTTGTTGCGGGCCCCGCCGGCCACGGTGGCGGGCTGGGCGTTGGCCCCGTTGATCGGCATGCCCTGCGGGCGCACCGGGAGCAGTAGCAGGAGCAGGGCCTTGGCCACGACGCTGACCAGATCGTGCTCGACGCCGCGGATGACGCCACGGGCGCCGGCTGCGACAGCTGCCGCAGCCACCCGGGGGTCTTCGGCGCCGAACAGCACTACCTGGGCCTGCGGCGCGCGGGCCAGGACGCGCCGGGTGAAGCCGACGCTGTCGGGACGGGTCACGGCGGTGTCAGCCAGAACCACTTCAGCCGGCCGTTCAGCCAGGCGGATCATGGCCTCGGTCTCGCTGACCGCCGTCCGGACGACGCCGGTCATGCCGAGCCGGGCCGCGGTGGACGCGACGGTCTGGGCCGCCAGCGGGGTACGGACGCACACGAGGACGGTACGCACAGTGATCCTCCTTCTCTCTCAGAGGAGATCACGCGAGGGCCGCAGCATTACGCGCTTTAGATGGAAAAAATGGGAAAGATCGGTATGACTTGCCGGGCCGATGCCATGCGGGTTCAGAAGACATCGACAAGTTGCGTGTGAGCCGGGAATTCCCGGGGTAACACGCCGACAGGCCTGAGCAAGGCCCCTCATGACGACACTCCGCGGTGCCGCGCGGGAGGAGGGTGTTCCATGTCGAACGTTCGCAGACTGCCCGGGCCCATCGCCGATCTTTGGGACTGGCAACGACTCGGTTTGTGCCGAGGCCGAGACAGCGCGCAGTTCTTCCACCCGGACGGCGAGCGCGGGTCGTCCCGCAACCGCCGAGAGGCCAAAGCCAAGAGCATGTGCGGCGCGTGCCCGGTACGGGCCGAGTGCGCCGCCCACGCCCTCGCGGTTCGCGAGCCGTACGGGGTCTGGGGCGGCCTCACCGAGGCGGAGCGGCTGCGGCTGCTCGCTGTCGGTTGGGAGGACACCGCCGACCGCCATCACGGACGTGTCGACCTTGCCCGGCTCGAGGCCCGGCTGGGCCGGCCCCACAAGTCGGCGGTTCCGGCACAGCGACAGGCGCCTGCTGCCTGACGCCGGCGCCCCGGGATCACCATGACGATCCGGTCCCCTGTCGGGGGCCGGGTCGAGTTGTTCGACGGCTCTTCAACAACCGCATCGGTGGACATGCAAGCCACCGTATGAGCGACTTGAACACGAACGACGGACCGCCGGTGCGGCCTTCAACCAATCGGCACTCAATCGATCCGGACGCTGATGCTGTGCCACCCGGAGGCTCCGTCCGGCGCCGGCGCGGCCGGTGTGCTCGTCTGCGTGGCCCCTGAGCCGTCGGTGGCCCGTACGCGAAGCCGGTGTTGACCCGGAGTCGCCGGCCACCCGAAGCTCCACTCGCGCCAGGTGTCGCTCGACACCGTGGCGGCCAGCGTCGCCTCGGCCCAGGGCTCGTCGTCGACCTGCACCTCGACCTTATCGATGCCGCGGTGCTGGGCCCAGGCCACGCCGCCGACAACCACACTGCCGGGTTTGCGGGAGGCGCCGTCGCGTGGCGTGTCGATCCGGGATGCCGTCTTGATCGGCGCCTGCGCGGCCCACCCGCGCGGCACCCAGTAGGCGTCGAAGTCGGCGAACCGGCTCAGCTCGATCTCGGTGATCCACTTGCACGCGCTGACGTAGCCGTACAGGCCGGGCACCACCATCCGGGCCGGGAAACCGTGATCGACCGGCAGCGCCTCCCCGTTCATACCGACCGCGAGCAGCGCGTCCCGCCCGTCCATCAGCACCGACGTCGGACTGCCGCAGGTCCAGCCGTCGACCGAGCGCTGCACGACCTGGTCGGCGCCGGGCAGTGGACCGGCCTCCTCGAGCAGCTCGCGGATCGGCGTCCCCAGCCACAGCGCGTTGCCGATCAGGTCGCCGCCGACCTCGTTGGACACGCAGGCGAGTGTCACGTACCGCTCGATCATGGGCCGTTGCAGCAGCTGTTCCCAGGTGAGGGTGATCGGGTTGCGGACCATGCCGTGGATGCGCAGCTGCCACGTCGACGGATCCACCTGGGGCGGGATGAGCGCGGTGTCGATGCGGTAGAAGTCTTTGTTGGGCGAGATGTACGGCGTCACGCCCGGCACCTGCACGCCGGCCGGCAGCGGCGGCGGGGTCTGCCGGGGCGCGGGCAGCACGACGTCGTTACGGGCCGCGGCCACCGCCCGGCGCGAGGCCAGCCAACGCCCGCCGAAGCCGGTCGCCGCCGCCGCCCCGAACGCGATGCCGAGCAGCTTCAGGAAATACCGACGATCTTCCACGTACGCGGGACCGGCCGCCGGCGGCTCGGCCGTGCTGGTCGGGCCGGGACCCGCCGCGCCGACGGCGACCGGCACAGCCACCACCGGTGCGGCTGCGCCGGCACCCGCCCGATCGAGCAGCAGGCGCAGCACCCAGACGGCCAGGGCCGCCCCCACCACCGTGGGCAGCCAGGCCAAGACGCTCGCGTCGTGCCTGGTCTGCGCGGCGGCCACGCCGACGGCCGCGAACAGCCCGATCCCGGCCAGGCCCAGGTGCCACGACCGCCGGGCAACCACGCCGACGCCGTACGCGTAGATCGCCAGCAACACGCCCGTGCCCACGATCAGCGCCGTCTTGTCGTGCACCCCGAAGACGCTGATCCCGAAGTCTTTGACCGGGCCGGGCACGTTGTCGATGACGACGCCGCCCACGGCCGGCACGGGCGCGGTCAACGGCCCGGTCAGCACGGCCACGACTTCGGACGTGCCCACAGCCACCGCCGCGGCGGCCACCCCAGCCAGCCCGCTACCCACCGAAAGCTTCACGTTCCCATCGTGCTCCCGGTCCGGGCCGATGGCGACGGCTCAGGCCATCGGGTAAGCAACCCGTAAGCAACGCCACATGCTCGATCAGCGGCCGCGGTAGTTGCGGTACGAGCGACGTACGCCGACAACGCCGTACGCGGTGAGGCCGGCGCCGACGATCACAACGGCGATGGTGAGCCAGGCGTCCTCGGTGTCGAACGTGAGGGTGTACGCCATGAGCAGCGTGACGATCAGCCCGAGCAGCGTCAGCGGCACCCGGATGAGCAGACCCAGCACGCCGGAGACGCGGCGGTCGATCACCTCCTCGGTGTCCTGCGGTCCGGGCGGCGCCGGCTGCGGGATCCGGCCGGGGTCGCGGGCGGGCTGGACGACCCGGACGGCCGGCGGCGCAGCGGCGTCGATCCGGGCCGCCACGCCCGCGGCCCCGTCGAACAGGGTGGGCTCGAAGAAGACCACGATGCCGTCGTCGCCGACCAGCTGGCGACCGCCGTCGGGCCAGGCCCGCACGATGGCGCAGGCGTCGAAGCGTACGGTCGCGCAGTTGCCCTCCCCGACGACGCTGACGCCCTCGGAGCCGAGGACCAGCTTCTCGCCCGGCGTCTCCAGCGAGCGGTACTCCGTGCCGGTCACCGCGTGGTCGGAGCAAGTGGGGGCGGCGGTGAAGCCGGCCCAGTCGGCCCGGGCCTGCGGCGTCATCAGCAGGCCGGCGTTCCAGGCCTCGGCCGCCACCTGCGCGACCTCGACCGCCGTGACCGCGCGCAGGCCTTCGGCCACCTCGTCGACGTCGAGCACCTCGCGCCCGGAAAGCAGGTTGAGCGCCTGCCCCGGCAGCCGCGCGCCCTGCTCCTCGGCGTGCCGCAACGACTCGGTCTGCTTCTTGACCACGGCGGCTACGTCGGCCTCGTCAATCCGGCCCACCCGCAGCCCGGCCAGCACGTCGACGAATCCGCCGAGGACGGCGCCCTGCTTGCCGGGCAGCACATCGGCCACGGCGGTCACGTGCGCCCGGTCCACGCCGACCGGCTCGTAGGCGGCGTGGGCCGCGTACGAAAGCCCGCCCTCCTGCCGCAGCTCGCGGAACATGACCCGTTCCAGCACGCCGGCGAAGACGGCCGAACGCGGCGCCCGCGGTACCAGGGCATCCCAGACCAGCATGCCGGACGTGCCCGGGAACCAGGCCGGGGTGTCGGGCAGCGCCGAAGACATCGCCGGCGGCTTGCGCCGTACGCCGGTGGGCAGATCCAGCCGCAGGCCGGCCGGCACCTCGTCGCCAGCCACCCAGAGCACGGCGTTCTCGCGCGTGAAATAGCGCCCTACCCAGTCCCGCAGGTCGTCCTCGGTGATCGCCGGCAGTCCGTACTCGGAATAACTGGGCATGCCGTAGTCGCGCGCCCCGTGCCGCCACAGCGCCATCTGGTCGGCCGCGCCCGGGTTGCGCCCATTCGCCTCGACCCGCAGCAGGTCCTTCTCGACGGCCAGCCGGTGCATCGGCAGGTCGCTCAGCGAGGCGCAGACCGCGGTGAGGAACTCGCCCAGCTCCTCGGACGAGCCGTGCACGTGGAAGTAGGTGTACTCGACGCCGGTGGCGCCGTTGTAGTGGTAGTCGGCGACCCCGGTCGAGAAGAGCGCCAGATGCTCGATCAGGTGCGTGATGCCGCGCCGGGCCAGCGGCTCGTCGGCGAACCCGACCCGGAAGGCCAACCCGGCGTGCCCCGGCCCGGTCGCCGGCGACAGCAGGGCCGGCACCCCGTCGATCTCGGTCTGCTTGATCATCGGGCTGCTCCGGCCAGCGCGCGACGGCGGTGGTTGCGTACGTGCTCGGCGGTGTCGCCACCCAGGTACTGCCACGGGTACTCGGTGGCCCGGTCGCCCAGCATGGCGAAGAGCGGGGCGGCCGAGCGGCGGTCGTTGATCAGGCTGAAGACGAAGGCGAAGCTGCTGGCCGCCGCGACCCAGCCGAAGTCGCGGCCGAAGTCCGGGTGCAGCACCGAGCGTTCGGCCGCCTCGCGCAGGTCGGCACGGACCGGTCCACCGTTGAGGTACGCCGTGTCCGTGCCGACCGGCAGCTCCAGCCAGTGCTCGATGTGCGCCTCGGCGACCAGCACGCCCTGCACGGCCCCGGGCGGCGCCGCCAGCATCTCGTCGCGGGCCCACGGGTGCAGCTGCTCCCAGCTGCCACTCCACTTGGGACACAGCTGCTGCAACATCTGGGACTGCGCCGAGAGGTTGTGGGGGTCGAGCATTTTGACCCGGTCGTAGCGGCGGCGGGTTTCGGCCGATCCGACCTCGAGCCCACGGGCCGACGCCAGGCGGACGGCCCAGATCGCCGGATCACGTGGGCTGCGCGCGGCCCCTTCGATCAGCACCGTCTCGGCCTTGATCAGCCAGTCGCGGAACTCGGCGAACTGCTGCGAGCTCACGTACTCGGCCCGGGCCGACGAGCGGATCGCCCAGCCGATGTCGATGAGGCAGGAGCCGAGCATCGCGGCCGCCGCCCCGTCGCCCGGGTCGCGGTCGTAGACCTCGCGCAGAAACGGTTCCACACCGGCGGTGGACCCGCCGTGCCGGATGACCATGGTGCGGCCGGCCGGGGACAGGCCGTCGAGCAAGGCGCGGACGCCGGCCCAGTCGTGCGTGGCCAGCCGGGCCCGCACAGCGGCCACCTCGGGGTAGGCGTCCGCAGGGTCGAAGAGGACAGTCACGGGCGGGGAGCATAGACGATCTTCACGGGTGCCGCGTGTCCCACCGGCGTCGCCGGAAGCCCGCCGCCTCGGGTGGGCACGTGGACCCGTACGTCTAGTTCAGCAGTGGATCTTCGAGGAGGTGCTCGAAGGCCAGCTCGGCCGCGCCGATGAGGGCCGCGTCGTTGCCGAGTTCGGGGGTGCGCAGACGGATGTGCTCGCGACAGGCCGGCAGGGCGATGGCGGTGAGCCGGCTGCGGATCTGGGCCGCGGCGACCAGGTAGATGTCGCGGAGGGTGCCGCCGAAGATGACGGACTCCGGGTTGAAGATGTTGACCAGATTGCCGACGCCGAAGCCGATCCACTCGCCGACCTGCCGCACGGCGAACTGGGCCTGGCTGTCGCCGCGCATCGCCGCCTCGACCACATCAAGCACCGCCTCCCGTCCCGTCCGGTCGGCCCGACCGGCGTGCTTGAGCAGCGCGTACTCGCCGATCTCGGTCTCCCAGCAGCCACGCGAGCCGCAACTGCACTCGCGGCCGTAGGGGTTGACCACCATGTGGCCGACCTCGCCGCCGTAGCCGCCGTGACCCGCCACCCGGCGTCCGTCGGCGATGATGCCGGCGCCCACACCGACGTCGCCGTACAAGTAGATGACGTTGTCGCAGCCGGCCGCCGCGCCACGGCTGTGCTCGACCAGCGCGGAGACGTCGGCGTGGTTGCCCACCGTCAGCTTTCCCGCGTCACCGAGTTCGGCGCCGAGCGCGGCGCCGACCGGTTCCTCGACCCAGCCGATCGTGGGGGCCAGGCGGACCATCCCGTCCGCCCGGCGCACCATGCCGGCCACTGCCACGCCGGTGCCGACGTAGCGGGCGTCGCTGGGCACGTCGGCCCGCATCTCGTGGACGAAACCGGCCAGCGGCTGCACCGCGTCGAGCACCTGCATGCCGCGGGGCCGGTCGGTCTCGCGGCGGTCCAGGATGCGGCCGCCCAGCCCGACCCGGGCCGCCCGCAGGCGGTCGACCTCGATGCTCAGCGCGTACGCGTACACCTTGGACGACTCGGGCCGGACGACCAGCGACGGCCGTCCGGCCCGGCCGGTCTCTCGTGGTGCCGCCTCGGTGACCAGCCCAGCGGTGGTCAGATCGGCGGTCAGGGCCCCGATGGTGCTTCGGTTCAGGCCGAGCCTGCTGGTGAGTTCCGCCCGGGACGTGGCGCCGTGCACGTGTACGTACCGCAGCAGGGTCCCGAGGTTGTGCCGGCGAACCTCCTCCTGGCTGGGGCCGGCCCGCATCAGCGTGCCGTCCCCAGTACCAGGTGGATGTCGTTCATCGGTTGCCGGTTGCGGCCGCTCTGCGCCGGGCCAAGGCGTCGACGCTCGCGGCGACCAGCAGGATCAGACCGGTCACAATGAACTTGGTCCCGGAGTTGAACCCCATCAGGGTCATGCCGTTGTCGATGACGGCGATCACCGCGCCACCGATGACGGCGTTGATGATCTTGCCCTTGCCGCCGAAGAGGCTGGTGCCGCCGATGACAGCCGCGCCCACCGAGTAGAGCAGGATGTTGCTGCCACCGGTGTTCGGGTCGACCGAACTGGCCCGGCTGACGGCCATGATGCCGCCGATCGCGGCCATGAACGAGCCGATCACGAAGACCGAGATGCGGATCCGGTCGACCGGGATGCCGGCGCGACGGGCCGCCTCGGTGTTGCCACCGACCGCGTAGACGTGCCGGCCGTAGGCGGTGCGGCCCAGAACGAAGGTCCACAGCACCAGGAAGAAGCCGATGATCGGCACCACGATCGGCACGCCCTTGAGCGAGTTGATCGCGGGGTTGATCGCGCGCTCCTGGGTGAGGACCGCGGTCGCCACCAGGATCAGCACGGCCAGTCCGCCGATGCGCATCAGCACGATGCCCATCGGGTCGGTCACCAGACCCCGCCTGGTCCGGTTGCGCATCACGTTGAACTGCGCCGCGGCGTATCCGACGACGGCGACGACGGCGAAGATCCAGCTCCACGCCACCGACAGGTTGTTGTTGTTGAGCGAGTTGAAGAACTCGTTGCGGGTCGAGATGTTGGTACCGCCGCCGAGCAGCACCAGCAGAACGCCCTGGAAGGCGAGGAACGCCGCCAGGGTGACCACGAACGACGGAATGCCCAGCTTGGCCACCAGCAGGCCCAGGATGAAGCCGATGACGACGCCGGTGACCAGCGCGGCCGGGATGGCGGTGTACCACTCCCAGCCGTGGTTGGTCAGCAGGATCGCGACGACCGCGCCGCAGACGCCGGAGGCGAAACCGGCGGAGAGGTCGATCTCGCCCAGCAGCAGGACGAAGATCAGGCCCATCGCGATGAACACGACCTGGGCGCTCTGGTTGAACAGGTTCGCGAAGTTCAGACCGCTGAAGAACGTGTCCCGGGCGATGCCGAAGATCAGGCTCAGGACGATCAGACCGAGGATGGCCGGCAGCGCGCCGAGGTCACCGCCGCGGACCCGGCCCCAGTAGTCGTGGATGTAACTGGCGACGGTCGGCTTAATGACCTTGACGCCGCCCGCCGTAGTGGTCGTGGTGGTCACTTGTCGCCTCCCGGCGTGATGTCGACGACGTCCCCGCCGAAGTCAGCCGGCTTCTCGGGAGGCAGGCCGATGTTGCCGCTGCGGCCGCCTGTGATGAGCTCGACCACCTGGGAGTGGGTCACGTCGGTGGTCTTGACCTGGGCCGCCATCCGGCCGAGGTAGAGCGCCGCGATGCGGTCCGAGACCGCGAACACGTCGTTCATGTTGTGCGAGATCAACACGACGCCGAGGCCGTTGTCAGCCAGGCGGCGGACCAGCTCGAGCACCTGCGCGGTCTGCGCGACGCCGAGGGCGGCGGTCGGCTCGTCGAGGATGACGACCTTCGAGTTCCACAGCACGGCCTTGGCGATCGCCACGGTCTGTCGCTGCCCACCGGAAAGGCTGGCGACGAGCTGCCGCAGCGACTTCAAGGTGCGCACCGAGAGGCTGGCGAGGGCGTCGCCGGCCATCTGTTCCATGGTCGGCTCGTCGAGCACGATGCCGCGCTTCTTCTCACGGCCGAGGAACATGTTCTGGACGACGTCCAGGTTGTCGCAGAGAGCGAGGTCCTGGTAAACGACCTCGATGCCCAGGGCGGACGCGTCGCTCGGGGCGTGGATGGCCACCTGGTTACCTTCGAAGGCCACCGTTCCCGAGTCGATCTGGTAGATGCCACTGATGCACTTGACCATCGTCGACTTGCCCGCGCCGTTGTCGCCCACGAGGGCGGTGACTTCACCGGGATAGACGCTCAGGTCGACGCCATGCAGGACCTGAACGGGACCGAAGGCCTTGTTGATCCCGTTTAGCTCCAAGAGGGGTGTCGCGGCCACGGTGGTTCTCCTTCGCTGAGTGACCGGGTTGCCGCCCGCGGCACAGCCGGGGCGGCGGGTTGGGGGGAAACCCAACTCCGGCGCCGCCCCCAGCCCCGTTTGGGGAGGTGAGCGGCGCCGTCGTCAGTTCGGGTCTAGCCCGTGATCAGTTGAGGATTTTCAGCTGATTCCCGCGTCGGTGCAGGCCTTGGCGAAGTCGGCGGTGCAGACCGCGTCCTTGGTCACGAAGCCGTCGGCGATGACGTCCTTGACGTTCTCCTTGGTGATCGACTGCGGCTCGAGCAGCACCGAGGGGACGTCGGCGCCCGACTCCGGGTCCTTGGTGGTGCCGGTGGCCGTGGTCGGCTTCTGCTTCTTGGCCAGGGCAACCGCGAGATCGGCGGCCGCGTCGGCCTCCTTCTTGATCGCCTTGTAGACCGTCATGCACTGGTCGCCGGCGAGGATGTTCTGCAGGCCCTGAACGGTGGCGTCCTGGCCGGTCACCGGGACCTGGCCGTTCAGCTGGTTCTTCTTCAGCACGGTGATGGCCGCGTTGCCGAGACCGTCGTTCGCGGCGAGAACGCCCTTGATGTTCTTGTTCGAGGTCAGCATCTGCTCGAAGATCGTGCCGGCCTGCGCGTTGTCCCAGTCCGGAACGTCCTGGTTCGGGCCCTTGGTGAAGGTGCCGTCCGCGTACTTCGGGTCGAGGATGCTGTCGTAGCCCTGCGCGAACAGGGTGGCGTTGTTGTCAGTCGGGGAGCCGTTGAGCTCGGCCACGACCGGCTTGGTGTACTTCTTCTCCTCGAGGCACTTGACCAGGCCCTCGCCCTGCAGCTTGCCCACCGCGACGTTGTCGAACGACACGTAGTAGTCGGCGCCACCGCTCAGGGTTAGACGGTCGTAGTCGATCGTCGCGATACCGGCCTTCTTGGCCTTCTCGAGGACGGCCTTACCGGTGCCGGAGTCGAGGTTGACGATCATGAGGACGGCGACGCCGCTCGAGATCATGCCGTCGGCGATGGTCTGGAACTGCGTCTTGTCGCCCTGCGCGTTCTGGATCTCAACCGGAACGCCGGCCGCGTCGAACGCCGCCTTCAGGAACTTCGGGTCGTCGGTGCCCCAGCGCTGCGAGCTCTTGGTGTCGGGCAGAATGATGCCGACCTTGCCGGCGGCGGCGCTGCCGCCACCCGTGCTGCCGGAGTCGCTGCCACTGTCGTCGCCGCAAGCGGCAATGCTGCCGGTCGCCAGCAGGCTGACCGCGGCAAGGGCGAACAGTCCCTTACGCATTCCTAGTGTCCTTTCGGGTAAATCCGGGTCTACATCGGATTCGATGGTGTGCGCTGCGGGAGTGTCGCTCCCCGAGACGCCAAGTGATCGAGAGTGATCAGGAGCTAGTTTGTTGTGTCCGGCAACGTATTCCCGTTGCGGGCGGTTACACAAGCGATGTCGGCGGGCGATCTCGTAACCCGGCATAACAATCCGGCAACACGGCGGTGACAGGAGTCGAACGGCCCTGGTGACGCCCGGCCCCCCGCCTCCGGCCGATCGCTGACGTGGCTCACCATGTGACGCTAAGTCAGCAACCTGACCGGTTCGCACCATTCTCTAGAGAAAGATCCTCTCGGCGCGTAACGTTGTCGTAACGGCTCGCGGCCATGATGCTGTTTCGGGCTCTATGTCCGGATCATGACGGCTACGGCGTCGGTGAGGCGAAGCAGATCGGCCGGTCTCAGACTGACCTGGAGACCTCGCCGGCCCGCCGAGACGTACATCAGATCGAGCCCGAGCGCCGAGTCGTCGACGACCGTCGGCAGCTTCTTGCGCTGGCCCAACGGGCTGATCCCACCCCGCACATAACCGCTGCTGCGCTCGGCGGCGGCGCGATCGGCCAGGACTGCCCGTTTACCCCCGGCCGCTTGCGCGAGCGCCTTGAGGTCGAGTTCGCCGGTCACCGGCACCACACCGACCACGAGCCCGCCGTCCACCTCGGCGACCAGCGTCTTGAAGACACGCTCCGGCGCCACCCCGAGAGCCTCCGCGACCAGCGCGCCGTAGTTCGGGGCGTCGGGCGAGACGTCGTACGGATGCAGGGTGTGCTCGACCTTCTGGGCGGTCAGCAACGCGGCGGCCGGCGTGCCGGCGGCGGCCTTCTTAGCCATGCCGCGCACGGTACTCGCGGCTCCCCCGGCACGCGGGCCTGCCCCGCCGCGCCTCAGGCCCCGCAGAGAATCACTGTCGGCGCGCCTGCCACTCGGGTGAGCACCAACGAGGCCGCCTGCGGGCCGGACAGACGCAGATCCTTGCGGAGCTGGTCCGGCTCGAGGGCAGAGCCGCGCTTGCGGATCTCCAGGCGGCCCACGCCCCGCTCCCGGAGGAGTGCCCGCAGCCGCTTCAGCGAGAACGGCAGCACGTCGGTGATCGCCAGGCGGCGGGCGAAGGGTGTGTCGACGGGGTGGTCGGTGTAGACGTACGCGATCGACGGGTCGCCCAGCCGGCCGCCGACGGTGTCGGCGAACTCGGCGACCAGATGCGCGCGCACCACGGCCGGATCCGGGTCGTAGAGGTACGTCCCGACGCCACCCACCTCCGCCGTCCGCTCGCCACTTCCGGTCAGCTCCACTCCTCCGGCGGCGCCTCCCGCCGCGGCGCCGGAGGGCACCAGGGACGCGCGGCGGGGCACTTCCGCGAGGGGGCCGCACCAGAACGCGGCCTCGACCAGGTCGCCGCCCACGCTCACCCACTCCCCCTCGGCGCCGGGCGGCAGCAGGTCATGGTCGATGCCGGGGGCCAGCTTCAGCACCGTGCGGGGCACCCGCTCGGCCAGACCGGCGATGAAATCCCAGGGCGGCGAGTACGACCGGGGGTCGAAGACCCGCCCGCGGCCGGCCTTCCGCCGCGCCGGATCGGCGAAGACCGCGTCGAAGTCCTCGACGCGCACGGTTGTCGCGTCGGCGCACTCCACCGTGATCCGGTCGGCCAGGCCGAGCGCCCGGGCGTTGGCCGCCGCGAACTCCGCCGTCACCGGATCGGCGTCGACGGCGTACACGGCGATCCCGGCCCGAGCCGCAGCGAGCGCGTCCGAACCCAGCCCGCAGCCGAGGTCGGCCAGGGTCCTGACGCCGGCGGAGGCCAGCCGGGCGGCCCGGCGGTTCGCGACGACGGCCCGGGTCGCCTGCTCGAGGCCGGCCCGGGTGAAGAACATGCCGGCGGCGTCGGGGCCGAACTTCGCGACCGCACGGCGGCGCAGATCGACCTGCGTCAGCGCGGCGGCGGCGAGATCGGGCTCGACCCCGGCCGAGCGCAGCGCCGAGGCGGCGGCGAGCGGATCCCGGCCGGCGGTCTCGGCCGCCAGGGCCAGGGCGGTCACCCCTTCGGGGGTACGGAAACGGGCAGTCGACTCGGCGGTCACGCAGGCATTCTCCACGGCACACCGGAACTAGCACTCTGGTTGACGGAGTGCTAGTTCCGGCCTAATCTCCGATTAGCACTCTCAACATGAGGGTGCCAGCCGAGCGCCCGTCCCGGGCGATCGGTAGGCACCAGGCGGACCGGCACCCGCGACGACGGCCCCGCCCGGTGGCATGAGGCAGCAGAGTTCTTGTTTGCTCTGGCCGGCCAATCTCTGGCCGGCGAAACGATACCCAGGAGGGTATGCCCGTGACTACCGCGACCAAGGTTGCGATCAAGCCGCTCGAGGACCGCATCGTGGTCCAGGCGAACGAGGCTGAGACGACCACGGCGTCGGGCATCGTGATCCCCGACACCGCCAAGGAGAAGCCGCAGGAGGGCACCGTCCTCGCTGTCGGCCCCGGCCGCATCGACGACAAGGGCAACCGCATTCCGGTTGACGTCAAGGTCGGCGAGACGGTCCTCTACTCGAAGTACGGCGGCACCGAGGTCAAGTACGCCGGCGAGGAGTACCTGGTGCTCTCCGCCCGCGACGTCCTCGCGGTCATCGAGAAGTGACCTACTGACAGTGCTAATCGCCCTGGCCCGTGCGAACGGGCCAGGGCGGTGGTGCGTGAAGGGCTATTGAACAATGGCGAAGATTCTCAGCTTCTCGGACGACGCGCGCCACCTGCTCGAGCACGGCGTCAACGCGCTCGCTGACACGGTCAAGGTCACCCTCGGCCCGCGCGGTCGCAACGTCGTCCTCGACAAGAAGTTCGGCGCGCCCACGATCACCAACGACGGTGTCACCATCGCCAAGGAGATCGAGCTCACCGACCCGTACGAGAACCTCGGCGCGCAGCTGGTCAAGGAGGTGGCGACCAAGACCAACGACGTCGCCGGCGACGGGACCACCACCGCCACGGTGCTCGCCCAGGCGCTGGTCCGCGAGGGCCTGCGCAACGTGACCGCGGGCGCCAACCCGATCGCGCTCAAGCGGGGCATGGACCAGGCGTCCGAGACCGTCTCCAAGGCGCTGCTCGGCAAGGCCGTCGAGGTCGCCGACCACAAGGCGATCGCCAACGTGGCCACCATCTCGGCCCAGGACTCCACCATCGGCGAGCTCATCGCCGAGGCGATGGACCGGGTCGGCCGCGACGGTGTCATCACCGTCGAGGAGGGCTCGGCCATGGCGACCGAGCTCGAGGTCACCGAGGGTCTGCAGTTCGACAAGGGCTTCATCTCCCCGAACTTCGTGACCGACGCCGAGTCGCAGGAGGCCGTCCTCGAGGACGCGCACATCCTGATCACGACTCAGAAGATCTCCAGCATCGAAGAGATGCTTCCGCTGCTCGAGAAGGTTCTGCAGTCGAGCAAGCCGCTACTCATCATCGCGGAGGACGTCGAGGGCCAGGCCCTGTCCACCCTGGTGGTCAACGCCCTGCGCAAGACGCTGAAGGTGGCCGCCGTCAAGGCGCCCGGCTTCGGTGACCGGCGCAAGGCGATGCTCCAGGACATGGCGATCGCCACCGGCGGCGAGCTCGTCGCCCCCGAGCTCGGCTACAAGCTCGACCAGGTCACCCTCGACATGCTGGGTTCCGCCCGGCGCGTCGTGGTCGACAAGGAGAACACCACGATCGTCGACGGCGGCGGCCAGTCCTCCGAGGTCACCGACCGGGTCCAGCAGATCCGGAAAGAGATCGAGGCCTCCGACTCCGACTGGGACCGCGAGAAGCTCCAGGAGCGCCTCGCGAAGCTCTCCGGCGGCATCGCGGTGATCAAGGTCGGCGCCGCCACCGAGGTCGAGATGAAGGAGCGCAAGCACCGCATCGAGGACGCCATCGCGGCGACCAAGGCCGCGGTCGAGGAGGGCACCGTCCCCGGCGGCGGCGCCGCCCTGGCGCAGGTGGCCACGGAGCTCGACGGCGGTCTGGGCCTCACCGGCGAGGAGGCGATCGGCGTGTCGATCGTCCGCAAGGCGCTGGTCGAGCCGCTGCGGTGGATCGCGCAGAACGCCGGCCACGACGGCTACGTCGTGGTGGGCAAGGTCGCCGAGCTCGGGTGGGGTCACGGCCTGAACGCCGCCACCGACGAGTACGTCGACCTGGCGGCGGCCGGCATCATCGACCCGGTGAAGGTGACCCGCAACGCGGTCTCCAACGCCGTTTCGATCGCGGGCCTGCTGCTGACCACGGAAAGCCTCGTGGTCGACAAGCCGGCCGAGCCGGAGCCGGCCGCGGCCGGTGGCCACGGGCACAGCCACGGTGGCCACGGCCACCAGCACGGCCCGGGCTTCTGACCCGCCAGTAACGCAAAAGAAAGGGCGCGCCCCGTGCGGGACGCGCCCTTTCGCTGTGTACCGGGAGTCACCGCCGGTGCATTTTTCGCTGCGCGCCTGGCGTTCGCGCTGCCTGCGGGGGCGTCCTTTCGCTGCGTGCCGGGGGTCGCGCCACGGCGGTAGAGTGCGGCCGTGGACATCCGGGCATCCGATGACGACCGGCAGCGGACCGTGGCCGCGCTCGAACGGCACGCGGGCGCCGGGCGCCTGACGCTGGACGAGTTCGCCGAGCGGGCCAAGGTCGCCCACAGCGCCCGCACCCTCGACGAGCTGGCCGCGATCACCGGCGACCTGCCGGCCGAGACGACAGGTGGCGCCGTCGCCGTCGAACCCAGCCGCGACCTGCTCATCCTCTTCGCCGTGGCCGCCGCGACCCTGATCCTGCTCGGCGTCTTCATCGCCATGATCCGCGCCTGACCGTCCGGCCCGCCGCCCTCGCGCGACGCGCACCTTGCCTGGCCTGACCGGCCTGCCTGCTCCGCCCGCGCGCTGCCCTGCCCGGCCTGCTGCGCCCTGCCCGGCCTGCTGCGCCCGACCCGCTCTGCCCGGCCCGGCCTGCTGCGCCCGACCCGCTCTGCCCGGCCCGCTGCGCCCGACCCGGCCTGCTGCGCCCTGCCCGACCCGCTCTGCCCGGCCTGCTGCGCCCGGCCCGCTCTGCCCGGCCCGGCCTGCTGCGCCCGGCCTGCTCTGCCCGACCCACTGCGCCCGGCCTGCTCTGCCCGACCCACTGCGCCCGACCCGCTCTGCCCGACCCACTGCGCCCGGCCTGCTCTGCCCGACCCACTGCGCCCGACCCGCTCTGCCCGACCCGCTCTGC
>NZ_JAMQOL010000025.1:0-53428 GCF_023717965.1 Paractinoplanes hotanensis | reverse complement strand
CCGACCCGGCCTGCCCGACCCACTGCGCCCGACCCGGCCTGCCCGACCCACTGCGCCCGACCCGGCCTGCCCGACCCACTGCGCCCGACCCGGCCTGCCCGACCCGCTCTGCCCGACCCGCTCTGCCCGACCCGCTCTGCCCGACCCGCTCTGCCCGACCCGCAAGCGGCGCACGTCCGCAACCTGGCACGATTACGACGTGCGCGGCCGGCCTGGCGTCAGCGGCTGGCCGGGGCCTGCGCCGTGTGCTCCGCCGGGGCGTCGTCCGGATCGACGACACGCTCGCCGTGCCAGGAGCGCCACAGGGCGGCGTAGGGACCGTTGGCCGCGACCAGCTCGGCGTGCGAGCCCAGTTCGGTGATGCGGCCGTCCTCGACGACGGCGACACGGTCGGCGTCGTGGGCCGAGAAGAGCCGGTGCGCGATGGCCACCACGGTGCGCCCCTGCAGCACAGCGGCCAGGGAGCGTTCCAGGTCGCGGGCCGCGCGGGGGTCGATCAGCGAGGTGGCCTCGTCGAGCACCAGCGTGTGCGGGTCGGCCAGCACCAGCCGGGCCAGTGCCAGCTGCTGTGCCTGCGCCGCCGACAGCGGATGCCCGCCGACCCCGACCATGGTCTCGAGCGCCTGCGGCAGCGCCTCGGCCCAGTCGAGCGCGTGCACAGCGGCCAGCGCGGCGCGCACCTCGTCGTCGCCGGCGCCCGGCCGCACCATGGCGATGTTGTCGCGCACCGTGCCGATGAAGACGTGGTGCTCCTGCGTCACCAGCGCCACCTCGGTGCGCAGCCGGTCGAGCGGCAGGTCGTGCAGCGGCACGCCACCTACCCGGATGGTGCCGCCGGTCGGCTCGTGCACGCCGGCCAGCAGCCGGCCCAGTGTCGACTTGCCCGCCCCGGACGGGCCGACCACGGCGAGCCGCTCCCCCGGTTCGAGAGTCAGGTCGAGGCCGTGCAGCACCTCGCGACCGGCCACATAGGAGAATCGGACTCCCCGCACCTCGATCCGTGCGCCCACCGGCTCGGCCCCGTGCGGTTCGGGCTCGGCGGCATCGGCCGCGACCCCGAGCAGCCGGGCCAGGGACGCGGCCCCGATCTGCACCTCGTCGAGCCAGCCGAGCAGCCGGTCGAGCGGGTCGATCAGCATCTGCACGTAGATCACCGCGGCCGTCAGCTGCCCCAGCGACACGGAGCCACGCAGGTAGAGCCATCCGCCGACCAGCAGCGTGGCGAACACGGGCAGCACATAGCTGATGTCGATGACGGGGAAATACGCCGTACGCAGGAACAGCGTGTATTTCTCGGCGACCCAGGACCGGCGCAGGTCGGCGTCGGACCGGTCTGTACGTTGCCGGCGGCGGCGCAGCGCGTCGACCGTACGCGCGCCCTCGACCGTCTCGGCGAGCCCGTCGGTCACGGTCGAATAGACCGCGTTCTGCCGCAGGTAGGCCGCCGGCGCCCGGCGCAGATACCACCTCGTGCCGACGACGATGATCGGCACCGCGATCAGCAGCGGGACCGCGAGCACCGGACTGGTGATCACCATCGCCGCGACCACCAGCACGACCGTGATCAGGCCGATCATCGTCTCGGGCACGGCGAGGCGCACCGACCGCGACAGCGCATCGACGTCCCGGGTGGTGCGGGTCAGCAGGTCGCCCGAGCCCGCGCGCTCGACAGTGGAGAGCGGCAGGGTGAGCACCCGGTCGACGAAGTCTTCGCGCAGGCGGGCGAGCACCCGCTCGCCGAGCCGGGCCGAGGCCAGATGGGCGAACCTGGTCAGCACCGCCTGCAGCACCACGAACCCGGCGATGGCAACGGCCAGCCGGTCGACCACCCCGACACCCTCGTCGTGCCGGATGGCCTCGACCAGGTCGCCCAGCAGTTTCGGCCCGACCAGCCCGGCAACGGCTGCCAGCACGTGCAGCCCGAGGGTGATCCCGAGCGCGCGTGGATAGCGCCGGATCAGCTCGCGAGCATAGCGCCGCACCTGGGCGCCGTCGGCCACCGGCAACAGGTTGGTCACTTGTCCTCCTCGCGCAGCACCGTGCGGGCGTAGCCCGGCTCGTTCGTCAGCAGAGCGTGGTGGCTGCCCTCGGCCACCACGCGGCCGTGCTCGACGAAGAGCACGCGGTCGGTGCGGTCGAGCACCAGCGGGCTGGACGTGCAGATCACCGTCGTGCGGCCGGCACGGGCGGTGATCAGCCGGTCAGCGATGCGCGCCTCGGTGTGCGCGTCGACGGCGCTGGTCGGCTCGACCAGGATCAACACATCGGGATCCGTGACCAGCGCCCGCACCAGCCGCAACCGCTGCTGCTGGCCGCCCGAGAACGTGCGGCCCCGCTCGGCGACCTCGCTGTCGAGACCGCCGGGCAGCGCCTCGACGATGTCAGTGGCGGCCGCGGTGTGCAGCGCCGCGGGCAACCGGCCGCTGTCGTACGGGTCGAGGTCGGCCCGCAGCGGACCGGTGAACAGGCGGGCGTCGTTGTCGGCCACCAGCACGCGTTCGCGGACGGTGGTCAGCTCGAACTCGCTCAGCGGCACGCCGCCGACGGTGGCGCCGTCGGCGTAGCGGCCCAACCGGTCGGCGATGACGGCCGCTTCAGCCGGCACGGAGGCGACGATCGCGGTGATCTCGTCGGGCCGGATCGTCACGCCGGACGACGGGTCGGCGAGTTCGCCACGGAACCGCTCGGCCGGGACAGCCACCGCGGGATCGGGCAAATCGGTGGTCACCCGCAGCATGCCCACGACCCGGCGGGCCGAGACATGGCCGCGGGTCAGCTTGTCGATCGCCTCGGTGAGCTGCCGCAGCGGTGTGACCAGGAAGGCCGCGTACGCGTAGAAGGAGACCAACTGACCCACGGTGATCCGGCCGGTGAGCGCGAACCGGGCCCCGAGCCAGGTGACCAGCACCAGGAAGATGCCCGGCAGCAGCACCTGGGCCGCCTCGAGCAGCGACTCGACCCGGGCCGTGCGCACCCCGGCCGCGCGCAGCTTCTGCGACTCGTGCCGGTAGCGCTCGCCCAGTACCGCCTCACCGCCGATGCCGCGGAGCACCCGAAGACCGCCGACCAGGTCGGCCGCCCGCCCGGTGAGAACGCCCTGCTGTTCCCGCGAGGCCGCCTGGCGGCGGTGCAGCGGACGGATCAACAGGCCGACCACCGCCATCAGCAGCGGCACACCGAGCACCACCACGAGGCCGAGCGGCACCGAGGTGGTGAGCAGGACGACCGTCACCGTGACGACCGCGACGAGCGAGCCGGTGCCGCGGGCGGTGATGTCGATCGCGGACCCGATCTGGCGGATGTCGGACGTGCCGATCGCCACGACCTCGCCGGTGTCGAGGCGGCGGGCGAGCGCCGAGCCGAGCCGCCCGGCGTGGCGGACCGTGACCTGCACCGTGGTGAACATGGCGCCCAGGAAATTGACCACCGCGAACCGGTGCCGGGCGATGCCGAACGCGGCCTGCCCGATGCCGGCCGCCAGCAGCGCCAGGCTCCAGATCAGCAGGGCGCGGCGGTCGCGGCCGGTGGCGGCGTCGATCGCCCGGCCGACGATGGCCGGGACCAGGGCCTGGCAGAGCATCCAGAGGACGGCGAGCGCGACGGCCGCGTAGAGCGGCCGCCAGGCACGGCGGATCAGCCATCGCAGGTAGGCGACGGCGGACCGTTCGTCGGGGACGCCGGGGTCGGCGTCGGGGAGATTTCGCATCGTGGCCCCGACGTTACGGGCGGGGTCCGACAGTTTGCGACGGCTTTTCCGCCCGCACGAACGACCTAGCGATCGACCGGTGTGAAGTCCCATACATGGGGCGCGCGGGCGATCAGCTTGGCCGGTGGGGCCGGCAGATCCTGCGGGGTGTTGCGCCACTTCGAGATCACGACGATGCGGTTGTCGGTGGACGAGTAGATGTCGCTCGACACGTGCTGCGGCAGCACCTCGATGCGGGGCACCGCCACGTCGCAGACCCACGCCAGCAGATCGTCGAAGCCGCTGCGCGAGGCCCGTATCTCCCACATCCGAGCGATCATGGGAGTTTCCTACCCCGCCACGCTGACCGCGGTCAATGGCATGGACGAATCGGCCGGCAGATCGAGACGACTCGGGGCGACGCCGGCGGCGACCAGACGAGAACCGAGCGCGGCCACCATCGCGCCGTTGTCGGTGCAGAGCGACGGCCGGGGCACGCGCACCTCGATGCCGTGCTCGGCCGCGCGCTCCCCGGCCAGCACCCGCAGTCGCGAGTTGGCCGCGACGCCACCACCGATCAGCAGCGTCCGGATGCCGTTGGCCCGGCACGCGTCGATCGCCTTGGCCGTGAGCACATCGCACACTGCTTCCTGGAACGAGGCCGAGACGTCGGCGACCGGCACCGGCTCGCCGGCGCGCTCGCGTGCCTCGACCCAGCGGGCGACCGCGGTCTTGAGCCCCGAGAACGAGAAGTCGAACCGGTGGGCGGCGAGGTCTTTCGGCGCGGTGAGGCCACGGGGGAAGACGATTGACCGCCGGTCACCCTCTTCCGCCATACGGTCGATGATCGGACCACCGGGGAAGCCGAGCCCCAGCAGGCGCGCCACCTTGTCGAACGCCTCGCCCGCGGCGTCGTCGATAGTGGCCCCGAGCGGGGTGACGCCGCTGGTGAGGTCGTCGACCAGCAGCAGCGAGGAGTGTCCACCCGAGACGAGCATCGCGATGGCCGGCTCGGGCAGCGGACCGTGCTCGAGGGTGTCGACGGCCACATGGGCGGCGAGGTGATTGACGCCATAGATCGGCTTCTCGGCGGCCAGCGCGTACCCCTTGGCCGCCGCGACCCCGACGAGCAGCGCCCCGGCCAGACCCGGCCCGCTGGTCACCGCGATGGCGTCGACGTCGGCCAGAGTCACTTTCGCCTCAGCCAGGGCGCGCTGCATGGTTGGGACGAGCGCCTCGAGATGGGCGCGGCTGGCCACCTCGGGCACCACGCCGCCGAACCGGGCGTGCTGATCCACACTGGACGCGAGCGCGTCGGCCAGCAGGGTGTGTCCGCGCACGATGCCGACACCGGTCTCGTCGCAGGACGTCTCGATGCCGAGAACGAGGGGTTCGTCAGCCATTGCGCATCATCACCAGGGCGTCGGTGTTGCTGGGTTGGTAATAGCCGCGCCGGACTCCGACGGGCTCGAAATCGTACGTCGCGTAGAGGTGCTGGGCCGGGGCGTTGTCGACCGCGACCTCGAGCAGGGTCTGCTTGATCCCGAGCCGGCCGGCCTCGGCCAGCAGCGCCTCGAGCAGGGCGCGTCCGGTGCCGCGGCGCTGGCCGGTGCGGCGGACGGCGATGTTCTGCACCCAGGCCTCGTCCTGGGTCGCGGCCAGACCGGCGTACCCGAGAAGCTCTTCGCCCTCGGTGGCGACGACGTAGAAGTTTCGCTGCGCCAGTTCGTTCCAGAACATGGCGCCCGACCACTTCTCGTCGCCGAACAGATCCGCCTCCAGCGGCAGCACCTCGGCGATGTGCCACCAGCGGAAACGTTCGATCAGCATCAGGTCAGCACCGGTTTGCGGCCCGCCGGTTCGACCGCGTCGGGCCGGCGCAGATAGAGCGGGGTGAGCAGGTCGCTGGGCGCGGCCGCCCGGATCCGGTCGGCGGCCAGCGCAACGAGAGCGGCGCCGGGCGGGTAGAGCAGGTGCTCCTCGACCGGTACGCCGAAGATCTCGCCGTACTTGAGGACGCCCTCGCCCGCGGCCCGGTCGACCAGCCCGTGGACGTTCGACTCGCGGACCACCGGCTCGCGGCCGGTCACGTCGACACCGTCGTCGCGGGCGGTGGCCTGGCCGATCAGGTTGTCGGCCTCGGCGCGGGCCAGCGCGGCGGCCACCCGGGCGGCGTCGGCGCCGGCCAGTGCCGTGGCGGCCTCGAGGATCTCGGACTCGGCCAGGGCCGCGGCCTCGGTGGCCCGGCGGTTACGGGCACGGCTGGTGGTCGCGGTGCCGGCCCGCACGATCCCCGCGGCCACATCGGCCGGGCGGGCCACGTCGGGACCGAGGACGCGGACGCCGTCGAGGTAGGTGGCGAAGTAGACCTCACGCCGCCGGGCGTCGGTTGCGATCAGCACCCGCCCCGGCCCGGCGGCCCGGCCCAGACCGTCCAGGGAGCAGACGCCGTACGTCGGGATGCCCAGCGCCTGCCCCATGCTCGCCGCCGTGGCCAGTCCGACGCGCAGCCCGGTGTAAGGCCCGGGCCCCAGGCCCGCGACGATGGCGCCGAGGTCGCCCGGGCGCACCCCGGCCTCGGCCAGCGCGCCCTCGATCTCGGGAGCGAGCTTCTCGCCGTGCGCCCGGGGGTCGACGGTACGCCGCTCGGCCACCCCGACCAGCCCGTCAGCAGTCACCTCGACCAGGGCGGCGGTGGAGGCGGGGGTCGCGGTGTCAAGAGCCAGCACAAGCACGCACCGACCCTAACGCGCTGCCACCTCCACCCGACGCACCGACCACCCGGTCAGGGCTGGTAATGGCCCACCTCACCGCGGTCAGCCGGCAGCCGGCTCGGTCCGCGGGTCCCACTCGATGAGCCGGCGGCCACCGTCGGCCAGGGCCTTGTTGGCCGCGCTGAACGGGCGGGAGTCCAGGAAGCCCGCTCGGTTGAGCGGGCTCGGATGGCCGGCCTCCAGCACCACGTGGGCCGGGTTGGTGATCAGCGCGGCCTTCTTCCGGGCGTAGCCGCCCCAGAGCAGGAAGACCACCCGGTCGTCGCGGGCGTTGAGAGCGCGGATCGTGGCGTCGGTGAAGGCCTCCCAGCCCTTGCCGCTGTGCGAGGCCGCCGCCCCGGCCCGGACCGTCAGGACCGCGTTGAGCAGCAGCACGCCCTGCCGGGCCCAGCCTGTGAGATCGCCGGCCTTCGGCGGGGCCACCCCGACGTCCGCGGCCAGCTCCTTGAAGACGTTGCGCAGCGAGGGCGGGATCCGCGTACCCTCGCGCACGCTGAAGCTGAGCCCGTGCGCCTGCCCCGGGCCGTGGTACGGGTCCTGGCCGAGGATCAGCACTCGGGTCTGCTCGGGCGGGCAGAGCCGGTAGGCCGCGAAGAGGTCCTCGATCGGCGGATAGATGGTGTGCTCCGCGTATTCCGCGGCCACGAACTCGCCCAGCGCGGCCGTCGCCTTCTCGTCGAGAAAGCCGGCCAGCTCGGCCCGCCAGTCGGCCGGCAGCATCTCCGCCAGATTCACAGTCTCCCTTTCCGGTGTCGGCCGCGAGCGCACGGCCTTTGTTCCGCCGCGCGAGCGCACGGCGTAGCTGTCTCAGCCGGCTGGGTGTTTCCCGGTGAGCTGCGACAGGCGCGTCGCCCAGTCGCCGCCGTGCGGCACCAGCTCGACCACCCGGGTGTCGTCGTCGAGGCGGTCGATCCGCACCTGCAGGTATTCGTCGTTGAGCTGCTCGACCAGGCCGGCGCCCCACTCGACCACGGTGACCGCGTCGTCGGCCGAGGCGTCCAGATCGAGGTCGTCGATCTCGGCCCGCGGATCGGGGCTGTCGCCCAGCCGGTACGCGTCGGCGTGCACCAGCGGCGTGCGGCCCCGGTGCACCCGGGCGATGACGAACGTCGGCGAGGTGATCGGCCCGGCCACCCCGAGGCCGGCTCCGATGCCCTGCACCATCGCGGTCTTGCCGGCCCCGAGCGGGCCGGTCAGCAGCACCAGGTCGCCCGGGCGCAGGATCGACGCGAGCCGCCGCCCGAACTCACGGGTGTCGTCGACGGTGGGCAGCTTCACGAGATCTTCTCCAGGAACGGCAGCAGCGCGGCGTTGACCTCGTCGGCCTTCTCGAGCATCACCACGTGGCCGCTGTTGTCCACCTTGACCAGTTCGGCCTCGGGCAGGCGCCGGAGGATCTCTTCCGAGTGGGTCACCGGGGTCAGGTAGTCCTTCGTGCCCACGATCACCAGCACCGGCACCCCGCGCAGCGCCGACAGAGCCGGGAAGCGGTTGTGGGTGTAGAGCGTGCGCAGGTATTTCGTCAGCGTCTCGACCGAGGTCTTGGAGTTCATGCTCTCCACGAACGTGACCAACGAGGGACTGGGCTTCGGCTCACCGAACCCGTAGCGCCGGGTCAGCAACCAGGCCAGGTCGGACGACACCACCCGGGCCCGGTCGATCTTGGTGCCGCCCAGGTGGGCCGCCTTGCCCCAGAGCGGGAAGAACGGCGCGCTGGCCCGGGCCACGAGCGTCGGCAGCCCCAGCCTGGTCTTGTCGATCAGACCGGCCGAGGTGGACATGAGCACGACGCCGGTGACCCGCCGGCCGAACCATTCCGGGTACTGCTCGGCGAACGCCATGATCGTCATGCCGCCCATGGAGTGCCCGACGAGGATGATGTGCCCGTCCGGCACCGTCGCGTCGAGCACCGCGGCCAGTGACTTGCCGAGGGCGGCGATGTCGTAGTCGCCGGACTGCAGCCGGCTCGACCGGCCGTGCCCGGGCTGGTCGTAGAAGACCAGGCGGTGGTCGCCCTGCTCGGTGAGCGCCTTGCGCTGGAAATAGAAGGTGCCCATGTCGAGCGCGAAGCCGTGCACGAAGACGATCGTCGGCTGGGGGCCGGGCTGCGTGGGCTCGACGATCTCGACGTGCAGTTCGGTGCCGTCGGCCGCGGTGACGGTCAGCTCGCTGTCGAACGGCTGATCGCCGAACGGCTCGTCGAGGTGCGGGTCGCCGGGCGCGTTGACCGAGCGGCGCACCAGCACCCGCTCGACCGCGAACGCCGTGGCCAGACCGGCCGCGAGCACACCGACGGCGGCGCCGGCGATGCCGACCTGTTTCGCCCGCCGCGACGACCCCGGCGCCGGTTTTTTCGCCGGACTCATGCCGCACCCCCCGGCTCACCGTCGTAGACCCTGGGCACCCGGGTGCTGCCGAAGCGGGTCACGATCTCGTAGTTGATCGTGCCGACCACGCCGGCCCAGTCGTCGGCGGTCGGGCCGCCGTCGTCGCCCGGGCCGAACAGCGTCGCCACATCCCCCGCGGCCACCGGGTCGTCGCCGACATCCAGCACGATCTGGTCCATGCAGACCCGGCCGGCGACCGTGCGGCGCTTGCCGCCGAGCTGCACCGGCCCGGCGTTGGAGGCGGCCCGCGGCACCCCGTCGGCGTAGCCCAGGGGCACCAACGCCAGAGTCGTCTCGCGTTCGGTGACGTAGGTGTGCCCGTAGGAGACACCCTGACCGGCGGGCACCCTTTTGGTCAGGGCGACCCGGGCCCGCGCCGTCATCGCCGGCCGCAGCCCGAACGTCTCGCCCGCGACCGGCGACAGCCCGTAAACCGCGATGCCCGGTCGCACCAGGTCGTAGTGGGAGTCGGGACGGGTCAGCGTGGCCGCCGAGTTGGCGATGTGCCGGTAGCGCGGCGTGATGCCGTAGCGCTCGGCGACCGCCAGCCCGTCGGCGAACGCGGCCAGCTGGTGGTCGACGGTCTCGTGGCCCGGCTCATCGGCGTAGACGAAATGGCTCCAGATGCCGACGACCTCGATGTCGCCGTCGACCTGGGCCTTGGCCGCGGCCTCGAGCAGCGCGGGCCACTCGGCCGCGGTGGCGCCACCCCGGGCCAGGCCGGTGTCGATCTTGAGGTGGACCCGGGCCGTGCGCTCGGCCCGGCGGGCCGCGGCCACCAGTTCGCCGAGCAGCTCGAGGCTGCCCGCGTTGAGATCGATGTCGGCGGCGACGCCCTCGTGCAGCGGCAGACCGGGCGAGTGCAGCCAGGCCAGCACCGGCACCTCGAACCCGGCCCGGCGCAGGGCCAGGCCCTCGTCGAGGGTCGCCACCCCGAGCCAGCTCGCGCCGCCGGCCAGCGCGGCCCGCGCCGACGGCAGCATGCCGTGCCCGTAACCGTCGCCCTTGACCACCGCCATGACCTCGGCGGTGGTGCCGGCGCGCAGCAACGCGACGTTGTCCCGGATGGCGTCCAGATCAACCCGGACCTCGGCCTGCCACATGGTTCCCAGCCTACTGATCGGTATGACGAATTCCGTTACGGCAGTTCGGAGGTGAGATCCCGGACGGTCGGGCGCAGTGCCGCGGCGATGTCGGGTGCGGTCACCGGGCCGTCGGCAGCGGCCCGGCGCCCGGCCAGCCCGTGAACGTACGCCGCGGCGGCCGCCGCCTGCTCGGGCGGCAGACCCGCGGCGAGCAGCGACCCCAGCAAACCGGCCAGCACGTCGCCGCTGCCCGCCGTGGCCAGGGCGGACGTGCCGCTCGGGTTGACCAGCGCCTCGCCGGCCGGGGTAGCCACGATCGTGCGGTCGCCCTTGAGCAGCACCACCGCGTTGGTCCAGGCGGCGAGCTTGAGGGCCGCGCCAACCCGGTCGGAGCCGGGCGCCTCGCCGGCCAGACGCTTGAACTCGCCGTCGTGCGGAGTGAGCACCATCGGGGCGTCCCGGCGCAGGTCTTCGGCGTGCTTGCCGTCGATCAGCATGGTCAGCGCGTCGGCGTCGAGAACCACTGGCAGCGACGTGGCCAGCACGCTGCGCAGGGTGGTGCGCGCCTCGTCGTCGGTGCCCAGACCGGAACCGCACACCCAGGCCTGCACCCGCCCGGTGTCGGCCACCCGGGGCGCGGCGACCACCGACGGGTGAGCGCGGACGACTTCGGCGTGGGCGCTGCCCGCGTAGCGGACCATGCCCACCGGGCCGGCCAGCGCACCGCTGACCCCGAGCAGCGCGGCGCCCGGATAGGTGGCGGAACCGGTGGCGATGCCCACCACGCCGCGGGTGTATTTGTCGGAGTCGGGGCCGGGCTGCGGCCACCACCGCGCGACGTCACCCGAGTCGGGAACGGACAGCGCCGGGTCGATCCGCAGCTCCGGCCCGAGGCCGATGTCGACCAGTTCGACCTGACCGCAGCGCACCGCGGCCGGACCGGCCACATGGGCGGGCTTGAGGCAGCCGAAGGTGACGGTGACATCGGCCGACACCGCCTCGCCGGGCACGTCGCCGGTATCGACGGCCACGCCGCTCGGCACGTCCACGGCGACGACGGCGGCCCGTACGCCCGCCCGGCCGCGCAGATCGCCCAGCCGTCGCACCAGAGCCGCCGCCGGCGGGCGCAGACCACCGCTGGCCCCGATGCCGACGATGCCGTCAAGCACCAGGTCGGCGCGTTCCGGCAGCTCACGCACGGTGAAACCGCCGGCCGCGCGCAACGCCTGCAGGCCGGCCAGATGAACGCGGTCGGGCCGCAGCAGCAGCGCACGCACCTGGGCGCCCCGCCGGGCCAGGGCAGCGCCCGCATAGAGCGCGTCGCCGCCGTTGTCGCCGCTGCCGATCAGCAGCAGCACCCGCGCGCCGTAGACGCCACCGGACTCATCGAGCAGCAGGGCGCACCGCCGCGCCAGCCCGGCCGCCGCCCTCTGCATCAGCGTGCCCTCGGGCAGCGCCGCCATCAGGGTTCGTTCCGCCGCGCGCACATCCGCGACCCGCCATGCCTGCCGCATCGGTCCTCCAGCCTTCTCCGACGAGACGATGCCGACTGTTCTAGCGCACAGGGGCGACATTTTCGCGCCCGCGCAGGTCAGAACGTTGTCAGGATTCCGCGACCACCATCGCCGACGCGATGCCGCCGTCGTGCGACAGCGAGAGGTGCCACCGGTTGATCCCGCGTTCGACGGCCACCGCGGCGACCGTGCCGGAGACCGTGAGCCAGGGCCGCCCGTCCGGATCGGCGACGATCTCGCAGTCGTGCCACAGCATGCCCGCGGGCGCCCCGAGCGCCTTGGCGACCGCTTCCTTGGCCGCGAAGCGGGCGGCCAGCGACTCGGCCGACCGCGGATTTCCGGAGCCGCTCAGCCGCTCGCCCTCGGTGAAGAGCCGCACCGCCAGCGACGGCGTCCGGTCGAGGGCACGGGCGAAGCGCTCCACCAGGACCACATCGATGCCGACAGCCACGATCACGGCCACAACCCTATCGGGCGCCGCCCTTTAGCACGGGGGCGAGCGGCGTACCCGGCCTGTGGACAGCGGGCGGCCGTCGTCCACAGGCCGCCCCGCAGCCGCCTCGCGACCCCTAACGTCGGCGCATCCCATCGCCGGATCCAGGGAGGGCGTCCGATGAACCCCGATCTCGAAGTCGACACCGAAGCGCTGCGACGTGCCGCGTCCGACATGGCCGCCACCGGTGACCGGGTCACCGCCGCGACCGCGGAGGAACCGCCGAACCCGGCCATCCCGCGCTGGGCCGCCGCCGACGCGGCCCAGCAGGCCGCCGAGGCCGCCCGCGCCCAGCTCGCGCTGCTCGGCGCCGACATCGGCGAGACCGCTCGCCGGGTCAGCGAGTCCGCCGCGGCCTACGAGCTGGCCGACGCCCGGGCCGTCACCCGTCTGCGGCTCACCCGATGACCACCGCGGCCGTGCACGCCCGCCTGCGTGTCACCGACCCGGCACGCTGGCGGGCGCTCGCCCTGTCCTGGGAGCGCTGGGCGGCACTCGCGGGCCGGTTGGCCGCCGAGTTCGGCACGCGGGTGACCGCCGTCGGCGGCGTCTGGCGGGGCGCCGCGTCGACGGCAGCGACGCACCGTCTCGGCGAGCTGCGGCGCCGGCTCACCCTGTTCCGGCTGCATTGCTGGCTCGCCGACCAGGCAGCCAGCGAGTTCGCCGCGACCCTGGCCCGGGCCCGGGCGCTGCTCGGCCACGATCGTGCGGCTGCGCTCGCGCTGGCTGCCCGGGCCGACGCCGAGGCCACCGACCGGCTGACGCGGCTGGCCGAGGCGATGCACACCCCGGCCCAGCCACCACCCGCAGCCGGCCGCCCCGACTGCACCACACCGCCGGCCGACGTTCGCCGATGGTGGTCCGCGCTCGCGGCCGGGGAGCGCAACTGGCTGTTGGCGACCGAGGCCGCCTGGCTCTCCGGGCTCGACGGGCTGCCGGCCGCCGACCGCGACATCGCCAACCGGCTCCTGCTGGACGACCGCCGGGCCGAGCTCGACCGCGCGATCGCCGGCGCCACCGGCCACGACCGCGATCGTCTGCGCGAGGTGCGCGACGGGCTGGCCGCGCTGAGCGACCGGCTCAGCGACGAGAACGGCCCCCGGGCCTATCTGCTGAGCCTCGACATCGGCGAGGAGGGCCGGGCGGTGGTGGCGCTCGGCGATCCCGGCCGGGCCACCAACGTGCTCACCCACGTGCCGGGCATGACGGCCGATCTGGCCTCGTTCGGCGGCGAACTGGCCCGCGCCGAGCGGGTCGCCGAGCGCGCCGCCGAGCTGAGCCCCCGGTCGTCGACCAGCGCGGTGCTCTGGCTCGATTACGACGCCCCGGATTTTGTCGGCGAGGCAGCGAGCGCGCGCCGGGCCGAGGCCGCGGCACCCGCGCTGCGGCAGTTCCAGGAGGGGCTGCGGGCCGGTCACGAAGGCCCGCCCGCCCGGCAGGTGGTACTCGGCCACAGCTACGGGTCGCTGGTGGTCGGCCGGGCGGCGGCCGCGGGCGGGTTCGCGGCCGACGGCGTCGTCTTCGTGGGCTCGCCCGGCGTCGGGGCCGGATCGGCCCGGGAACTGCGCATGCCTGACGGCGAGGTGTGGTCGACCACCGCGCGCAGCGACGTCGTCCAGTACGCGGCGGTGGCCCCCGGCGGGCTCGTCCGTGACCTTGTGGTGGCGGCCGGGGTGCCGGTGACCGGGTCGTGGCTGGCCTTCGGGCGGCCCGAGCGCGACCTGTGGTTCGGCACCAACCCGAGCGACCCCGGGTTCGGCGCCCGGGTGTTCGCCAGCGATCCGGGCAGCGGCCACGTCGGCTACTGGGAGAAAGGAACGCCCTCGCTCGACACGATGGCCGCCATCACGCTGGGCACAGCGCGATGACGGCCACGGGGCACGACGGGCTATTCGACGGTGACCGACTTCGCCAGGTTGCGGGGCTGGTCGACGTCGTGGCCGCGAGCAGAGGCGATTTCGCAGGCCAGGATCTGCAGCGGCACGGTGGTCATCAGCGGGGCCAGCAGCGTCGGTGTGGCCGGCACCGGGATCAGGTGGTCGGCGTAGGCGGCGACGCTGTCGTCGCCCTCCTCGGCGATCACGATGGTGCGGGCGCCGCGGGCGCGCACCTCCTGGATGTTCGAGACGACCTTGTCGCGGATGACGCCGCGGCCGGCCGGCGACGGCACCACGCAGACCACCGGCGTGCCCTCGTCGATCAGGGCGATCGGCCCGTGCTTGAGCTCGCCCGCGGCGAAGCCCTCGGCGTGCATGTAGGCGAGCTCCTTGAGCTTGAGCGCGCCCTCCAGCGCCACCGGGTAGCCGACGTGGCGGCCGATGAAGAGCACGGTCGAGGCGCTCTTGAGGTCGCGGCCGAGCGCGCGCACCTCTTCCATCGAGCCGAGCAGGGTGCGCAGGCTGTCCGGCGTGGTCTGCAGCTTCTCGACCACGGCGGCGACCTCGTCGGCGTACATGACGCCGCGGATCTGGGCCAGGTGCAGGCCGATGAGGTAGCAGGCGACCAGCTGCGTGAGGAACGCCTTGGTCGACGCCACTGCGATCTCGGGGCCGCCGTGCGTGTAGAGCACCGCGTCCGACTCGCGCGGGATCGTCGAGCCATTGGTGTTGCAGATGGCCAGCACCCGGGCCTTCTGCTCCTTGGCGTGGCGCAGCGCCATCAGCGTGTCCATCGTCTCGCCGGACTGGCTGATCACGATCACCAGCGTCGAGCGGTCGAGGATCGGGTCGCGGTAGCGGAACTCGCTGGCCAGCTCGACCTCGCACGGGAGGCGCACCCAGTGCTCGATGGCGTACTTGGCGACCATGCCCGCGTTGTAGGACGTGCCGCAGGCGATGATGAAGATCTTGTCGACGTCGCGCAGGTCCTGATCGGTGAGCCGCACCTCGTCGAGGACGATCTCGCCGCGGTCGGAGAGCCGGCCCAGCAGCGTGTCGGCGATGGCCTGCGGCTGCTCGGCGATCTCCTTGAGCATGAAGTAGTCGAAGCCGCCCTTCTCAGCGGCCGAGGCGTCCCAGTCGATGTGGAACTCCTTGCCCTGCTGGGCGGAGCCGTCGAAGCCGGTGATCTCGATGCCGGCCGGCGTGATCAGGACAACCTGGTCCTGGCCCAGCTCGATCGCCTCGCGGGTGTACTCGATGAAGGCCGAGACATCGCTGGCCAGGAAGTTCTCGCCCTCGCCGCGGCCCACGACCAGCGGCGAGTTGCGCCGCGCGGCGGCGACCGCGTCGGGCGTCCGCACGTCGATGGCGAGCAGGGTGAAGGCGCCCTCGAGCCGGCGCACCGTACGGCGCATGCCCTCGGCCAGCAGCTGCGGCCCCTCGGCGTGGCCGGACTCGCGCAGCGCGCGCACCTCGGCCGCGAGCAGGTGGGCGGCGCACTCGGTGTCGGTGTCGCTGGTGAACTCGACGCCGGTCGCCTCGAGCTCGGCGCGCAGGCGGGCGAAGTTCTCGATGATGCCGTTGTGGATGACCGCGACCTGGCCGTCCTGGGAGACGTGCGGGTGCGCGTTGCGGTCGGTCGGGCCGCCGTGCGTCGCCCACCGCGTGTGCCCGATGCCGGTGTTGCCGGCGGCGATGCCGGGCTGGGTCGCCTCGGCGAGCGCCTTCTCGAGGTTGGCGAGCTTGCCCGCCTTCTTCTCGGTCAGAAGCGCGCCGTCGTCGACCACGGCGACACCGGCGGAGTCGTACCCGCGGTATTCCAGCCTGCGCAGTCCGTCAATAACGATGCTGAGCGCCGGACGACCGCCGACGTACCCCACGATGCCACACATGGCGGTGACTCTAGCCGACGACCGCTCACCCGTCATGCGCGAGAGGCACCCTTTCGAGCACACAGGCTGCGCAGAACAGACCGAAAGGCCGACGGCGCCCTCGGACGGCTGGCGTCATTGGCGTACCGTCGGCTACCGCGCCACGACAGCGCGCTCGCTTCGGGAGACATGTTGAGCAATCAGCCCGACAATCGGCAGCCGGACGGCACTTCTGAGCCGGGTGCGTGGCACCCGCCGTCGTTCACGCCTGGATCCGCGCCGCTACCGCAGCCGCCGAATCCCGACTATCCACCGACGTCGGAGTTCCCGGCCACCCCGACGGATCAATTCCCGCCGCCGGCCTACACCGCGCCCGGTTACGCCCAGCCCGGGTACGCGCCGCCGGAGTACGCCCAGCCGGGCTATCCCCCACCGGAGTACGCCCAGCCGGGCTATCCGCCGCCGCAGCCCCACCCGGGCCCGCCCGGGCGCCCGCCGCGCAAGAGCAAGCTGCCGATCGTGGCGGTGCTCGTGGCGATCACGCTCCTGCTCTGCGGCGGCGTCGCCACCGCGGGTGTGCTGATCGCCCGCAACGTGGCCGACCGGGCCGAGAAGGCGATCGAGCCGATCACCAACCTGCCCTCGGCCGCGCCGCAGGTCCCCGACCTGCCGACCGAGCTGCCGGATCTGCCCACCGCGCTGCCCAGCCTGCCGGCCGCGCCCGGCCTCGACGGTCGCCAGATCTCGGTGACGTACGAGGTGAGCGGCGAGGGCAAGGCGTCGCAGATCCTGTACGTGGAGAAGCTCGGCGACACTCCCAAGCGGATCGAGAACGTCGACCTGCCGTGGAAGTTCAGCACCAAGATGGAAACGCCCGCCCTGGTCTCGGTCGTCGCGATGCGGATCGGCACGTCGGAGGGCACGATCAGTTGCCGGGCCCAGGTCGACGGGGCCGAGGTCAAGCAGCGCACCTCCAGCGCGAGCAACGTGGCCACGGCCTCGTGCATCCACTTCGCGATCGACTGAGCGCGACCGGCCGAGCGGGCAGAACAGACAGCAGCCGAGCGGAGACCAAGGCGAGCAGATGACGAGTGACCCACTGGTCGAGCGGATGCGCCCGTTCGGCACCACGATCTTCACCGAGATGTCCGCCCTGGCCACACGCACCGGGTCGATCAACCTGGGCCAGGGCTTCCCCGACACCGACGGCCCGGCCGAGATGCTGGCCGCCGCCGCGCGCGCCCTTCAGGAGGGCGCCAACCAGTACCCGCCCCTGCCCGGCATCCCGGCCCTGCGTGAGGCTATCGCCGAGCACGAGCAGCGCTTCTGGGCCCTTCCGCGCGACCCCGGCTGCGAGGTCGTCGTCACGGCCGGCGCCACCGAGGCGGTTGCCGCCGCCATCCTGTCGCTCTGCGAGCCGGGCGACGAGGTTGTCACGTTCGAGCCGTACTACGACTCCTACGCGGCCTCGATCACGCTGGCCGGCGCGGTCCGGCGGCCGGTGACGCTGCGCCCGGTGGCGAGCGGCCGCTACGGCTTCGACGAGGCCGAGCTGCGGGCGGCATTCGGCCCGCGCACCCGTCTGGTGCTGCTCAACTCGCCGCACAACCCGACCGGCAAGGTGTTCACCCGGTCCGAACTGGGCCTGATCGCCGACTTGTGCCGGCAGCACGACACGTACGCCGTCACCGACGAGGTGTACGAGCACCTGGTCTTCACCGACGCCGCCGAGCCGCACGTGCCCCTGGCCGGCCTGCCGGGCATGCGGGAGCGCACGCTGCGCATCTCGTCGGCCGGCAAGACGTTCTCGTGCACGGGCTGGAAGGTTGGCTGGGCCACCGGGCCGGAGCGCCTGGTCTCCGCGCTGACGCGGGTGAAGCAGTTCCTGACCTTCGTCAACGCGGGCCCGTTGCAGCCGGCCGTGGCGGTGGCGCTGGGCCTCGGCGACGACTATTTCACCGGCTTCCGCGACGAGTTGCAGGCCCGGCGCGACCATCTGACCGCCGGGCTGGCCGAGGCCGGCTTCGCGGTGCAGCCCTCGGACGGCACCTACTTCGTGACGGCCGACATCCGGCCGCTGGGTGGGACGGACGGCATCGAGTTCTGCCGGGAGCTGCCCGAGCGATGCGGCGTGGTCGCCGTGCCCACGCAGGTGTTCTACGACGACCGGGCCGCGGGCCGTCATCTGATCCGCTTCGCCTTCTGCAAGCGCGAATCCGTGATCGACGAGGCCGCTCAGCGCCTCGCCAAGCTGGGCCGCGGATAAGCCCCGCCAAGCTGCGCGGCGGATGAGCATTGCCGAGCCGCGCGGCAGATAAGCATTGCCAAGCCGCGCGGCGGGTAAGCATGCCGAGCGGCGCGGCGGATGAGCGAAACGGGCCGGCCCGCGAAGGACTGGCCCGTGTTCGATGTTGCTGTCAGGCGGGGGATGCCGAACGGACCTCGTCGGCGATGCGCTCGGCGACCTCGCGGGCCTGCTCCTCGGTGGCGGCCTCGACCATCACCCGGACGAGCGGCTCGGTGCCCGACGGGCGCAGCAGCACCCGGCCGGTCTCGCCCAGCTCGTTCTCGGCCAGCGCCACGGCGGCCTGCACGGCCGGGGCCGAGGCGCCCGCGGCCCGGTCACCGACGCGGACGTTGATCAGCACCTGCGGCAACGGGTGCACGACCGACGCCAGGTCGGCCAGCGACTTGCCGGTCGACGCGAGCTGGGCCATCAGGTGCAGGCCGGTCAGCACGCCGTCGCCGGTCGTGGCGTAGGCCGGCATGACGATGTGCCCGCTCTGCTCGCCGCCCAGCGCCAGGCCTTTGGCGGCCAGCTCTTCCAGCACGTAGCGGTCGCCGACCTTGGTCTCGATCAGCTTGATGCCGGACTGCTTCATGGCGATCCGCAGTCCCAGGTTGCTCATCACGGTCGCGACCAGGGTGTCGTCGGTCAGCGTGCCCGCGTCGCGCATGGCCAGGGCCAGGATCGCCATGATCTGGTCACCGTCGACCACGTCGCCCGAGGCGGTCACGGCCAGGCAGCGGTCGGCGTCGCCGTCGTGCGCCAGGCCCAGGTCGGCCCCCTCGGCCAGCACGGCGTCGCGCACCTTGTCGAGGTGGGTGGAGCCGCACTCGTCGTTGATGTTCAGGCCGTCCGGGTCGGCGTGGATCGCGATGACCTCGGCGCCGGCCTCCTCGTAGACCACCGGCGCGACCTCGCTGGCGGCGCCGTTCGCGCAGTCGACGACGACCTTGATGCCCGCGAGGCTGTGCGGGGCCGAGCCGACCAGGTGCTTCACGTAGTGCTCGGCGCCGTCCAGCAGGTCGTGGACCCGCCCGATGCCGGCGCCGGTCGGGCGGCCGATCAGCCCGTGCCCGTCCTTGACCGCCTGCTCGATCCGCTCCTCCAGCTCGTCCGGCAGCTTGGTGCCGCCGGCGGCGAAGAGCTTGATCCCGTTGTCGGGCATCGGGTTGTGCGAGGCCGAGAGCATCACGCCGAGGTCGGCGTTGGTCTGGCCGACCAGGAAGGCCACGGCCGGGGTGGGCAGCACGCCGACCCGCACCACGTTGGCCCCGGCGCTGGTCAGCCCGGCGACCACGGCCGCCTCGAGCATCTCGCCGCTGGCCCGCGGATCACGCCCGACGATCGCCAGCGGCTGGTGGCTGCTGTCGCTCTCGACCAGCACCCGCGCGGCCGCGACGGCGACGCTGAGGGCCAGTTCCGGGGTGAGAAGTTCGCCGTTCGCGAGCCCGCGTACGCCGTCGGTGCCGAACAGACGCCCCATGGAGGCTTCCTTTCGCCGGTTCACCCCTCCAGGGGAGGCGAGCCGGATGCGTTGAGAAGGGGAGGGAACGCAAAACGGCCGGGCCGGCCTCCTGAAGAACACCAGGGGGCGCAACCCGGCCGTGTCAGACTCGGCGCAAAATCAGCGCTTCGAGTACTGCGGAGCCTTGCGGGCCTTCTTGAGACCGTACTTCTTGCTCTCCTTGACGCGGGCGTCACGGGTGAGGAAGCCGGCCTTCTTGAGGGCGGGGCGGTCGTCGGGCTCGTTCGTGATGAGCGCCCGCGCGATGCCGAGACGGAGGGCACCGGCCTGGCCGGTGATGCCGCCGCCGCGCAGGTTCGCGATCACGTCGAACTGCTCGTCCTTCTCAGCGGTGACGAGCGGCTCACGGATGAGCTGCTGGTGCACCTTGCTCGGGAAGTAGGCCTCGAGGTCGCGACCGTTGCAGGTGATCTTGCCGGTGCCGGGCACGAGGCGCACACGGACGATGGCCTCCTTGCGGCGGCCGACGGTCTGGATGGGACGGTCACCGGGACGCGGGGCGCGGACCGGGGCCGGCGCGGGCGTCTCGACCACAACGACCGTCTCAGCGGGCTCCTCGACGGTCTCGACGACCTCGGGCTCGATAACGTCGGACATGCTGCTGCCTTCTCCCGCGCTCACTGCGCGATCTGGGTGATTTCGAACGGCTGGGGCTGCTGCGCCGCGTGCGGGTGCTCAGCGCCCGGGTAGACCTTCAGCTTCTTGATGATCTGCCGCGCGAGCTTGTTGTGCGGGAGCATGCCCTTGACGGCCAGCTCGATCGCCTTCTCGGGGCGCTTGCTCAGCAGCTCCTCGTAGCCGACCTGCTTGAGGCCGCCCGGGTAACCCGAGTGGCGGTAAGCGACCTTGGTCTGCCGCTTGTTGCCGGTCAGGGCGACCTTGCCGGCGTTGATGATCACCACGAAGTCGCCGGTGTCGACATGCGGGGCGAAGGTCGGCTTGTGCTTGCCGCGCAGGAGGGTCGCGGTGTGGGTGGCCAGCCGGCCCAGAACGACGTCAGAAGCGTCGATAATGTGCCACTGACGCTCGATCTCACCCGGCTTCGGGCTGTACGTACGCACAGAATTACCTTGTCTTGTCGTCGGTCTGGGGTCGCGCGCTGGTCGCGGCGAACGCGAGCATCAAGCCTACCCCCGGGGAGTGGGCTCGCAGCTGTCGCACAACAGCAGGCAACAATACCCGGCTGCGCGGCGCGTGGTCAAAACGTGCAACGGAGCAACACGATCGGTGGCCCCGCACACGAACCCCCGGTGGGTACGGACGCGACCTCCAAGAATAACCGTTGCCAAGCATACCCGCTCTCGAGGACGCGCCCGACACCGGGATCGGAGGTTGGGAAGGTCACAGGTCGATACGTCTTAGCAGGCTCGAAACAAACGGGACGCAAGGGCGAAATTCCTCACCGGCACGCTTCCGTCATGGCCAATGGTGCTGACACCTCGACGACGCGGGCCCAGCGTGGCTCGGGCGTGCGCGGAGGACGCACTATGGATAAGCCACCGCCAGGGTTGAGGACGGACCTGACGGTGACCGCCGAACCGGCTTCCCGGTTCGGCGAAGAGGAGTCGTGGCGCGCGCCGGCCGGAGGTATGGCGGAGAACGCAGGCGTGACATGGGAGCGGGTCGACGCTGAGGACGGCGTACTCCGAGCGTGCCCTTCGGTGGACCGGACGGCCGCGCCACGACTTCTGATACTGGAAAAAGAGCCCCGATGACGGAGCGGACGGTCATCACGGCGGCCGCCCTGTCCGAGCCGGCGGCGTCGCTCTCCGGCTTCACGGTCGGCGTCACCGCCGACCGCCGCCGCGACGAGCTGGCCCACCTGCTCGAGAGCCGCGGCGCCCGGGTGGTGATCGCTCCCGCCCTGCGGATCGTCCCGATCGCCGACGACGCCGAGCTCAAGGCGGCCACCCGGGCCTGCCTCGACACCCCGCCCGACATCGTGCTGGTCAACACGGGCATCGGCATGCGCGGCTGGCTCGAGGCGGCCGAGGGCTGGGGCCTGGCCGAGCCGCTGCGGGCCGTGCTCGCCGGAGCGTATCTGGTGGCTCGCGGCCCCAAGGCCCGTGCCGCTGTCCGGGCGGCCGGGCTGCACGACCAGTGGTCGCCCGAGGGCGAGAGCTACGAGGAGGTCGCCGACCACCTGCGGTCACGCGGCATCAGCGGCCTTACCGTGGCCATGCAGCTGCACGGCGAGAGCCAGCCCGAATACACCGAGGCTCTGGAGCAGGCGGGCGCCCGGGTGATCGAGGTGCCGGTCTATCGCTGGGCGGCGCCCACCGACCCCGCGCCGCTGCACCGCCTGGTCGACCTGATCACCGCCCGGCTGGTCGACGCGGTCACGTTCACCGCCGCCCCGGCCGTTCAAGCCCTGCTGCGCACGGCCGGCCCCGGCTCCGACGCCGTGCTGGAGGCCCTGCGCGGCGACGTCCTGGCCGCCTGCGTGGGCCCGGTCACGGCCGCACCGCTGCGCCGCCACAACGTGCCGGTGGTCACGCCGACCCGGGCCCGGCTGAGCTCGCTGGTCCGCACTATCGTCGACGAGCTGCCTCGGCGCGCGCTCTCGCTGGAGGTGGCCGGCCACTCGCTGACCCTGCGCGGCCACGCCGCCATCGTCGACGGCGAGCTGCGCCCCTTGGCGCCCGCGCCCATGGCTGTGCTGCGCGCCCTGGCCGCCGTTCCCGGCCGCGTCCTTTCCCGGGCTGCGCTGCTGCACGCCCTTCCCCGGGGCGCCGACGAACACGCCGTCGAAATGGCCGTCGCCCGCCTACGCGCCGGCCTGAGCGCCCCCGGCGTCATCCAGACAGTAGTCAAACGCGGCTACCGCCTACCCGTCTGACAGCTCCGGCCGTCATTCCCGGAACCACAGTGAACGTCCCGGCACGGGTTTTCCGAAGTTGGCGCAACCACTCACGCACGTCGCCGTGGTGGGGTGAGCGTTATGGGCGCGCCAGCGCCCAGCTCACCCCGCCGCGGCCCTCGGCGGGAGCAGCGGTCTGCACCCACCACCCGGCTACGACATCTGGCCTTTGACCCTGAAAACAAGAGGTGGCGGGGGCAGCATTCACCCCCGCCACGACACTTGCTTTTGATCTTGTGTGGGGAACGAGCCTCAGCCGACCGGCGTCCGGTATCCGCCGCTCTGCTCGGCAACCAATGTCGCCATCGCGTGCTCCACAACCCCCACCAGCACCTGCTTCACCGAATCGCGGTGGCGGGCGTCGCACATGACCAGCGGCACGTGGGCCGGGATGGCCAGCGCCTCCCGCACCTCGTCCGGCTCGTAACGGGGCGCGCCGTCGAAGCAGTTCAGCGCGACCAGATAGGGCAGATGACGGTTCTCGAAGTAGTCGAGCGGGGCGAACGCGTCGGCGATGCGCCGCGTGTCGACCAGCACGGCCGCGCCGACCGCACCGCGGATCAGCTCGTCCCACATGAACCAGAAACGGGTCTGTCCGGGGGTGCCGAAAAGGTAGAGGATCAGGTCGTCGGCCATCGTGATGCGGCCGAAGTCCATCGCCACCGTGGTGGTCCCCTTGCCGGGCACCTTGGACGCGTCGTCGATCCCCTGCCCGGCCGAGGTCATCACGGCCTCGGTGGTCAGCGGCTCGATCTCGGAGACCGCTCCGACCAACGTCGTCTTCCCCACGCCGAAACCTCCGGCGACGACGATCTTCGCCGAAGTGATCTCTTTGGGTTGCGCCCCCGCCCGCTCAGAGCTTGCGAAGTCCACTCAACACCCTTTCCAGCAGATCCATCCGCTCCGTGAACCCAGTCTTGGGAGCGGCGCTGTGCAACGACAGCAGCCCGTCGGCCACCATGTCCGCGACCAGCACCCGAGCCACACCCAGCGGAAGCCGGGTCAGCGCCGAGAGCTCGGCCAGCGATTGCGCCTTCGCCTCGCACAGCACGGCGATGCGGTATTTGTCATGCCCGGCGAACCGGGCTTCCTGCAGACCGGCCTGGCTGGCCACCAGAACGGCCTCGATCGGGATGTCCCGACGCGGCTCCGTCCGTCCGCGGGTGACCGCGTACGGGCGCACCAGGTTGCCTCTCGGGTCCTGTGGCTGGCCCACGCGCGTTCACCCCCTTCCGTCGAGCCGGCGACTAATGACTGACTGCTTCGCGTGCCACCGGCGACAGCGAGGCGCCGACCCGCTCGACCAGCAGCGCCATCTCGTAGCCGACCTGGCCGACGTCACAGCTGCGGGCGGCCAGCACGGCCATCGAGGAGCCGTCGCTGATCGACATGAGGAACAGGTATCCGCTGTCCATCTCGATGATCGTCTGGTTGACCGCGCCCGCGTTGAACATGCGGGAGGCGCCGTCGGTCAGGCTGACCACGCCGGAGGTGATGGCGGCGAGCTGGTCGGCGCGGTCGGCCGGCAGGTCGCGCGACGCCGCCAGCAGCAGTCCGTCGGCGGACACCGCCACGACGTGGGCGATGCCGGCGACGCTGTTGGCGAAGTTGTTGAGCAGCCAGCCCATGTCCTGCATGGTGGGGGGCCTGGTCACCGTTAGATCTCCTTAGCCTGGGTGGCGGACTCGGCGGAACCGTCCGTCCGTCCACGTTGCACACCCCGGTGGTATGCGGAGAGCAGACCACGAACCTCGTCGGGACTGCGCTTGTTCTGGTTGCTCGGCCCGGGCTGTACGCCGCCGGGCACCAGCTGCGCCTGGGGAACTCGCTTGGGGAGGCCGGACCGCGTGGTGCCGGCGTCGACGGGTTCCGCCGCTGCCATTGCCCTCTGCCACCCCTCGTCGGCCGATGTCCTCCACCGGTCCTCGGCCGCGGGGCGCGGCTTCGGCACGGACGGTCCATTGTGCCCGGTGCCCGTCGGTGCGGCCGCCGGGGCCGCTGCGGCGGGCGGTGCGGGCGGCGGTGAGACCGGCGGCGACACGGGCGCGGGCGCGGGTTCCGCCCTCTCCGTGGCCGGGGCCGGGGCCGCAGCCGGGTTCGCCTGACCCGACGAGCTGTTCGGTGGCGGGGCGTAGCCGGCGGTCGGCATCCCCCACTCCTCCTGGCTCGCCGCGTCGTGATCGCGGAACCAGCTCTGCTGCATCTTCACGAAGATCGGAGCGTCGTTGCGCTCGTCCGGCGTCGGGGCGGCCGTCGGCGCGGGCACCGGCGGCATCGCGGCCAGCGCGGCGCCCCAGGAGCTGCCGGTCGGCGGAGGCGGCGGCGACACCGGTTCGGGTGCGACCGGCGCCGGTGCGGGCACGGTGGAGGCGGCGGCGAAGCCGTTCATGGTCGTCGAGGTGGATGTGGCGTCGATGGTCTTGGTGACGCGGGTCGGCAGCGGCGGACGGTTCGGGGTCGGCTGCACGTCCGGGTCGGACGGGGGCCGCTGCGAGGGGAACATCGGCAGCTGCGGGTGCGCGGTGTGCGGCTGCGGGGTCGGCTCGCGCCACGGCTCGGGGGCGATCGTCGGCAGCGTCGCCGTGGCGGCCCGCCCGGCCTGCGCGTCCCAGCTGCCGCCACCGTACGGCGAGGTGCCCAGCTCCTGCGGCCGGGCCGGCGGGTCGAGGCGCCGGCTGGGCAGCACGACGATGGAGCTCGGCAGGGTGACCTGGGCGACCGTGCCGCCCTCGATGTTGGCCCGCAGCTCGACGCGGATGCCGTAGCGCGAGGCGAGCCGGCCGACCACGGCCAGACCCATCAGCCGGAACGCGGCCACATCGACGCTCGGCGGTTCGGCCAGGCGGCGGTTGAGCTGGTCCATCTGTTCCTCGGACATGCCGAGGCCGCGGTCCTCCACCTGGATCACCACGTAGTCGCGGATGCGCCGGCCGTCGGCCACCACGATGGTGTTGGGCGGGGAGAACCGGGTGGCGTTGTCGAGCAGCTCGGCGACCAGGCGCACCACGTCGTTGACGGCGAGCGCGGCGATCGAGATGTCGGTGTCGACGGTGCCGAACTCGATGCGGTTGTAGAGCTCCACCTCGGACTGGGCGGCACGCAGCGCGTCGACCAGCAGCGCGTCCTCACGGCGGGGTGCGCTGGAGTCGGCGCCCGCCAGCACCAGCAGGTTCTCGTCGTTGCGGCGCATCCGGGTGGCCAGGTGATCGAGCTCGAAGAGCTGCGCGAGCCGCTTCGGGTCCTCCTCGGTGCGCTCGATCTGGTCAAGCTCGCCGATCATCCGGTCGACCAGCGACTGACTGCGCCGGGCCAGGTTGAGGAACATCGTCGAGACGCTGGTGCGCAGGGCGGCCTGCTCGGCCGCGATGCGGACGGCCTCGCGGTGGACCACGTTGAACGCCTGGGCGACCTGGCCGATCTCGTCACGGTTGGGCAGCTTGATGGGGTCGCGGACCTGACGGACGATGTCGTCGGCGCCGCCCTCACCGAGGTTGCGGGCGTCGCGCAGCCGGGCCACGGCGTCGGGCAGGTCGCGGTTGGCTACAGCCAGCGCGCCTTCGCGCAGCCGGCGCAGCGACAGGTTGAGCGAACGGGCCAGGATGACCGCGAGCGCGACGGCCACGATCAGCACGAGCACGACCAGCGCCGACTCGATCGCGGCCTGGCGGACGACGCCGTCGCGGTCGGACGAGGCCTGGTCGACGACGTCGGCCTCGAGCTCCTGCTCGGCCCAGCGCATGAGGTCGACCACCGCGCCGAAGGACTGGATGATCTCGGCCGCCTCGACCGAGCCGCCGCCGACCCGGCTGAGCCGGCTGGCCACGCCGTCGACCAGGTTGACGGCGTCGCCGCTGACCACGTTGTCGACGAGGGAGCGCTGGCCCGGATCGGCGACCAGCGAGAAGGCGAGCAGCGCCTCCTGCTGACTGGTCTGGCTGGCAATGAACGCGGTGCGCTGCTCGGCGCTGAGGTCGTTCGTGATCCGGGCGGCGTACGAGACTGCTTCCTGGTCGGCGGTGCCGGCTTTGGCCCGGGCGAACGCCGAGATCGCGCGCAGCCGGTCGGCCACCTCGCCGTCGCCGGCGTACTGGCTGACGGCCTCGCCGTAGGCGACCAGGTCGGTGATCACCACGCTGTAGCGGGACACCGCCTCGGCGACGGCGATGCCGTTGCGGTCGCCGACCGCCGTGCGTGTGGCGTCCATGGTGTTCAGGTGGTCGTCGATGCGGGCGAGGCGGTCGCGTACGGCGCCCGGCGGGTCTTCGATGTCGGCCCGGTGCGCGCGGTAGACCTGGATCTGGGCGTCGCTCGCGCCGACGGCCGCCTGGTAGCTGCCCGGCTGGCTGCGCGGGTTGCCCACGTAGGCGGCGGCGGCCATGCGCTCGACGTGCAGCAGCTGGGTGAGCCCCGAGATGTCGGTCTCCAGCTTGGTCAGTTCCTCGACCGTGCCCGCCTCGGAGGCGCGCTGTCCGACGTCGACCAGACGGGCGGTGGCAAGTGCGATGACAGCGACCAGAGGAACGACCAGGATCAGAGCCAGCTTGGCGCGGATGCGGGCGTCTCTCAGACGAGGAAAGACACCACGACGCGCCACCTGGGTCGAGGATCCGGTGCTCAAGACTTCTCCTCCGTGGTCTTCCCCATGGCTTTTCGCCCGCAGGACGTCGCGCGGCCCGGGAATTTCATCAGAACGGCCGTCCCTTTGGGAAGTCTGGAAACACCCGGAAACGAACTTCGTGTCCGACTGCAAGCAATCTCGACAGTTCTACTCTCGACACGCATGGCGCTTTGACGTGCGCGAATATATCGACCACGACATTCAGTGACGAGCCGGTCACCGCACACCCTTCATATTTCTACCAGTATGTGAGACAAGCGTCTCGCGCCATCGATGGAGCCCCGCTTGACCAGGGGCCTTCACGTTGGCAAGGTTTGGCGCGATCGAACGGACACGCTGTCCGTGTCGGCGGGCACGCCGCCGGACCACGATGCTGCCGTCCCCTTCGCCTTCCGCCCCTCTAGGAGGGACTCCCGTGCGGCTCCACCGCATCACGGCGGCTACTGCCGTGGCATCGATGCTTCTCGCCGGCGCGGCCGGCTGCACTTCCGACGACGACGCCGCCGCGAGCGGTAACACCGTCGTGATCGCGGCGGACCTCAACAACTCGTCGGCGGTCGACACCGCGTACGCCCGCGCCCTCCAGCTGCGGATCGAGCAGATCAACGCCTCGGGCCAGCTGGGCGACCGCAAGCTGGAACTGCGCACGCAGGACAACCGGAACGACCCGACGTCCTCGCTGCGCAACATCAGCACGTTCGCCGACAACCCGGCCGTCGCCGCGATCGTCACCGGCACCTGCGACCAGTGCGTTGTCGGCGCCGCGAAGACGATCAACGACAAGACGATCCCGACGATCGCGCTGGCCGCCGCGGACGAGATCACCAACCCGGTCGCCGAACGGCAGTACGTCTTCAAGCTCGGCCCCAACTCGGGCGACAGCGCCGCCGCGCTGGTCACCGAGTTCACCCGCGCCGGCCACAAGAAGATCGCCGTGCTGCACACCAACGATCTCTACGGCCGGGGCGCCGACGCGGCGCTGACCGGCGCGCTGCGGGGCACCACCGTCACAAGGACGGCGACCCGCTCGGTCAAGCCGGCGGCCAGCGACATCGCCCAGTCGGTGGGCACCCTGACCGACACCGAACCGGACGCGCTGGTCGTGCTCACCCCGCCCGATCTGGCTCAACAGGCCGCCACCGACGCCCGGGCCGCGGGCTTCGGGGGCCGCATCTACTTCGACTCGGCCGCGGCCGGCGACCTGTTCATCCCGCGCAGCGCCGCGAGCGCGACGAACAACGCGACGATGGTGTTCACCCAGATCCTGGCGATCGACGACGTGATCGCGACGACCCCGGCCAAGTCCTCCCGCAAGCAGTGGTTCCGCGACTACACGTCCCGGTACGGCAGCTACTCGGGCGTGGCCTCGTTCGCCGCCGACGCGGCCGACCTGATCGCCGACGCGGTGGCCCGGGTCGGCGCCGACCGCCCGCGGATCCGCGAGATCCTCGAGACCTCGCAGATCGACGGGCTCTCCGGCCCGATCCGTCTCACGCCGGACAACCACTCCGGTCTGATGCCGCAGGCGCTGACCCTGCTGGTGGCGCGCAGCGGTCGCTGGCGGCTCGCGTCATGATCCGGGTCGACCAGGTGTCCCGCACGTTCAGCGGGCGCTCGGGCACGGTCGAGGCGCTGCGCGACGTCAGCCTCGAGGTCGCCGACGGCGAGTTCGTGGCCGTGGTGGGCCGCTCCGGCTGCGGCAAGTCGACGCTGCTACGGATGATCGCGGGCCTGCTGCCGCCGACCGCCGGCCGCGTCGACGTGGGCGGCGAGAAGGTGGTCAAGCCGCGGCGGGACGTGTCCATGATGTTCCAGCGACCGGCTCTGCTGCCCTGGCGTTCGGTGCTCGACAACGTTCTGCTGCCGGTGCAGATCTTCGGCTGGCGCAAGGCGCAGTACCGCGACCGTGCGCACGAGCTGCTGGCCCTGACCGGCCTGACCGGCTTCGAGAAGCGGCTGCCGCACGAGCTCTCGGGCGGCATGCAACAGCGGGTGGCGCTGTGCCGCGCGCTGATCGGGAAGCCTCAGGTGATGCTGATGGACGAGCCGTTCTCGGCGCTCGACCCGCTGATCCGCGAGGAGCTCTCGATCGAGTTGCAGCGCATCCACATGGAGCAGGAAGCGACCACCGTCTTCGTGACCCACTCGATCGACGAGGCGGTGCTGCTGGCCGACCGGGTCGTCGTGCTCAGCCCGCGGCCGGGCCGGGTCCGCGAGATCGTCGACGTGCGCATCCCCCGCCCCCGCACCCTGGGGCGTACGGCGCACTCCGACGAGGTGGCGCGTTCCAGCGCCCTGCTCCACGACCTCCTGATGGCCTGACTCACAACTCACTCTCCGTATAAATACCTAAGCGGGATTTTAAGAATCGACCCCCGCTGTTGAGCGCGTAGGCGAGGAAACCGTAACGTGCCGGGCATGGCTTTTCGCACCTGGGCGAAGTTGGTGGGAACCGCATTCGGCGCCGCTGCGCTGGTTGGGGCCGGACAGCTCGGCCTCGCCTACGGGCTGGGCGTGCTGAGCTTCTCCCGTGTTGTCGAGGTCACCACGCGTGACGCATGGACCACCCAGCTGGCCTGGGTCTCGTGGTTCGCACTGACCGCGGCCGCGGCCGGCGGGCTGGCCGCCCGGTCGCACCTCACCTCGAAGGCAGGCGCCGGCACCAGGCTGATCGGCGGCATCGCGGCAGGTCTGGGCGCGGCCGCGATCGTCCCGCTCACCATGCAACCGGCGCGCAGCGCGCAGGTCGCCGGCGTGGACGCGGTCTTCGTGATCGGCGCCTGCGCGGTGCTCGGCGCGGCGGCCGGCATCTTCGCCGCCTGGGCTGCCCTGGGCCGCAACGCCGCCCGCTGGAGCCTGCTGACGATGAGCGCAGTGGCCTGGCTGTTCGCGATCGTGTCGGTGGCGCCGTCGCTGCGGTCGGGCGAGCAGGTTCCCGCCGTACGGCTGGGAGTGCTCGACGCCGGCTTCGTGCCCGACGGCCTGGCCGAGCAGGCCTCGCTGCTCACCATGCCCGCGCTGGCCCTGATCGCCGGCGTCGCGGTGGGCCTGATCGCCCGCCGCCGGCAGCTGTCCACAGTGGCCATCGCGCTGGCCGGCCTGCCCGGTCCGGCGCTGTTCACCGTCGCCTACCTGATCGCCGGCCCCGGTTCGACCCGGGCGCAGGAACTGCCGTACTGGGCTGCCATGACCGCCACCGGCGCCGGCGTCCTCGGCTCCGTGCTCGCCGCCGTGCTGGGCCGCGGCCCGGAAACCGACCGCCCCCGCCCGCCCGCTGCCGCCGAGCCCGCTCCCGACCGCCCGCCGTTGCCGCAGCGCGACGCCCAGCCCGAGTCGGCGATCGCCAAGGCGGCCACCAAGGCCGGTCCGGGCCTGCCCGGCGCCGGCACGCCCCCAGCAGCCACCGGACGCGCGACGGTGGCCCCGAGGGCCGCCGTCGCCGCCCGTGCCGCGGTGGCCGCCCAGCGCACCGACGACGAGCTGCGCCCGTCCGACACGGGCGTCATCACGATGCCCCCGTTCGACGGCTTCACCCCGCCTCAGCCGCAGAAGCCGGACGGCGAGATCTCGGACTGGGTCAGCGGCCTGGGCCGTTGACCGGGGTCACCGGCACATAGACCTTGCTCCCGCCCGCCACGAACTCGGCGGACTTCAGGCCCATGCCCTGCGCCTTGAGGTCGTGGCTGATCTTCATGGAGCAGAACTTCGGGCCGCACATCGAGCAGAAGTGGGCCGTCTTCGCGGGCTCGGCCGGCAGCGTCTCGTCGTGGTACGCGCGGGCCGTCCCCGGGTCCAGCGCCAGCTCGAACTGATCCTCCCAGCGGAATTCGAACCGGGCCTTCGACAGGGCGTCGTCCCAGGCCTGTGCGCCCGGGTGCCCCTTGGCCAGGTCGGCCGCGTGCGCCGCGATCTTGTAGGCGATCATCCCGGCCTTCACGTCGTCCTTGCCGGGCAGGCCGAGGTGTTCCTTGGGAGTCACGTAGCAGAGCATCGCGGTGCCGAACATGCCGATCATCGCGGCGCCGATGGCCGACGTGATGTGGTCGTAGGCCGGGGCGATGTCGGTGGTCAGCGGCCCGAGCGTGTAGAACGGGGCGCCGCCGCACAGCTCGACCTGCAGGTCCACGTTTTCTTTGATCTTGTGCATCGGCACGTGGCCCGGGCCCTCGACCATCACCTGCACGTCGTGTTCCCAGGCCAGGTGGGTCAGTTCGCCGAGCGTACGAAGTTCGGCGAACTGGGCCTCGTCGTTGGCATCGGCAATGGAGCCGGGGCGCAGGCCGTCGCCGAGGGAGAACGTGATGTCGTACGCCGCGAAGATCTCGCACAGCTCGGCGAAGTTCGTGTAGAGGAAATTCTCCTCGTGGTGGGCCAGGCACCAGGCCGCCATGATCGAGCCACCGCGCGAGACGATGCCGGTGACACGGTCCGCGGCCAGCGGCACGTGCGGCAGCAGCACGCCGGCGTGGATCGTCATGTAGTCGACGCCCTGCTCGGCCTGTTCGAGGATGGTCTGCTTGAACAGCGGCCAGGTCAGCTTCACCGGGTCGCCCTTGACCTTCTCGAGCGCCTGATAGATCGGTACGGTCCCGATCGGCACCGGCGAGTTGCGGATGATCGCCTCGCGCGTCTCGTGAATGCGCGGCCCGGTCGACAGGTCCATCACCGTGTCGGCGCCCCACCGCGTGGCCCAGGTCAGCTTCTCGACCTCCTCGGCCACCGACGATGTCACCGCCGACGTGCCGATGTTCGCGTTGACCTTCACCAGGAACCGCGACCCGATGATCATCGGCTCCGACTCCGGGTGGTTGCGGTTGACCGGCAGCACGGCCCGGCCCGCCGCGATCTCCGAGCGCACCAGTTCGACCGGCACGTTCTCGCGGACCGCCACGAACTCCATCTCGGGGGTCACCTCGCCGGCCCGGGCCGCCGCCAGCTGGGTACGACCGCTCGCCCACGGCTTGCGGAGCGGCGGCAGCCCGACCTCGGGATCGCTGCCCGGACCGGACGTGTCGTAGAGCCGGACGGGCTCGTTCCCGCCGCTCAGCTCGACCTCCACGAACGGCACCCGGATGTCGGACCGCGGTCCCTCGACGTACGTCTTGCGCCTCATGATTCCTCCCCTATAGGTACAAACCAGACAGCGTTCGGGCGTACGAAGCCCCGGCGCCGCCTCTTGCCGACTCCCTAGAAAACGAAGTGGTCCAGCGGCCCGGGCCCGTCGCCCAGCCGCCAGTCGCGCCCACCGAGGAGCGCTGCGGTCACATAGGACTTGGCATTCCGTACGGCCGTCGGCACCGGATCACCGGCGGCCAGCCGCACCGCGATCGCCGACGAGAAGGTGCAGCCCGATCCGTGGTTGTTCTCCGTGCGCACCGGCTCCCCCCGCAAAACCTCGGTCGTCCCGTCGAAGCGCAGAACGTCGACCGCGCCCTCGCTACCGGTCACCACCACCGCCCGCGCGCCCCGCCCGACCAGCTCGTCCGCCGCGACGGCCATCTCCTCGGCCGTCTCGATCACCCTTCCGACCAGGGCGGCGGCTTCGTGCCGGTTCGGGGTCAACAGGCACGGGTACGCCACCAGGGGCGCCACCGAGGCGGTCTCGGCCAGCCGTGCTCCCGACGTGGCCACCAGCACCGGATCGACCACCAGGTTGGGCAGCCGGTCGGCCCGGTCCAGGATCAGCTCGGCCACCGCCGGGTCGCCGATCATGCCGACCTTGACCGCCGCCAGCGGGAAGTCGTCGAGCACCGCGTCCAACTGAGCTGCCACCACGTCGATCGGAATCGGGTGGATGGCGGTGACGCCGAGCGTGTTCTGCGCCGTCACTGCGGTGATCACCGAGACGCCGAAGGCACCGAGCGCCGCGAAAGTCTTGAGGTCGGCCTGGATCCCCGCTCCCCCACCGGAATCCGACCCGGCGATCGTCAACACCACCGGCGGCGTCATGCCGGCCTCACCGGCCGCCAGCGTGCTGCGCCTGTGGACAACGGGCACCACTCAACCGGAAGGCCGGCAGCGCCATACGCCTTGCGGCCAGCGTGAATCCTCAGTTCGCCCTCGAAGTCCGGCTCGTCGGCGACCCGCCCGCTGGACGTCGTCACGACCACGTCACCGCCCGCCGCTCAGACATGCCTGTGGATAACTCGAGCCGCTTCTCGGCGTGCTCCGATAGGCTGCCCACCCTGGGTGGGGCGGCGGCGGTAGCGGTGAACGCTTCGGTCAACTCGGCCGCCGTCCGTTCCGGATCGGCGGATCGCATGATCGCGCCCAGCACAGCGACCCCGGCCGCCCCCACCGCCGCGCATTCCGCGGCCCGGGCCGCCGAGTCGATCCCCCCGAGAGCCAGCCACGGCACATCCCCCGCCAGCCGAGCCGCTGCGGCCGGCCCCAGCGCCGGGCCGTACCCCGGTTTCGTTTCCGTCAGCCAGATCGGCGAGAGCGTCGCATAGTCCTCATCGGACAGGCGTCCGTGCCGCGAACGCCCGGCCAACCGCACGTCGCCGATCGGCAGCGGGTCGCGCTCGGCCAGATGAACCGCGTCACCGCCCAGCGGGTCAGGCCCGGCGACGATCAACCGCCCGGCCGGAACAACGTCGCGCAGCTCCGTCGCGAGCCGCAGCCGGGACTCGTACGGCAGGTCCCTTTCGCGCAGGATGACCCACGACGCGCCCCCGCGTACCGCGGCCCGCACCACCTCGACGACAGACCCGGCCGCGAGCCGCCGATCGGTGAGCACCACGAGCCCGCCCGGCGTCACCACGGCGCCGGCCCTTCGACCGAATCGGTCAGCACCACGGGCCCGCGAGGCGTCACCACTGGGCCAGCCCGTCGTCCGAAGTGGACGCCAGAGCGTGGAACCGTCGCGGGATCCGTCCCGCCGTGAAGGCCAGCCGGCCCGCGATCACCGCGTGCCGCATGGCCTCGGCCATCGCTCCGGGGTCGTCGGAGCGGGTGATCGCGCTCGCGACCAGCACCGCGTCGCAGCCCAGTTCCATCGCGAGCGCCGCGTCCGAGGCCGTGCCGATACCCGCGTCAAGCACCACCGGAACGTCCACGCTCTGCCGGATCAGGCGGATGTGGTGCGGGTTCGAGATGCCCAGCCCGGAGCCGATCGGCGAACCGGCCGGCATCACCGCCGCGCAGCCCACGTCGGCCAGGCGGCGGGCCAGGATCGGGTCGTCGCTGGTGTACGGCAGCACCGTGAAGCCGTCGCCCACCAGCTGTTCCGCGGCCCGCAGCAGCTCGATCCCGTCGGGCAGCAGGGTCCGCTCGTCGCCGATCACCTCTAGCTTGATCAGGTCGGTCTCGAAGGCGTCCCGGGCCAGGTGGGCGGTCTTCACCGCGTCGCCCGCCGTGTAGCAGCCGGCCGTGTTGGGGAGCACCCGCACGCCGAGCCGGTCGAGCATCGGCAGCAGTCCGGGGCCGGCCGCGTCGACCCTGCGGAGCGCCACCGTCACCAGGTCGGTTCCGGAGGCGACGATCGCCTGCTCCAGCGCGGCCAGACTGTTCGCCCCGCCGGTCCCCAGGATCAGTCGTGACTTGCCGAACAGCATCGTCAGCCTCCCTGCGCCGCGGTGAGCACTTCGACCGAGTCGCCCTCGGCCAGGGCCGTGGCCTCCCACGTCGAGCGGGGCACCACCTCGCCGTTGACCGCGACCGCCACGCCGCGCCGCGCCTCGGTGATCGTCTCGACGAGTTCCCGTACGGACAGATCGCGCACAAAACCGTCGGAGCTGCGCCCGTTCACCGTCAGCCGCATCAGAACCTCCGGGGTGAGAAGTCGGCCAGCGTGGGATCGGCCTCGCCAGTGAGCACCAGGTCGGCGATGAGCTCGGCGGTGACCGGCGTCAGCAGGATGCCGTTTCGGAAGTGCCCGGCGGCCACGATCACGCGCTCGTCCAGGCGGCCCAGCAGGGGCGCGTTGTCGGGGCTGCCGGGCCGGTGCCCGACCGTGGTCTCGGTCAGCTCGAACTCGGCCAGCGCCGGCACCAGGTCGAGGGCGGCGCGCAGCAGCTCGTGGACGCCACCCGCGGTGATCAGCCGGTCGGTGCGCTCCTCCTGGGTCGCGCCGACCACGATCTCGCCGTCCGCGCGCGGCACGAGGTAGACCTCGCGACCGTCGACCGCCGCGTCCAGCACATGCCGCAGCAGGCCGGGCTCACCCCGTAACCGCAGCACCTGACCCTTCACCGGCCGCACGGGCAACCCGGTGAGCGGGGCGGTGCCGCAGCCGGCCGCCACGACCACCGTCCGTGCCTCTATATCGGACAGCGAGTCGACCCGCTTGGCGACGATCCGCGAGCCGAGGCGGTCGCGGAGGGCCGCCACCACCTTGCGCGGGTCGACCTGGCGCTCGGCCCGGGCGAGGGCCCCCAGGCGTACGCGGGGGGAAAGCGCCGGTTCCAACTCGCGCAGCTGGGACGGGCGCAGCAGGGGCAATTGCTGCCCGGTCCAGAGGCGCGACCGCTCGGCCACGTCGTCGGCCGTCATGGCGAGGCCGAGCGTGCCGGTGTCGTCGTAGCCGACGTCGACGCCCAGCCCGGCCGCGAAGCCGGGCCACAGCTCGGCCGACCGTTCGAACAGCCGGATCAGCCGCGGATCCTCGTGCTCGGACTCGCCGCCGGGCGCGAGCATGCCGGCCGCGACGTGCCAGGCGCCCTCGTCGCCGCCGTCGAACACCGTCACGTCGGCGCCCCGGTCGACCAGCCGCGAGGCGATGGCCAGCCCGATGACGCCGCCCCCGACGATCGCGATGTCACTCATCGGACGCCAGCGCCTTCAGGAACTCCGCTGTCACGCCCGCGGGATCCACGGCGACCGCCGAGATCGCGGCCACGCCGTAGCAGTCGAGCTGGGCCACCCGTTCCGGCGTGATGCCCGCGATCGCGATCACCGGCGTTCCCGGCACGGCCCGCGTTATCGCCGCGACCCCCGCGGGACCGATCGGATCGGGCAGCCCGCTCTTGCTCGTCGTCGTGAACGTCGGCCCCACGCCGAGATACGACGCGCCGTCCGCGACGGCGGCGCGGGCGGCGGAGGGGTTGCGGCAGGTCGCACCGAGGATCGCGTGCTGCCCGAGCACTCGCCGGGCGGCGGCCACCGGCAGGTCGTCGGCGCCCACGTGGACCCCGTCGGCGCCGGCCGCCAGCGCCACCCCGACCCGGTCGTCGACCAGGCAGAGCGCCCCGGCCGGGCGGCACAGCTCGAGGGCGGCGACCGTCAGGGCGTACGCCGCGCGGTCGTTGGTCTTGACTCTGATCTGGACGGCCACCGGGCCGTGCCCGAGCACGCCCCGGACGACGTCGAGCGAGTCGGTGACGATATGCAAACGCGGAAACGACAACGGACGCTCCTCCCTGCGCCGGCATGATCCGGATCAGGTTCGACGGTCGGGGGCCGCGTCAGCCCCCCTCTCAGCCCGGTGCACCGGACTCCCGTGGGGTTGTGTTGCCTCGGACCATAACCCGGCCCGAGGACAAAAAACTAGCGCACGTCCCAAACTGGTTCGGGGGTCTCGACGACCTCGCCGTCGCTCTGAAACAGCACGAAGCGGTCGAACGAGCGGGTGAACCAGCGGTCGTGAGTGACCGCGATCACGGTCCCCTCGAACAGACGCAGCCCCTCCTCCAAGGCTTCGGCCGAGGCCAGGTCGAGGTTGTCCGTCGGCTCGTCGAGCAGCAGCACGGTCGCCCCCGACAGCTCCAGCAGCAGCACCAGGAAACGCGCCTGCTGACCGCCCGAGAGCGTGCCGAACCGCTGGTCACCCTGCTGTGACAGCTCGTACCGGTTGAGCGCCTTCATGGCCCCCGCCCGGTCCATTCCGGACCGGTGGTCGTCACCGCGCCACAGGATCTCGACCAGCGTGCGTCCGAGCAGTTCGGGCCGGTCGTGGGTCTGCGAGAAGTGCCCCGGCCGGACGCGGGCGCCGAGCCGGGCGACGCCGTTGTGCGCCACGTGGGACAGCGGGGCGCCGTCGACCGGTTTGTTCTCGGCCTCGGGGTCGCTGCCGCCGGCCGCCAGCAGGCGGAGGAAGTGCGACTTGCCGGTGCCGTTGGCGCCCAGCACCGCCACCCGGTCGCCGTACCAGATCTCCAGGTCGAACGGGAACGTCAGGTTCTCCATCTCGAGCTGCTCGCAGATCACCGCCCGTTTGGCCGTACGCCCGCCGCGCAGATTCATCCGCAGCGACTGCTCCTTGGGCGGGGTCGGCGGCGGACCGGCCTCCTCGAACTTGCGCAGGCGAGTCTGGGCCGCCTGGTAGCGCGAGGCCAGCCCGTCGTTGAAGGTCGCCTTCTGCTTGAGCGTGAACACCAGGTCCTTGAGTTTCTGGTGCTCCTCGTCCCAGCGGCGGCGGTTCTCCTCCATCCGGTCGTGGCGGTGCACCCGCGCCTCGTGCCACGACGCGAAGCCACCCGGATGCGTCCACGCGCTGCCACCCTCGACGGCGACCACACGGTCGGCCGTCTGGGCCAGCAACTCCCGGTCGTGCGAGACGTAGAGCACGGATTTCGGTGACTCGTGCAGCCGCGCCTCGAGCCACCGCTTTCCCGGTACGTCGAGAAAGTTGTCAGGCTCGTCGAGCAGGAGCACCTCGTCGTCGCCGCGCAGCAGCAGGTCGAGCGCGAACCGCTTCTGCTGCCCGCCCGAGAGTGTCCGCACCGGACGGTGCCGCACCTCGTCCCACGGCTTGCCCAGGATCGCGACGGCTACGACGTCGAAGAGCACCTCGACGTCGTAGCCCCCGGCCTCACCCCAGTGGGCCAAAGCATTCGCGTACGCCAACTGGCTGCGCTCGGTGTCGTCGAGCGCCGCCGCGGCCTTCGCGAGCCGTTCGCCGGCCGCGCCGAGCTCGGGTTTCACCAGCGACAGGGCCAGATCTTCGAGCGTACGGTCGTCGCCGATCATGCCGATGAACTGGCGCATCACGCCGAGCCCACCGGACCGCGCGATCGTGCCCTCGGGCAGCGCGAGGTCGCCCGCCACCATGCGCAGCAGCGTCGTCTTGCCCGCGCCGTTCGGCCCGACCAGCGCGACCTTGGCTCCCTCACCGACCCGGAACGCGACGTCGGCGAAGAGCCGGCGCCCGTCGGGCAGCACAAATCCGGCCCCAGCGACATCCACGTAACCCATGGCCGCAATCATCCCTGCGGCGACGACGAACGTCAGTTGGTTTTTCGCGTCACTTTCAGCACCCGGAAGCCCCGCTGGCTGGCGATACGCTCTACCGCCCAGCCGGTGTCGGCCAGCCAGGCGTGAAGCGAGTCACCACCGAGATTTCGGTTGATCACCAGCCAGGCCACCCCGTCCGGCGCGAGCCGCGGCAACCAGCGCTCCATCAGCGCCCGCAACTCGGCCTTGCCCACGTGGGTCGGCGGGTTGCTCCAGATCTGGTCGAACGTCACGTCGGCCGGCACGTCGTCGGGCGCGGCCACCCGCACCCGGTCGGCCAGGCCCAGCACCCCGGCGTTCAGCGCGGTCAGCTCGCGGGCGCGCGAGTTCACGTCGACCGCGTGCACCACGGCCCGCGGCGCCTCGGACGCAAGCACACATGCGATCGGCCCGTAGCCGCAGCCGAGGTCGAGGAACGTGCCGGCGATCGCGGCAGTCGGCAGGTCACCCTTGCGCAGCAGCACGGCGGTGCCCGGGTCGAGCCGGCTCGCGCTGAACACGCCGGCCGCGACGGTCAGCCGGTAGTCGCGGCCCGCGACGTTGAACACGATCTCACTGCGCACCTCGGGCGCGGTGGGCTCGGCGCTGAAGTAATGGTCTGCGGTCACCGCACCAGTCTGCCGCCGGATAACGCGCGGACGTTCGGCGGGGTGCCGCACATTCTGTGCGTTCATCGATCACGGTGCGCTTCTAGCCTGGTCGCCATGCGGTACGGCACCCCTCCTCGTCCAGCCCACCGCGCGACCGCCGACGGCGGCCTGGTGCTCCTGGTCCGCGGCATCGGATCGGGTGGCCAGCACCGGCCGCCGCCGGCGCCACCCCATTCGAGCCTCCTGCGGGTGGCGCTGCCCCAGCTGCGCGGCCGGCGGGTGGTGGCGCCACCCCCGCGCAAGCGGCGGGTTGCGTCGCCGCGGCCGCGGGTTCGGCGCACCACCACCCGGCGCCGGTCCGCCGTCGAACCGCAGCGGGCGGTGCTCTGGCTCACCCAGGGCATCGCCGGCGTGATCCTGCTCGGCCTCGCGCTGACCATCGGCTTCCTGGTGCTCGCCTCGGACCGGCATCAGCGGCAGTCGGTGACCCCGATGGCGCCGGCCACGCCGGCTCGCGGGGAGGTCTTCCCGGGTGACGAACTCCGACCGGCGGGCGCCACGGGGGCCTACCGGATCGAGGTGCGCCACCTCGACGCCGACTGCCGCACGGCCACCACCGGAAAGCTCGGTGCGGTGCTCGTGGGGCGCGGCTGCAGCGAGGTGGTACGGGCCGGCATCACCGCGCCGTACGGCGACTACCGGGTCACCGCCGGGGTGTTCACCCTGTCCGACGCGGCCGGCGCCGCCGAGGTCGACGACCTGGTGCGCGGGCTGGTCGAGAGCGGGGACGGCGGGTTCACCTCGATCCCGGCCGTCCCCGGCGACTCGTCGACCGCGCAGGTCGGCTGGCGGACCCGCGGCAACTTCCTGCTGTACTGCGTGATCACCCGGCCCGGCGGGCAGGTCGTGCCGGCCGACGATCCGTACGCGGCCCGGATCACCGCCGAGCTCGTCGACACCCACCTCGGCGGTTCGGTGCTGGGCCACCAGGCGGCTCCCCCACAGCCGCCCGGCGTGCTCGCCGCCTCCTGAACCCTTTCTCAGGCCCGGAGGCGTCGGGTGGCTTCGGCCCGTACGGCGTAGTCGCTCTCGTCCGGGTAGCCGACCGCGATCAGCGTGAGGCCGTGCGCCGGCGCCACCGTGACCGCGCTGGAGCGTTCCGACAGGGTGAGCAGCGTCGACGGCCACCCCGGGTCGCGCCGCCCGTCGCCCACGGCCAGCAACGCCCCGACCAGGCTGCGCACCATCGACTGGCAGAACGCGTCGGCCTGCACGGTGGCCACCACGACCCCGTCCGGATCACGCCGCCAGTCGAGGCTGGTGATCGCCCGGACGGTCGTCGCGTGCTCCTTGCGCTTGCAGTACGCCGCATAGTCGTGTTCCCCGGTCAGCCCGTACGAGGCGGCGCTGAGCCGATCCACGTCGAGCGGCCGCACCCAGTGGATCGTGTCGTGCCGCCGCAACGGCTCCGGCCCCCACACGGTGTCCGCCACCCGGTATTCGTACCGGCGATACGTGGCCGAGAACCGAGCGTCAAACGTGGACGGCACCGGGGTGATCGACTTCACCCGGGCGTCCGGCGGCATCAACGCGGCCAGCCTCCGCAGCAGCGACGCCTCGAGCGTTGTCCAGACGTCATCCGCCAGGTCCACATGGCACACCTGGCCTGACGCGTGAACCCCCGCGTCCGTACGACCGGCGACCGTCAATCCGAAGGCGGTGTCCACGCCCGCCAGCCGCCCGAGCGCCTCGAGAAGCACGCCGGCCACCGTGCGCCGGCCGGGTTGGACCGCCCACCCTGAGAAGTCCGCGCCGTCGTACGAGACGTCCAGTCGCAAGCGCATGGATTTCATAAGCCGCCGCACCCCTCCTCGGCCCGAACCACCAACGGCGCCGGGGACCACTCCGCCAAATTTGTGTACGCCAGAACTCGTACATGAAAAGAGCCCGACACCAACGGGTGCCGGGCTCAATTCGCGAAACTACTTGGCGTCGGTGTCTTCGCCTTCGGCCTTGTCGCCGGGGCCCTCGGCACCCTTGTCGCCGGAAGCGCTCACCGGCGGCTCGGCGTCCTGGTCCGTGGTGGCCTCGGTGCCCACCGCGGTCGAGGTCGAAGCCGTAACCTCGTCCTCGCGGGCCAGCGCCTCCACCTTGTCCTGCTGCGCGGTCGCCTTACGAGCGACCTTCTTAGCAGGAGCAGTCGTCGCAGCGACCTGCAGCTCCTCAACAAGCTCGATGACAGCCATAGGAGCCGCATCCCCCTTGCGCGGGCCGGTCTTGGTGATGCGGGTGTAGCCACCCGGCCGGTTGCCGTAACGCGGAGCGATCTGCTCGAACAGGGCGTACACGACGTCCTTGTCCTTCACCGTGGCCAGCACCCGGCGACGGTTGTGCAGGTCGCCACGCTTGGCCTTGGTGATGAGCTGCTCAGCCAGGGGGCGCAGCCGGCGCGCCTTGGCCTCGGTGGTCTTGATCTTCCCGTGCCGGAAAAGCTCGGTGGCCAGGTTGGCCAGGATGAGCTTCTCGTGCGCCGGGCTGCCGCCGAGGCGGGCTCCCTTGGTGGGCGTGGGCATTTCTTAATGCTCCTTGTTAAGGCGGGGCGGCCGGGCTCTTAGAGCTGCTCGGTCTCGCGGTAATCGTCGGTGTCGTAATCCACGTCGCCGAACGAGTCCACGACGTGCGCGGGGTCGAAGGACGGCGCGCTGTCCTTGAGGCCCAGGCCCATACCGGCGAGCTTCATCTTGACCTCGTCGATGCTCTTCTGACCGAAATTCCTTATATCCAGAAGGTCGGCCTCCGTCCGCCCGATGAGTTCACCCACGGCGTTGATGCCCTCGCGCTTGAGGCAGTTGTACGACCGGACGGTGAGGTCCAGCTCCTCGATCGGCAGGGCCAGGTCGGCAGCGAGCTGCGCGTCCTGCGGCGACGGGCCGATGTCGATGCCCTCGGCGGTCTCGTCCAGCTCGCGGCAGAGGCCGAACAGCTCGACCAGCGTGGAGCCGGCCGAGGCCAGCGCGGTGCGCGGCGAGATGGAAGCCTTGGACTCGACGTCGATGATCAGACGGTCGAAGTCGGTGCGCTGCTCGACACGGGTCGCCTCGACGCGGTAGGTCACCTTCATGACCGGCGAGTAGATCGAGTCGACCGGGATGCGGCCGATCTCGGCGCCGGCGCTCTTGTTCTGCGCCGCCGTGACGTAGCCACGGCCCCGCTCGACGGTGAGCTCCATGTCGAGCCGGCCCTTGCTGTTGAGCGTGGCCAGCTTGAGGTCGGGGTTGTGCACGGACACGCCGGCCGGGGGCTGGATGTCACCGGCGGTGACGTCGCCCGGGCCCTGCTTGCGCAGGTACATGCTGACCGGCTCGTCGTGCTCGGAGCTGACGGTCAGCTCCTTGACGTTCATGACCAGCTCGACCACGTCCTCCTTGACACCGGGGATCGTGGTGAACTCGTGCAGGACGCCGTCGATCTTGATGCTGGTGACCGCCGCGCCCGGGATGGACGACAGCAGGGTCCGCCGCAGCGAGTTGCCGAGGGTGTAACCGAAGCCCGGCTCCAGAGGTTCGATGGTGAACCGGGAGCGGGTCTCGCTGATCGACTCCTCGGAGAGGGACGGCCGCTGGCTGATGAGCACGCTGTTCTTCTTTCTGTCGGGCCATCCGCTATTTGACGGCCTTCCGGTTGAGGTTTGTTCGCGACCTGCCTCGACCCTCAGCGTCCGTAAGCCGAGGAACCGTGGTCTCCACCGTCGCGAACAAACCTCACTGCACCGGGGGCGCCCGACGGCGCCCCCGGCAGAGCGCTACTTGGAGTAGAGCTCGACGATCAGCTGCTCCTGGACCTGGGTGTCGATGACAGCCCGGGCCGGGAGCGAGTGAACGAGAACCTTCATCTCGCTCGGGATGGGCTCGAGCCACGCCGGCACGGGACGCTGCCCGGCCTGAGCCTGGGAGACGACGAAGGGGGTCATCTCCTTCGACTTCTCGCGCGTGGTCACGATGTCGTGCTCCTTGACGCGGTACGACGGGATGTCGACCTTCACGCCGTTGACCAGGAAGTGGCCGTGCTTGACCAGCTGGCGGGCCATGTCCCGGGACTGCGCGAGGCCGGCCCGGTAGACGACGTTGTCGAGACGCGACTCGAGGATCTGCAGCAGCACCTCACCGGTCTTGCCGGGCTTGGTGACAGCCTCCTCGTAGTAACCGCGGAACTGCTTCTCGAGCACTCCGTAGACGCGGCGAGCCTTCTGCTTCTCGCGCATCTGGAGCAGGTACTCGGTCTCCTTGGTCCGGCCACGGCCGTGTTGGCCGGGCGGGAAGGGACGCGACTCGAACGGGCACTTGGGCCCGTCGCACTTGCTGCCCTTGAGGAACAGCTTCATCTTCTCGCGGCGGCAGCGCTTGCAGTCCGCCCCTGTGTAACGAGCCATGCTTCTTGTCTCTCCCTTAGACCCGGCGGCGCTTCGGCGGACGGCAACCGTTGTGCGGCTGCGGCGTGACGTCACTGATCTGCCCGACCTCGAGGCCGGCGGCCTGCAGCGAGCGGATCGCGGTCTCACGGCCGGAGCCGGGACCCTTCACGAAGACGTCGACCTTGCGCATGCCGTGCTCCATCGCCCGGCGAGCGGCGGCCTCGGCAGCCAGCTGCGCGGCGAACGGGGTCGACTTGCGGGAGCCCTTGAAGCCCACCTGGCCGGACGAGGCCCAGGAGATGACCGCACCAGTCGGGTCGGTGATCGACACGATGGTGTTGTTGAAGGTGCTCTTGATGTGCGCCTGCCCGTGGGCGACGTTCTTGCGTTCCTTGCGCCGGACCTTCTTGACGGCGGCCCCAGCGCGTGCCTTCGGTGGCATAAGTCAGTGCGCTCCTATTACTTCCGACCCGGCTTCTTCTTACCTGCAACCGTGCGCTTCGGGCCCTTGCGCGTACGCGCGTTGGTCCGGGTGCGCTGACCCCGCACGGGGAGACCCCGGCGGTGGCGGATGCCGGCGTAAGAGCCGATCTCGACCTTGCGGCGAATGTCCGCGGCGACCTCGCGGCGAAGGTCACCCTCAACCTTGAAATTGCCCTCGATGTAGTCGCGGAGCTGAACCAGCTCCTCGTCCGTGAGGTCCTTGGCGCGCTTGTTCAGGTCAATCCCGGTGGCGGTCAGTGCTTCGACAGCGCGGGTGCGACCGATTCCGTAGACGTAGGTGAGCGCGATCTCCATCCGCTTTTCACGGGGAAGATCGACGCCGACGAGACGTGCCATAAGCGGGCGTGCTCCTCAGAATCGTTCGGAGGTCTGTGCCCCTCCCACCCCGTCTGCCCGGACGGGCCCCGGCCTCCGCGCCGGGGGTGTGCCACTTGCGTGGCTGGGACGAGCTTGTTCGTGATGCCGGATCTGGCAGCGTTGCGGGACTCAGCCCTGGCGCTGCTTGTGGCGCGCGTCGGTCTTGCAGATGACCATGACGCGGCCATGCCGCCGGATGACCCGGCAGTTGTTGCAGATCCGCTTGACGCTCGGCTTGACCTTCACGGTTTGCCTTAACTCTCAGTCGGACGGGTTCACTGGATCCTTCCCGTCCCCCGGTTACTTGTAGCGGTAGACGATTCGCCCACGGGTGAGGTCGTACGGCGAAAGCTCGACGACGACTCTGTCCTCGGGAAGGATGCGGATGTAGTGCTGCCGCATCTTGCCTGAGATGTGTGCAAGGACCTTGTGACCATTGGCGAGCTCAACGCGGAACATAGCGTTCGGCAGGGGCTCGATCACGCGGCCCTCGATCTCGATGGCTCCGTCTTTCTTAGGCATGTCCTCCGCTACCTGACACTGGGGTTCGGGGTTAGCTGCACAACGTCTTACCCGGGTCGTCACCGACCCGGACCAGCCGCGGCTCCCACTCGCCCTCGAAGCGCTGAGGACATGCGGGAGTGGACGCTGCGCGCCAGCTAGCCAGTGTACGCGCGCCTGCACGGCGACACCAAACCGAGGTCGCCGTTACCCGTGGTCGGGTGTGTCGCTGCCCGGAAAACCAGACATATGGCTTTATTGCGGTCGTCGGGGCTTCGGCGGCAGGTCGCCGCGGGCCACTGCCTCGGCGATGAACGCCTTGCGCTGCTCCTTGGTCGGCTTGTCGGGCAGCTCGCCGGCCGCGATGGCCCGGGAGTAGAGCGCCTTGCGGTCCCGCTTGTGCTCCCGCAGCCGGCGGCGGTGTTCCGCCTCGGCTGCGTGCTTGCGGGGCTCGCCCGAGGCCAGGCCGCCGATCGTGCGGAACACCAGCACGACGCCCCACGGCCCGACGATCCAGACCGGCCAGTAGAAGATGGGCTCGGAGCTCGCCAGCGCGGCGACGCCCCAGATCAGGGTGAAGAACACCGCAGCCTTGGCCCACGCTCCCCAGACGTGCCCCAGCCAGGCCGAGCGCAGGCCCTCGGACGCCGGCACGGCCACCGCGGCCGGCTGGGCCGGTACGAGCGGAGCGGTGTTCGGCAGGTCGGTCAGCAGCCGGTCGAGTTCGGCGTACGTCTTGGCCGCGTACGCACCCTGGATGCGCTCGTCGTACTCGGTGAGGTCGAGGCGACCCTCCTCGAGCGCGAGGCGCAACTGGTCGGCGACCTGCCGGCGGTCGTCGTCGGCGGCGCGCATCTGCTCCCGGCTCACATCAGCCATGGTGGCACTCCCGATCCAGTCAGCGCTCGCGGCCGCCGCCGTGCCGCTGACCGAAGAAGCCGAGGATCAGCGGGATCAGCATCCAGACCGGCCAGAAATACAGCAGCTCCCCCGACGCGATGCTGGTCACCAACCAGATCAGCGTGCAGACGAGCACCACGCCCGCGTAGGGGCCCACCCAGTGCTGGTTCTGCCGGCCCGGGCCGGCGCCCTTGGCGGCCGCCGGCGAGGGCGCCGAGGTGGCCGGCTGGACCTGCGCGCGCTGCACCGGGATCGTGCCGGGCAGGTCGTCGAGCAGGCCGTCGAGGTCGCCGTAGGTCTTGGCCGCATAGGTGCGCTGCAGACGCTCGTCGTACTCGTGCAGGTCGAGACGGCCCTCGTCGAGCGCGGTCTTGAGCTGTTCCGCGACTGCCTTGCGGTCGCCGTCACCGGCACGCATGTCATCCCGACCCATGCGTCCCAGCATGCCCGAGAGAACCATCCCCCGGTAGTCAGGACTGACGTGCGGTGACCAGATCGCCGAGCCGGGCCCGGCCGCCGTCGACCGCGGTGGTCACCCAGACGCCGTCCTCCAGCAGGCACATCGTGTGCTCGACGTGGGCCGCGATCGAGTTGTCGCGGGTGACCACGGTCCAGCCGTCGGCCAGTTCGGCCGTCCGCGGCGACCCTAGCGTGATCATCGGCTCGATGGCCAGGCACAGGCCGGGCGCCAGGCGCGGGCCCTTGCCGGGCTTGCCGTGGTTGAGCACGTGCGGGTCCTGGTGCATCTCGGTGCCGATGCCGTGCCCGCCGTAGCCGTCGACGATGCCGTACCGGCCCGCCTTGCGGACCGTCTTCTCGACGTTGAACGAGATGTCGGTGAGCCTGCCCCGGCCGTTGGCCGAACCGCGGGCCGCGGCGGCGATGCCGGCCCACATCGCCTCTTCGGCGACCTCGGCCATCTTGAGCAGTGCCGGGTCGGTCGCGCCGACGCCGACGGTGATCGCCGAGTCGCCGTGCCAGCCGTCGAGGATCGCGCCGCAGTCGATCGAGATCAGGTCGCCCTCGCGCAGCACCTGCGCGGCGCTGGGGATGCCGTGCACGACCTGCTCGTTGACCGAGGCGCAGATCGAGGCCGGGAAGCCGTGGTAGCCCTTGAACGACGGAACCGCACCGGCGTCGCGGATCACCTTCTCGGCGATCGCGTCGAGGTCGGCGGTCGAGACACCGGGGGCCACGACCTCACGCATGGCCTGCAGCGCGGCGGCGACGACGAGGCCGGCGCCGCGCATCTTCCCGATCTGTTCCGGAGTCTTCAGCTGAATGTCCAGCTGGGGACGGCGCACGTCAGCCCCCGTAGGACCGCAGGGCGTCGATGGCGCGCACCGTGACGTCCTCGACCGGTCCGGTCGCGTCGATCCCCACCAGCTTGCCCTGAGCGCCGAAGAAGTCGACCAGCGGAGCGGTCTTGTCGGCGTACTCGACCAGACGGTTGGCGATCGTCTCGGCCTTGTCGTCGTCCCGCTGGAACAGCTCCGACCCGCAACGGTCGCAGATGTTCTCCTTGCTGGTCGGGTCGAACTCGACGTGCCAGATCTTGCCGCAGCCACGGCAGGTGCGGCGGCCCGACAGCCGCCGGATGACCTCGTCGTCGTCGACCACGAGCTCCATCACCAGGTCGAGCGCGGTGCCCAGGTCGGCCAGCAACTTGTCGAGGGCCGAGGCCTGGGGCACCGTCCGCGGGAAGCCGTCGAGCAGGAAGCCGTCGCCGGCGTCGGGCTCGGCCAGCCTGTCCCGGACCATGTTGATGGTCACTTCGTCCGGGACAAGCTGACCCGCGTCCATGTAGCGCTTCGCCTCTACTCCCAGGGGCGTGCCCTGGGAGACGTTGGCCCGGAAGATGTCACCGGTCGAGATCTTCGGTACGGCGAGATGGGCGGCGATGAACTCAGCCTGGGTCCCCTTGCCGGCCCCCGGAGGGCCCACCAGAACCAGCCGCACCTACATCGCCTCGCTTAGGTGAGTTGTTGACATCGCCGACGCAAGAGCCCCCCGGCTCCGCGCCGCCACTACCGCAGGAACCCTTCATAGTTGCGCTGCATCAGCTGGCTCTCGATCTGCTTCACCGTCTCCAGACCCACACCCACCATGATCAGCACTGCCGTACCACCGAACGGGAAGTTCTGGTACTGCTGCGCGTCCAGCCAGATGAAGAAGAAGTTCGGCAAAACCGAGATCAGACCAAGGTACAGCGCACCGGGGAGGGTGATCCGGCTGAGGATGAAGTCCAGATAATCCGCGGTGGGCTTGCCCGGGCGGATACCCGGCACGAAGCCACCGTACTTCTTCATGTTGTCTGCGACCTCGGTCGGGTTGAACGTGATCGAGACGTAGAAGTACGTGAAGAAGATGATCATCAGGAAGTAGACCCCGATGTACAGCTCACTCGTCGGGTCGGCCAGCCACTTCTGGATCCAGACCTGGTAACCCTGGAGGTTGTTCGGGTCGAAGAACTGCAAGTAGAGCTGCGGCAGGTAGAGCAACGACGACGCGAAGATGACCGGGACGACACCCGCCTGGTTGACCTTGAGCGGGATGTACGTCGAGGTGCCGCCGTACATGCGCCGGCCGATCATGCGCTTGGCGTACTGCACGGGGATGCGTCGCTGCGCCTGCTCGATGAACACCACGAGGCCGATGATCACCAGTACCAGCACGATCACCAGAACGAACTTGCCGACACCGCTCGACTCCTTGATCGTCCAGCCCTCGCCGGGAAGGCGGGCAGCGATCGAGGTGAAGATCAGGACGGACATGCCGTTACCGACGCCACGGTCGGTGATCAGCTCACCGAGCCACATCACCATTCCCGTGCCGGCCGTCATGGTCAGCACCAGGATCGAGAGCGTGAGCCACATCGGCAGCCCGGTGTTCTCCGGGATGATCTGGAGCGTCGGATCGTTCTGGTCGCACGCGTTGCCGAACAGCTGCCCCGTCCGGGCCAGGGCGACGAACGCCGAGGACTGGAGGACGGCGAGGCCGAGCGTCAGGTACCGGGTGTACTGGGTGATCTTGGCTTGGCCGGACTGGCCTTCCTTGCGCAGCTGTTCGAGGCGGGGAATGACCACGGTCAGCAGCTGCAAGATGATGGAGGCCGTGATGTACGGCATGATGCCCAGCGCGAACACCGACAACTGGAGCAGCGCGCCACCTGAGAAGAGGTTCAGCAGGTTGAGCACGCCACCGTCGGCGTTCGATGAGTTCACGATGTCGAGACAGCGCCGCACGTTGGTGTAAGAGACACCGGGGCTGGGCAAGGTGGCGCCGAGCCGGTACAACGCAATGATGAAGACCGTGAACAGCAGCTTCTTGCGCAGGTCAGGCGTCCGGAACGCACTGGTAAAGGCGGAGAGCAACTTCTTCCTCCTGCGCGAGGTTACCGCCGCAATCGGCGGGTGGGGGAAGGCATCGGTCCGGACGACCGATATCCCTAGCTGGGAACGGACTCTAACAGTCTTATTGGAGCGCGGTGTGTCACGGTAGCCTGCACCGCGCGTAGGCATTTGGCCTGCCGACAAAAGGCCAGGTCAGACGCCACAAAGGGGATGACTGCCCGAGCGACGCATTTTGCACCGCCCGGGCAGGCATCCCCGCAAGCCTCACAGCTCGGTGGTGGAACCACCGGCTGCAGCGATCTTCTCCTTGGCCGACTCGCTGAACGCGTGCGCCTTGATCGTGAGCGACACGCTGCCCAGCTCGCCCGAGCCCAGGACCTTCACCGGCTGGTTCTTGCGAACCGCCCCGGCCTCGAACAGCTCGTCCGGTCCGACCTCGCCGCCGTTCGGGAACAGCTCGGCGAGACGGTCCAGGTTCACGACCTGGAAGACGACCTTGTTGCGGGGCCGGTTCTTGAGCCCCTTGATCTTCGGCAGGCGCATGTGGATGGGCATCTGCCCACCCTCGAACGCCGCCGGGGTGTTCTTGCGGGCGCCGGTGCCCTTGGTGCCGCGGCCGGCGGTCTTGCCCTTGGAGCCCTCACCACGACCCACGCGGGTCTTGGCAGTCTTGGCACCGGGCGCCGGGCGCAGGTGGTGGACCTTGATCGCCATTACTCGACCTCCTCAACAGTCACGAGGTGGCTCACGGCGAAGATCATGCCCCGAATCTCGGGGCGGTCCTCCTTGACCACCACATCATTGATCCGCTTCAGGCCCAGCGACCGCAGAGAGTTCCGCTGGTTCTGCTTGCGGCCGATGTGGGACCGGATCTGGGTGACCTTCAAGCGTGCCATCAGCGCACCGCCGCTTCCGCGCGCGCCGCCAGCATGGCCGCCGGCGCCACATCCTCGACCGGCAGGCCACGGCGAGCCGCGACCGCCTCCGGCGACTCGAGGCCCTTCAGAGCGGCCACGGTCGCGTGCACGATGTTGATCGGGTTCGACGAACCCAGGCTCTTCGACAGGATGTCGTGGATGCCCGCGCACTCCAGCACGGCACGCACCGGGCCACCGGCGATGACGCCGGTACCGGCGGAGGCCGGCTTGAGGAGCACGACACCCGCGGCAGCCTCGCCGATGATCGGGTGCGGAATCGTCGCGGCGATCCGCGGAACCTTGAAGAAGTGCTTCTTGGCCTCCTCGACGCCCTTGGCGATGGCCGCGGGCACCTCCTTGGCCTTTCCGTAGCCGATGCCGACCGTGCCGTCGCCGTCGCCCACGATCACCAGGGCGGTGAAGCTGAAGCGACGACCACCCTTGACGACCTTGGCGACACGGTTGATGGCGACGACCCGCTCGAGATGCGGGGTCTTGTCGACGGGCGCGTTGCCGCGGCCGCCCTCACGGCGGTTGTCCCGGCGGTTGCCACCCTCGGTGTTACCGCCGGACCCGCCGCCTCGGCGCTGCTGACCAGGCATTGGTCAATTCCTCCTAGAACTCGAGTCCGGCTTCGCGCGCGGCAGTCGCAAGCGAGGCGATACGTCCCGCGTACTTGTTGCCACCGCGGTCGAATACGACCTTGGACACGCCCGCGGCCTTGGCCCGCTCGGCGAGGAGAGCGCCGACCTTGCCGGCCTGGGCGCTCTTGTCACCCTCGCCACCCCGCAGGGAGGTGTCGAGCGTGGAAGCCGAGGCCAGCGTGTGGCCCTTGAGGTCGTCGATGATCTGCGCGGTGATGTGCCGCGACGACCGGGTGACGACCAGGCGGGGACGTTCGGCGGTGCCGCGGACGTTCCGACGGACCCGGAAGTGCCGACGCGCCTTTCCGACAGCCCGCTTGGCGGAGACACCCGCGCCATTGCGACGCTTGAGCAGCGTGGCGGTCACTTCTTACCTGCCTTTCCGGCCTTACGACGGATTACCTCGCCCTGGTACTTGACGCCCTTGCCCTTGTAGGGCTCCGGCGGGCGGATCTTCCGGATGTTGGCGGCTACCTCGCCGACGAGCTGCTTGTCGATGCCCGCGACCGTGAACTGCGTCGGCCGCTCGACCGAGAACGTGATGCCGTTGGGCGGCACGACGTTCACCGGGTGCGAGAAGCCGAGGGCGAACTCGAGGTCCTTGCCCTTGGCCGTGACCCGGTAACCGGTGCCGTTGATCTCCAGCGTCTTCTTGTAGCCCTCGGTGACGCCGACGATCATGTTGGCGACCAGGGTACGGGAGAGGCCGTGGAGCTCCTTGGCCCTACGCTCGTCGTTGGGGCGGTTGACGTGCAGCTCGCCACCCTCCTGCTCGACCGTGATCGGCTCGGAGACGGTGTGCGAGAGCTCGCCCTTGGGGCCCTTGACCTTGACGGTCTGGCCCGTGATGGTGACATCGACGCCGGCCGGGACCGGGATCGACTTACGTCCGATTCGCGACATGGTTTCTCAGTCTCCAGTTACCAGACGAAGGCGAGGACTTCCCCGCCAACGCTCCGCTTGCGGGCCTGCCGGTCGGTCAGCAGTCCCTGGGACGTCGAAATAATCGCGACACCGAGGCCGCCGAGCACCCGCGGGAGCTCGTCGGACTTGGCGTAAACCCGGAGGCCGGGCTTCGAGACGCGCTTGATGCCGGCGAGGCTGCGCTCGCGACTCTGGCCGTACTTGAGCTCTACGACCAGACGCTTGCCGACAGCGCCTTCCTCGGGCTCCTCGGCCGACCAGGAGGCGATGTAACCCTCAGCCTTGAGGACCTCGGCGATGTTCGCCTTGATCTTCGAGAAGGGCATGGTCACCTTGTCGTGGTACGCCTGGTTGGCGTTGCGCAGACGCGTCAGCATGTCTGCGATCGGGTCCGTCATCGTCATGGGTGTTCGTCAACCTTTCTCGCCGGGGTTCCCACTACGGGCGGGCCTACGGCGAAGCGGTGTATCAACCCAGCCTTTAGTCCGCTTTTGGGCGGCGGGTGGGGCGGTTGGATGGGGTTACCAGGAGGCCTTGGACACGCCGGGCAGCTCACCACGGTGAGCCATGTCCCGCAGGCAAACGCGGCACAGGCCGAACTTGCGGTAGACCGAGTGCGGGCGACCGCACTTCTGGCAGCGGGTGTAGGCGCGCACGGCGAACTTCGGCTTCGCGGCCGCCTTGATGATCAGCGCCTTCTTAGCCATGCTCAGTTCTCCTTGAACGGGAAGCCCAGGAGCTTGAGAAGCGCCCGGCCCTCGTCGTCGGTGTCGGCGGTCGTGACCACCGTGATGTCCATGCCCCGCGTGCGATCGATCCGGTCCTGGTCGATCTCGTGGAACACCGACTGCTCGGTCAGACCGAACGTGTAGTTCCCGTGCCCGTCGAGCTTGCGCCCGTCGAGGCCGCGGAAGTCACGGATACGGGGCAGCGCGATCGACAGCAGCCGGTCGAGGAACTCCCACATCCGGTCGTTGCGCAGGGTCACCTTCGCGCCGATCGGCATGCCCTCACGCAGCTTGAACTGCGCGATGGACTTGGTCGCCCGCCGCACGAGCGGCTTCTGACCGGTGATCGTGGTCAGGTCGCGCACGGCGCCGTCGATCAGCTTGGCGTCGCGGGCGGCCTCGCCCACACCCATGTTCACGACGACCTTGACCAGGCCGGGAACCTGCATGGGGTTGCCGTACTTGTACTGCTCCTGAAGCGCGGCGATGACCTCGCTGCGGTACTTCTGCTTCAGGCGCGGCAGCGTCTTCGTCTCGGTGGCGGCAGTCATCAGAGTTCCTTACCGGTCGTACGAGCGATACGGACCTTGTTGCCGTTCTCGTCGACCTTGTAACCGATGCGCGTCGGCTTGCCCTGGTCGTCCACGATCTGCACATTCGAGATGTGGATCGCGGCTTCCTGGGTGACGATGCCACCGGTCTTCGAACCACGCTGGGTGGTGCGGATGCGTTCGTGCTTCTTGACGCGGTTGACGCCCTCGACCAGGACCTTGTCACGCGTCGGGTAGGCCGCGATGACCTTGCCCTTGGCGCCCTTGTCCTTGCCGGCGATGACGACGACCGTGTCGCCCTTCTTGATCTTCACGGTCAGAGCACCTCCGGCGCCAGGCTGATGATCTTCATGAACCGCTTGTCGCGCAGCTCGCGCCCGACCGGGCCGAAGATGCGGGTACCGCGGGGGTCCCCGCCGTCCTTGATGATGACGGCGGCGTTCTCGTCGAAGCGGATGTACGAGCCGTCGGGACGGCGACGCTCCTTGGCGGTGCGGACGATGACCGCCTTGACGACGTCACCCTTCTTCACACCGGCGCCCGGAATGGCGTCCTTGACCGTGGCCACGATGACGTCACCGATGCTCGCGTAACGGCGACCGGAGCCACCGAGCACGCGGATGCACAGAATCTCCCGGGCACCCGTGTTGTCAGCGACGCGCAGTCGCGACTCCTGCTGAATCACGTCTGTCTCCTATGTCTGCCAGTTCTCCGCCTGGTTCGCGAAGCTTGGCGGAACGTGGGTCCGCCTTTAGGCCTTTTTAGGGGAGGGGGGCGGGGTGGTTGGAGGGGGGCGGGGGCGGGCGGGGGCCGGCCCCCCCCCCCCCCGGGGGGGGGTGGGGGGGGGCCCCCCCCCCCCCCCCCGGGGGGGGGGGGGGGCCCCCCCCCCCCCCCCCC
>NZ_JAMQOL010000024.1:0-61940 GCF_023717965.1 Paractinoplanes hotanensis | reverse complement strand
ACTAATTGGCACTGGCTTATCAAGCACCCTGTTGAGTTCTCAAAGAACAACCACACCCGGCCAACCGCTCCGGGGCACTTCAACTACTTTACCCGGCGCTTTCCGTTTCGCCAAATCCGGGTCGAGGCCCGAATTTCGCCGAAACCGAAAAGGTTTGGGCACCACAAATACCGCAGAATCCGTCACGGCCGCGAACGGCACAGCGACTCAAACCCTGCTGGATCTTCATGGTTTCCGCCAGGACGGCCGCGCCGGGCCTCCGAAGAGTCCCGCTCGCTCGCCCGTCTCCCTGGCGGCTCGGAAAACATTACCCCCTGTTCGCCCGACCGCCAAATCGGCCCCCCATGGCGCGCGTCACGTCGCTCCCGTGTCCCTTGCACGGCCTTGCTGTGCCCGCAACTGGGCGGGCCGCAGCCTGTGGGCGACGCGCCCGGTGCGAGCCGCTGGTGCGGCCGGCTGTGGATGAAGCGGGGCGCCCGGCGCCCGAAAGGCATACGTTCGGCCCGCCCCCGGTGGGTGGGGTCGGGTGTGAAGGAAAGGAAGCGGCCCACCCCTAGCAAGGCCGGCAGTCGCTGGTTCGGACGCCGCCGCAGAGCGGGACGGGCCGGTCAGCGGACGTGCTGATGGTGAGATGGCGTTCGGTGATCGAAGTCGGGGAACGGAGAGGGTCATGGCTGGCGCTGATCTGGTGTTCGTCGGGGGACATGTCTTTGCGGCCGGGGACGGGGCTCAGCCCCGGTCGGCGCTGGCCGTCAAGGACGGGCGGATCCTCGCGGTGGGCGGGGACGACGAGATCCGGGAGCTGATCGGCGGCCGAACCGATGTGGTGGAGCTCGGTGGGCGGCTTCTGCTTCCGGGGTTCCAGGACGCGCACGTCCACGCCGTCATGGGCGGGGTCGAGATGGGGCAGTGCGACCTCACCGGGACTGTCGACCGCGACGAGTACCTGCGGCGGATCCGGAGCTACGCCGATGAGCACCCGGACGCCGAGTGGATCGTCGGCGGTGGCTGGTCGATGGAGAGCTTCGAGAACGGGGTTCCGGACCGGCGCCTGCTCGATCAGGTGGTGCCGGACCGGCCCGTGTATCTGCTCAACCGGGACCACCACGCGGCCTGGGTCAACACCAGGGCCCTCGAGCTGGCGGGCATCACCGCCGGCACGCCCGACCCGGCCAGCGGGCGCATCGACCGTGACTCCGACGGCAACCCGGTCGGCGCTCTGCAGGAGGGGGCGATGGATCTGGTCACCGTCCCCGAGATGACGCAGACGGAGATGTACGAGGGGCTGCTCCGCGCGCAGGAGCTTCTGCACGGGCTGGGCATCACGGCCTGGCAGGACGCGATGCTGGCCGCCTCCAACGGGTACGCCGACGTCTCCGACGCGTACGCGAGGGCGGCGCAGGACGGCACGCTGAGCGCGACCGTCGTCGGCGCCCTCTGGTGGGACCGGGATCGCGGGCTCGAGCAGATTCCGGAGCTGCTGGCGAACCGCGACCGTCTCACCGTCGGCCGGCTGCGCTGCGACTCGGTCAAGCTGATGCTGGACGGCATCGCCGAGAACTTCACCGCCGCGATGACCGAGCCCTACCGCGACTCCTGCGGGTGCGCGACGGCCAACCGCGGGCTCTCCTTCATCGATCCCGAGGCGCTTCCGGGGTACGTCACCGAGCTCGACAAGCTGGGCTTCCAGACACACTTTCACGCGCTCGGCGACCAGGCCGTCCGTAACGCCCTGAACGCGATCGAGGCCGCGCGGAAGGCGAACGGCCCCAGCGACACCCGCCCCCACCTGGCTCACCTGCAGGTGGTGCACGCCGACGACGTGCCGCGGTTCGCCCAGCTCGGGGCCACGGCGAACCTTCAGCCGCTGTGGGCGGCCCACGAGCCGCAGATGGACGAGCTGACCATCCCGTTCCTGGATCCGAGCCTGGTCGCCCGCCAGTACCCGTTCGGCGACCTGTACCGCGGCGGCGCCCGGCTGGCCGGGGGCAGTGACTGGCCGGTCAGTTCGCCCGACCCGTTGCAGGGCATCCACGTGGCGGTCAACCGGGTGCTGCACGGGCAGCAGCGCGATCGCTTCCTGCCGGAGCAGGCGCTCGACCTGCGCACCGCGCTGACGGCTTACACGGCCGGTTCGGCGTACGTGAACCGGCTCGACGACACCGGCAGCCTGCGCCCGGGTTTCCGGGCCGACCTCGTGGTCCTCGACCGGGACCCGTTCGCCGCGCCGCCCGGCGAGATCGGCGACGCGTCGGTGGCGTTCACTTACGTCGCGGGTAGTCGGGTGTACGGCTGACCGGGGCGGGCGCCACGCGCTGGGCCGGAACGGTCACCACGCCGGGTCTCGGCACCAGCGCGCCGACGATGACGATCAACCCGAGGACGGCGATCGCGTCGACCCAGTAGTGGTTGCCGGTGACCACGACGACGATCAGCGTGAGCACCGGGTGGGCGATCCACAGCCAGCGCTTCCAGCCGGCGGTGGTGGTCATCAGCGCGAGCGCCACCACCACGGCCCAGCCGACGTGCAGGGACGGCATGGCCGCGTACTGGTTGCTGAGCGTGTCGGTGTCGGGCGAGCCGTAGACCGAGGGGCCGAACAGCCGACCGGTGTCGACGATGCCGGCCCAGGGCAGCATGCGCGGCGGCGCGAGCGGGAACACCGCGTGGATGACCAGCGCGAACGCCGTCAGTGTGGCCAGGGTGCGGCGCATCCACAGGTAGGTCTCGGGCTTCTTGACGTACATCCAGATGAGCGCGACCGCGGTGGCCGGGAAATGCACGTACGCGTAGAAGGAGTTGGCCGCCTGCACCCACCATCCGTGCGAGAGCAGGCTGGTCTGCAGGCCGGCCTCGTTGGGCAGGTGCAGCACCCGTTCGAAGTGCCAGATCGCCCCGGCGTTGTTCATCGCCTCGGTGACGTGGCCGTCGACGAGAAACCGTCCGGCCTTGTAAGCGAGGAACAGCACGGCCACCAGGGCGAACTCTCGCACCGCACGACGCACCGATGTGCCGTTCATCTGCACCCCCAAGACGACCAAGGATCGTCCCGAAGTTGCAGACCCGGCAATCATTCACAGTGAGAAACTGATCACTGCCGGCGGCTGACGTTCGGGCGACGCGTACGTGAAGATCAATCGAACGACGAAGGTACCAGCGACATGCCAACCCTGGTGATCAGCTCGTCGATCGAGATCCCGAACGTCTCGACGACCCGGACCCCCTCCGGTTCGACGGCGAACGTCGCCACGTCGGTGTAAACCCTGCTCACACAGCCACGCCCGGTCAGCGGATAGGTGCACTCGGGCACGAGTTTCGGCCGTCCGTCCTTGGCGAACAGGCTCATCATCACGAAGACCTGCTTGGCCCCGATGGCCAGGTCCATCGCTCCGCCGACGGCCGGGATCGCGTCGGGCGCGCCGGTCGACCAGTTGGCCAGGTCGCCGCCGGCCGACACCTGGAACGCGCCCATGATGCAGACGTCGAGGTGGCCGCCGCGCATCATGGCGAACGAGTCGGCGTGGTGGAAGTACGAAGCGCCGGGCAGCTCGGTCACCGGCTGTTTGCCCGCGTTGGTCAGGTCGGGGTCGATCTCGTCGCCGGTGGCCGGGCGGCCCATTCCGAGCATGCCGTTCTCGGTGTGCAGCACGACGCCGCTGTCCGGCCGCAGGAAGTCGGCGACCATCGTCGGCTGCCCGATGCCGAGATTGACGTACGCCCCGTCCGGAATGTCCCGAGCGACAATCTCGGCCATCTGCTCGCGGGACAGACTCATCTCGGCACCTCGACGATCCGGTTGACGTAGATGGCGGGCGTGACGACGACCTCGGGATCGAGCGAACCCACCTCGACGATCCGCGACACCTGAGCGATCGTCACGGCGGCGGCGGTGGCCATCACCGGCCCGAAGTTGCGGGCCGTCTTGCGGTAGACCAGGTTGCCCATCCGGTCGGCGACGTGGGCCCGGATCAGCGCCACGTCGCCGCGGATCGGATATTCCAGCAGGTATTCGCGGCCGTCGATGACCCGCGACTCCTTGCCCTCGGCCAGCGGCGTGCCCACCCCGGTCGGGCTGAAGAACGCGCCGATCCCCGCTCCGGCCGCGCGCAGGCGTTCGGCCAGGTTGCCCTGCGGCACGACCTCGAGCTCGATCCTGCCCGCGCGGTACAGCCCGTCGAACACCCACGAGTCGGACTGCCGCGGGAAACTGCACACCACCTTGCGTACGCGACCAGCCGCCAGCAATGCCGCCAGCCCGGTGTCCCCGTTGCCCGCGTTGTTGCTGACGATCGTCAGGTCGCCCGCCCCGTGCTCGATGAGCGCGTCGATCAGGTCGACCGGCATCCCGGCCATGCCGAACCCGCCGACGAGCACGGTGTCGCCGTCCTTGACGACCGAAACGGCGTCCGCGGCCGAAACGATCATGAAGGCTCCCCCAGCACCTGCTGGGCGATCCGGAAGGCCGTGTTAGCGGCCGGCACTCCGCAATAGATCGCGCTCTGCAACAGCACTTCCTTGATCTCGTCGTCGGTCAGCCCGTTGGTGCGGGCGGCGCGCAGGTGCATCGCCAGCTCCTCCTGGTGACCCAGGGCCACCAGCGCGGTCAAGGTGATCATCGAGCGGCTGCGGCGGTCCAGGCCCGGGCGGGTCCAGATCTCCCCCCACGCGTACGCGGTGATGAGCTCCTGAAAATCCCGGGTGAACGCCGTCGTGCCGGCCACGGCCCGGTCGACGTGCTCGTCGCCGAGCACCTGCCGCCGCACCCTCATCCCGGCCTCGCGCACCCGGTCGAGCGTGGCCGGGCCGCCGAAGTGGTCGTCGAGCAGCGCCGCCACCTCGTCCGGCTTCTCGGCCGGCGCCAGGTGGGCCACGTTCTCGAGCACCACCAGCCGGCCGTTGCGGACCCGGGTCGCTATCCGGGCCAGGCCCTCGGGCGGCGTCGGCAGATCGTCGGCGCCGGCGATGGCCAGCACCGGCGTGGTGATCTCGCCCAGCCGCTCCCGTACGTCGAACGCGGCCAGCGCCTCGCACACCAGCGCATAGCTTTCCGGGTCGGCGGCCCGCAGCGAGTCGAGCAGCGCCGCCGCCACCGTGGGCGACCGCTGGGCGAAGCCGGGCGCGAACCACCGCTGCTGGGAGGCGCCGACCACGGCATGCACCCCGTCGGCCCGGACGGTCTCGGCCCGCTGCCGCCAGCCGGTGCTCTCGCCTATCTTGGCCCCGGTGCAGATCAGCGCGGCCGACTCGACCCGCCCCGGCGCGTCGAGCAGCAGCTGCAACCCGACCGCGCCGCCCACCGAGACGCCCGCGTACCGGAACGGCTCGCCCGGCCGCAGCTGATCGGCCAGCGTGAGGACCCCGCGGGCCAGACCGGCGATCCCGAAGCCGCCGTACGCGGGTTCGCTGCCGCCGTGGCCGGGCAGGTCCCAGCCGACCACGTGGTGCCCGCCCTGGAGCTGCTCGGCGGCGCGCCGCCAGAGCGCCTCGGCCGAGGTGCCCAGCGACGGACCGAGCAGCAGCAGCGGGCGTCCGGGCGCGTCGACGATCGTGGTGGCGGTCAGCATCACTTCTCCCCAGCCCGCTTCAGCGCGGCGTCGATGATCTCGTCCGTAGCGCCACGGTACGGCCGCCGCCCCGAACCGCCGCGGGCCGAGCCGCCCGGCGAGACGAGCGGGTCACCGGAGGCGGCGCGGGTCGAAGATCCGTCCCGAACGCCGACGGGGCCATCCCCACCCCCCGCCCGCCCTGGGGAAGAGGAAACGGACTCTACGCGGCTGTCAAGCCCGGCCGGCCCGGTTGTCCACAGGCCGGTCGCATCGGCATCAGGCTGCGCGCCGCCGGCCATGCCGTACTTGCGCTGCTCGGCGTCGATGCCGGGGCGGGCGGCGGCGAGCGTCGCGGCCATCCGCTGCTCGTCGACGCGCAGACCCGCAAGCATGTCAGTGGTCTGGGAACCGGCGGTGACTGCGCGGCGGGCAAGCGTACGCAGGGTGGCCCACTCGACGTGCCAGGCGCCGTCGGCCCGCTCGTCCACCATCGTGGCGGCGGCCGTGTGCAAGGTCGCGGCCAGTGACGGCCCGGCCAGGGCCGCCCGGCGCACCAGCACGGCCAGGGTCGGGTTGCGCTTGTTGGGCATCGCCGACGAACCGCCGCCCTGGGCCAGGGACAGTTCGCCGATCTCGGGCCGGGCCAGCGTCAGCACGTCGTTGGCTATCCGGCCCCACGCGTCGGTGCAGGTGACGAGCGCGTCCCCGAAGCGGGTGAACGACGCCCGGCTCGTGTGCCACGGCTGGTGCGGCGGCAGGCCCAGTCTCGCGGCAGTGGCGGCGACGCGGGCGACGGCGCGGTCCGGCGAACCCTCGATGGCGACGACGGCGGCCAGGCTTCCGGCCGCACCGCCGATCTGGACGGGCAGGTCGGCTGCGGCCGCCAGCAGGTCACGCGCGTCGAGCACCCCCTGCAGCCAGCCGGCGGCCTTCAGACCGAACGTGATCGGCACCGCGTGCTGGGTGAGCGTGCGCCCGGCCATGTCGGTGTGCCGGTGGCGGTCGGCCAGGGCGGCCAAGCTGACGATCTGGGCCGCGAGGTCGTCACGGATGCGCGCTGCGGCGTCGCGCAGACAGAGCACCAACGCTGTGTCGAGCACGTCCTGGCTGGTCAGGCCCCGGTGCAGCGAAGCCGCACGCGGATCGTCGCCGAGCCGCGACCGCAACAGGGCGAGCAACGGGATGACCGGGTTGCCGCCTTCCTCCGCCGCCGCGGCCAGATCAGCCAGATCATCCGGCCCGGCCAGCTCGAGCAAGCCGGAACCGAACGGACCGGAGCCGGGCGAAGCGGAGCCGGACGAACCGGAGGCGGGCGCATCCAGAGCAGGGGGTGCGGCGCTGAGCGGGGAGGAATCGAGCCAGGCCGACTCGACGCGCAGCATGGCGGCCAGCACGCTGGCGTCGGTGCAGATCTCGCCGCTGCGGGCGTCGCCGGGCCAGAGCAGGTCGCTCATCGGCGCCGGCTCATCGGGCCTGCCGGGGATAGCTCAGGAACACCGTCTCACCCTCGCCCTGCAGGTGGATGTCGAAGAGCAGCCCACGCTGCTCGCGGGTGGTGATCAGCGTAGCGCGGCGCTCCGGTTCGAGGCCGTCGAGCAGCGCGTCCGGTTCGCTGCCGGGCAGGTAGGCGCGGGTGAAGAGCCGGTCGGTGAGGCCGCGGGCGAAGATCGTGACCGCGAAGAACGGGCGGCGGCCGGGCTCGGCCGGGCCGGGGGCCAGCGTCGAGAACCAGTAGTGCCCGTCGCCGTCGGTCTGGGCGCGGCCCCAGCCGGTGAACGTGAAGCCGTCGCGGCGGAACGAGCCGGTCGCGCGCGGCGCCCGGCCGTCCGGGCCGGCCTGCCAGAGCTCGATCAGAGCATCCGGCACCGCAGTTCCCTCGCCGTCCAGGACCCGCCCGTGCAGGCGTACGGCGTCGGGGTGTCCCGCCGGGACCAGCAGGTTGCCGCCTTCGAAGGGCAGCCCGAGGTGGAAGAACGGTCCGACGGTCTGACCCGGCGCGTAGCTCACGATTCCTCCAGGGGCGTGCGGTGCGTGCCGCTGAGCACGATGTCCCAGCGGTAGCCCAGGCTCCGCTCGGGTGTGGTCACGCTGTGGTCGTAGGCGGCGACCAGCAGCTCGCGGGCCTTGGCGTCGGTGACCGACTGGTAGATGGGGTCGAGGTCGAACAGCGGATCCCCCGGGAAGTACATCTGGGTGACCAGGCGCTGCGTGAAGTCCGTGCCGAACAGCGAGAAGTGGATGTGCGCGGGCCGCCAGGCGTTGACGTGGTTGCGCCACGGGTAGGCGCCCGGCTTGACCGTCCGGAACGTGTAGACGCCGTCGCCGTCGGTCAGGCAGCGTCCGGCCCCGATGAAGTTCGGGTCGAGCGGCGCCGGATGCTGGTCGCGCTGATGCCAGTAGCGGCCCGACGCGTTGGCCTGCCAGATCTCGACGAGCTGGTGGCGCACGGGCCGGCCGTCGCCGTCGGTCACCCGTCCGGTGACGATGATCCGCTCGCCCAGGGGCTCCCCCGAGCGCTGGATGGTCAGGTCGGCCTCGGCGTCGTCGATGTCCGCGGCCCCGAAGCACGGCGCCCACAGCTCGACGCCCTCGGGGTCGACCTGATGCAGGTCCCGCGTCGGATATCGCAGCACGCTGCTGCGGTACGGCGGGTAGTCCCGGCGCGGCTGCGGACCGCCACTCCCCCGCAGCTCGTCGATCTCACGATTGATGTCCGCCTGGGTCGTCACGATGGCGACGCTAGACCAGCCCGCCGGACGCCACGATACTTACCTTCCATTGAACGGAAGGGGTGGCCTTGGCGGCCAGCGTGACCTCTCGCGCGCTCGACCTGCTGGGCGCGTTCGACCCCGAGCATCGCAGCCTGACGCTGAGCGAGCTCGCCCGCCGGTCGGGGCTGCCGCTGGCCACCGCGCACCGGCTGGTCGGCGAGCTGCACCGGTGGGGCGCGCTGTCGCGGCTGGCCTCGGGCGAGTACGTGATCGGGCGCCGGCTGTGGGATCTCGGGCTGCTCGCGCCGGTGCAGTCCGGGTTGCGCCAGGCGGCTTCGCCCTTCCTGCACGACCTGTACGGGGCCACGCTGGCCACGGTGCATCTCGCGGTCCGCGACGGGTGCGAGGTGCTCTACGTCGACCGGCTGGCCGGGCACGTCTCGGTCCCGGTCGTCAGCGCGGTCGGCTCGCGGCTTCCGCTGCACGCCACCGGGGTGGGCAAGGTCCTTCTGGCGTACGCCCCCGAGGCCGTCCGCGCCGAGGCGTTCGGCCGGCTGACCCGGATCACGCCGTACACCGTCACCCAGCCGGCGCGGCTCGCCGAGCAACTGCGGCGGGTCCGGGCCGAGGGGTACGCGACCACCGGCGAGGAGATGAGCCTGGGCGCGTGCTCGGTGGCCGTGCCCGTGGGCGGTGACAGCGTGGTGGCCGCGCTCGGCATCGTCGTGCCCGATCTGCGCCGCGACAAGGCCCGGCTCGTGGCCGCCCTGCAGGTGGCCGCGCGCGGGATCGCCCGTACGCTCGCTTCCGCTGAGTGAAAACGGGGCCTTGCCGCCCGGCCCGCACTGCCGTTGGCTGACCCCATGCGCACACAGGTCGCCATCATCGGCGCCGGCCCGGCCGGACTGCTCCTCGCCCACCTGCTGCACCGCGGCGGCGTCGACGCGGTGGTGCTCGAGACCCGCTCGCAGGAGTACGTGGCCGCGCGCATCCGGGCCGGGATCCTGGAGAGCTCGACCGTGGAACTGCTCGAGTCGGCCGGGCTCGGCGAGCGGCTGCGGGCCGAGGGGCACGAGCACCGCGGCATCTATCTGCAGATGCCCGGCGAGCGCCACCACCTCGACTTCGTCGACCTGGCGGGGCGCAGCGTGTGGGTCTACGGCCAGACCGAGGTGCAGAAGGACCTGGTCGCGGCGGGCACGGCCGAGGTCCACTACGAGGTGACGGAGGTCGAGCCGCACTCGGTGGACGCGGACCCGTACGTCACCTTCATCGACTCGACGGGAGCCCGGCAGCGCCTCGACGCCGACGTCATCGCGGGGTGTGACGGCTCGTTCGGCCCGTCCCGCGCGGCGGCCGCACCGGCCGAGACGTACGAGCGGGTGTACCCGTACTCGTGGCTCGGGATCCTGGCCGACGTCGCGCCCTCGACCGACGAGCTGATCTACGCCTGGCACCCCGGCGGTTTCGCGCTGCACTCGATGCGCTCCGAGACCGTCAGCCGCCTCTATCTGCAGGTGCCCAACGGCACCGACCCGGCCGACTGGCCCGACGACCGGATCTGGGCCGAGCTGGCCACCCGGCTCGGCCACGGTCAGGACGGCTGGAAGCTGACGCCCGGCCCGGTCACCGACAAGAGCGTGCTGCCGATGCGCAGCTACGTGCAGACCCCGATGCGGCGCGGCCGCCTGTTCCTGGCCGGCGACGCCGCCCACATCGTGCCGCCGACCGGCGCCAAGGGCTTGAACCTGGCTGTCGCCGACGTGGCGCTGTTGAGCGCCGCGCTGGTCGCTCTGCTGCGCGAGGGCGATTCCCGGCTCGCGGACAGCTATTCCGACGACGCGCTGCGCCGGGTCTGGCGGTGCACGCACTTCTCGTGGTGGATGACGACCATGCTGCACGCCGGCGGCGACCCGTTCGACGCGCAGCTGCAGCTCTCCCAGCTGCGATGGGTCACCACGAGCACGGCCGGAGCGACCGGGCTGGCGGAGAATTACGCCGGTCTTCCGCTCGGGTTCTGAGGATCCCTCCCTCGTACGCGCCGGATCGTACCCCGCAGGCCACGCCGCATGTATGCACAAGTGAATATATCCGCAGGTCAACGTGCGGGTGGATTCGCCCGTGCGGGGACTGGAAAGGCGGACCGGGACCGCTATGGTGGGGCGCGTCCGACCGCATTGGAGCCTCACTTGTCCTCGCCCCGCCTCGACGCCGAGGAACCCTCGCATCAGCTCGACACCGGCCCGCCGTCGCCGGCGTCGACAGGCGAACGCCGGATCGGCCAGCTCGAGATCCTCGCCGGGCTGCTCGTGCTGCTCGTGGTCTTGCGCGACCCGCTGTCCGATCTGGTCTCCGGGCCCGCGCTGCAGACCTGGACCACGGTGTTCGTCTCGGTCCTCGTGCAGGCCGCGCCGTTCCTGGCCTTCGGCGTGGCGCTGTCGGCAGTGATCGCGGTCTTCGTTCCGCGCTCGTTCTGGGCCAAGGCCCTGCCGAGCCATCCCGCGCTGGCTGTGCCGACGGCAGGGCTGGCGGGCGTCGTTCTGCCCGGTTGCGAATGCGGCAGCGTGCCGATCGCCGGCTCGCTCATCCGGCGCGGGGTCACTCCGGCCGCGGCGCTGGCGTTCCTGCTGGCCGCGCCGGCCATCAACCCGATCGTCCTCACCGCCACCGTCATCGCCTTCCCCGGCCGGCCCGAGATGGCTGTCGCCCGCGGGCTCGCCAGCCTGGTCGTGGCGGTGCTGATCGGATGGCTGTGGCTGCGCCTGGGCAGGAACGATTGGATCCGGCTGCCGCACCGGCCCGAGCTCGACACCCTGCCCAAGTGGCAGGCCTTCTGGGCCGCCTGCCGGCACGACGTGCTGCACGCCGGCGGCTTCCTGGTGATCGGCGCGGCCGCCGCCGCCACCATCAACGTGGTCGTGCCCGAGGCCTGGCTGACGAGTCTGGCCGCCAACGCCGTGCTGTCGATCCTCGTCCTGGCCGTCCTGGCCGTCCTGCTCTCGATCTGCAGTGAGGCCGACGCGTTCGTGGCCGCCTCGCTGAGCCAGTTCTCGCTCACGTCGCGGCTGGTCTTCCTGGTCGTCGGCCCGATGGTCGACCTGAAGCTGATCTCGATGCAGACCGGCGTGTTCGGCCGCCGGTTCGCCTCCCGCTTCGCCCCCGCCACCTTCGTGGTGGCGGTGCTGATCGGCACGGCTTTCGGGGTGGTCCTGCTGTGAACAAACTGACCCAGGGCGTCGTGCTGCTGCTGTTCGGCGGCGCGATCCTGCGCGCGTCCGTCACCGACCTCTACCTGCGCTACGTCAAGGAAGGGCTCCGCCCGTTCCTGATCGCGACCGGGCTGTTGCTGGTGGCCGCCGCGGTCATGACCCTCTGGTACTCGTTCCGCGAGACGCCGTCCGACGAGGACGACCACGGGCACGAGCACCACGGGCCCAGTGTGGGGTGGCTGCTGATCCTGCCCGTGCTGGGGCTGCTGCTGGTCGCGCCGCCGGCCCTGGGGTCGTACGCGGCCAATCAGGCCGGCAGCGTCGTCGCCGAACCGGTAGGCGGGTCCGACTATCCGGCGTTGCCCGCGGGTGACCCGGTCGAGCTCAGCCTGGTCGACTACGCGTCGCGGGCCCTGTTCGACGCGGGCAAGAGCCTCGACGGGCGCGAAATCAGTCTCACCGGCTTCATCACCGTCGCGCCGGACGGGTCGCCGATGCTGGCCCGCATGGTGCTCTCGTGCTGCGCCGCCGACGGCCGCCCCATCAAGGTCGGCCTCGACGGACGCACGCCGATCGACGTCCCCGCCGACACGTGGGTCCAGCTCACCGGCGTCTACACCGCACGCACGGCCAAAGATCCGGTCAACAACGTCGACGTGGCCTACTTCGACGTACGCACGTGGCAGGAGATCCCCGAGCCCAAGCAGCCCTACGCATGACCCCGACGGCGCCCGCGCCGGACCGCCGACAGCGCCGGTGGCCGGCCGCGGCAGCCCTGGTGATCGCCCTCGGCGCCGGCTCCTTCCTGTTGTTCGGCGGCACCGGCGACGCGCCCGCACCTCCGCCGCCGACTCGCACCGACGCGAAGTCCGTGTGGCCCGGCGCGAAACGGGCCGATCTTCCCGCCGCTCTGCCCGACGGGCCGTTGTTCACGCCGACGATCTTTCTCGACGCGACCACCGCGGTCGGCACCGCGCCGTCGCCGGCCGGCGACCAGTCACGGCTGCTGCTGCGCTCCGGCTCCCAGCTGCGCGAACTGCGCCGTCTGCCGCTCGGCGACAACCCGCAGTTCGAGGCGTTCACGGCCGACCCCAACCAGATCTTCTGGGCCGAGTCGACCGCCACCTCTCCGGCCGTACGGCTGTGGACAGCCGACCGCAGCGGCGGCCCGGCCCGCCCGCTGACCGCCGACACCGGCCGGGCGGTGTTCTTCGGCAACCAGTACGACCTGGTGGTGGCCGACGGCAAGCTGCGCTGGGCGGCCGCGCCGGGCGATGTCGCCGAGGCCACCGAGATCCGCTCGGTCCCCGTCGGCGGCGGAAAGGTCACCGTACGCACCGAGCAGGGTCAGTGGTCGCAGTCGGCCTGGCCGTGGCTGGTCGACGACGGCAGCACCTCCGGCGAGCCCCGCCTGCGTAACCTGGCCACGTCGCGCGACGTGAAGATCGCCGTCAGCGGCCTCGACGTGCTCACCTGCGGACCGGTGTGGTGCCGGGCCATGGTGATGGGCGAGGAGACGCTGACCCGCATCGACCTCGTCCGCCCGGACGGCGCCGACCGCCGCAAGATCGCCGGGGGCGCCGCCCAGTCCGCGATCACCGACGTCGCCGTCCTCGATCGCTTCGAGATCCTCTCGGAGCCGGGCCCCGACACCGACCTCACCGGGGCGGCCGCGCTGGTCGTGTATGACATCACCACCGGCCGTACGGTCGACGTCGCGCCCGACGCCGACGGCGCCTTCGCCCGCGGCGGCATGCTCTGGTGGTCGACCACTGCCGGCGACGAAGAGATCACCTGGCACACCCTGGACCTCCGGACCGTGCCCTAGGGTCTGCTTCGCAGCTGGGGCGGGGCTGCGGCGAGGCCCAAGATCGCGGCCGGCGGCGCCCCCCGAATACCCGGTTCCAACACCGCAGCGCTTCGCGCGGCACTCCTAGGCGTCATGACAAGTCCCACACCGCGCCACCGAACATCCGCTCCCGCACGTCTTCACGGAGGACACTCACTTACCGTGAGGGAGCACGCATGCGGACGAGGGCCTTGACGGCGGCTCTAATGATGGCAGTTCTCGCTGGTTGCAGTGGCAGCGACCGGCCCGCCGGGCCGGCGCCCAGCGCCTCGGCCACCGTAACTCTCAGTGCACCGGCGGTCGCAGCGGAGCGGCCGCAGGCCCGCGCGGTCGCGTTGTCGCACCTGCCCGCCAACCTGCGCGCCCGGGTGCCCCGGTTCGCGCCACCACCCCCGGCCGCGCCCAAGGTGAAGCTGCCCGCCGACGGAACGGCCGGGTGGTTCTCCCGGATCCCGACCGACCAGAAGGTCGCCTTCATCACGATCGACGACGGCTGGGTCAAGCACCCGCTCGCTCAGCGGCTGCTCGAGGCGGCCGACGTGCCGGTCACCCTGTTCCTCGAGGCCGACGCCATCCGGTCCGACCCGCAGTACTTCGCCAAGCTGCAGTCGGCCGGGGCCACCATCGAGAACCACACGATCAGCCACCCCAACCTCAAGGGCCGGTCGTACGCCGCCCAGAAGCACGAGATCTGCGGCGGAGCCGACCAGCTGGCGACGCACTACGGTCGCCGCCCGGTGCTGTTCCGGCCCCCGTTCGGCAGCTACGACCACACCACGCTGCGGGCGTCGCACGACTGCGGGATGAAGGCCGCCTTCTTCTGGAAGGAGACCACCAACAAGGGCAAGGTCCGCTTCCAGGAGGGCTCAGCCGTCAAGCCCGGCGACATCATCCTCATGCACTTCCGCGACCGCTTCCCCGACGACTTCCTGGCCGTCCTCCAGGCGATCCACCGGGCGGGCCTGACCCCGGCCCGCCTCGAGGACTACCTGCCCTGACCCCGGCGGCCCCACAGCCGGCAAACCCGAACAGCTGCCCTGACGTCGACGGGCACCGCGACCAGCCGCCCTGACGCCAATGAGCGCCGCGACACAGATACTCCGACGCCGATGGGCGCCGCGGCCGGGGACGAAACCGGTCGCGGCGCCCGCACCTGAAAGCGCGGCCGGCCTAGCCCGATGGCCGGCCGCGCGGCTCAGGCGGCGGAACAGGCCGCGCCGTTGAGAGTGAAGCCACTCGGCGCCGCGCTGCTCCCGGTGTGGTTGGCCTGGAAACCGATCGAGACCGACGAGCCGGCCGCGATCGTGCCGTTGTAGCTGACGTTCCGTGCGGTCACGGACCCCGACGCGGGCGAGTAGGTCGCGTTCCAGCCCGAGGTGATCGTCTGGCCGGCCGGCAGCGTGAAGCCGAGGCTCCAGCCGTTGACCGCCGAGCCGCCGGTGTTGGCGATCGTCACCTGCGCCGTCAACCCGGTGTTCCACGAGTTCACCGTCGTCGTCACCCGGCACGCTCCGCCGGCCGGCGGAGGCGTCGTCGGTGGCGGCGTGGTCGGTGGCGGCGTGGTCGGTGGCGGCGTCGTCGGCGTGCTCGAATCCAAGCCGAAGAACGCGATGGCCAGCCGCGCCATCCCGCTCAGCGGCAGCGAATGGCCGACCCCGGCCACGCTGATGCCCTCGACCGGCGCCGTCACTGCCGTGGACCCGTAGCGCGTACGGGTCCAATTGCTCTGCGGCGAATCGGTGAGCACCGGCGTCGCGCTCACGCCGAGCACGTTCGTCCACTGCTTGATCTGCTCGCCGAAGTTCGGGTACCGCAGAATGTCGTCCGTCGTGCCGTGGAAGACCTGCATGCGCGGGCGTCGGCCGGTGTAGCCGGGATAGGCCGCGCGCACCAGATCGCCCCACGCCTGCGCGGTCCGGCTCACCTGACCGTTGGCGCAGGCGCTGTTCCACATCGAGCCGTCGGTCGTGGCGAAACAGCCGAACGGGACGCCCGAGAACGCGGACCCGGCCGCGAACACGTCCGGATAGTCACCGAGCAGGACGTTGGTCATCATCGCGCCCGAGGACGCGCCGGTGACGAACGTGCGGTTCGGGTCGGTGCCGTACCGCTGCTGCACGTAGCGCACCATCGACACGATGCCGGCCGGGTCGCTCGTGCTGTCGTGCCGCAGAGCACCCGCCGTCGACACGTCGTAACACTGCCCCGACCGGGTCGCCGACGGGTACACGACGATGAACCCGTGCTGATCGGCGAGCGAGGCGAACTCCGTACCGGAGAAGAAGGCCGGCCCCGACCCGGTGCAGTAATGCACGGCGACCAGCAGCGCCGGGTTGGCGGCGACGCGGTCCGGCACATAGAGGTGCATGCGCAGGTTGGTCGGGTTGGCGCCGAAGCCGGTGACCTCCTGCAGGCTCGCGGCCGACGCCGGTCCGGCCGGAGCAACCAGGGCGAGGCCCACCGCCATCAGGGCAGCGGCCAGGAGCCTTCTCATCGTGACGCGCAGGTCGCGGTGGACGGCCCGGTGCCGGTGCCCTGGAATCCGAACTCGGTGCTGGCGCCCGCGTTCACCCCGCCGTTGTAGGCGACGTTGGTGAAGCTGACCGTGCCGCTCGAGCCGCTGGCCTGCGCGTTCCACGAGTTCGTGACCGACGAGCCGGACGGCAGGGCGAGGCCGGCGGTCCAGCCGTTGATGCGCGCGGCGCCCGCGGTGATCTTCACGGTGGCGACGAAGCCGCCGGTCCACTGGTTCACCGAGACCGTCGCGGTGCAGCCGTCACCGGCCGGAGGCGGGGTGGTAGTGCTCGGCGGCGGCGTTGCCGTGCTCGGCGGGGGCGTGCTCCCGCCGTTCAGGGCGTCCAAGGCGGCGGTGTACGCGGCCTTCTTGTTGCCACTGTTGTCGAACAGCAGCGGAGTGCCGCTGGCCCGCCACGAATCCGAGTCGCGGATGCCCCACACGGTGATGCCGTTGCAGCGGGTCACCGCCAGACAGGCGCGCACCGCCGAGCCGTACGCGTTGGCCTGGGCCGTTCCGGAACCCTCGATGTCCAGCTCGGTGATCTGCACGTCGACGCCGAGATTGGCGAACCGCTGCAGGTTGGCCTGGTAGTCCGAAGGCAGCGGCGACTGCGCGTTGAAGTGCGACTGGAAGCCGACGCAGTCGATCGGGACACCGCGCGCCTTGAAGTCCTGCACCATGGCGAAGACGGCGTTGCTCTTCGCGTTCTGACCATCGGTGTTGTAGTCGTTGTAACAGAGCTTCGCGGCCGGATCGGCGGTCCGGGCGGCCCGGAAGGCGGCCTCGATCCAGTCGTTGCCGGTCCGCTGCAGGTTGGAGTCGCGGCGGGCGCCGGAACTGCCGTCGGCGAAGGCCTCGTTGACGACGTCCCACGAGTCGATCTGACCCTTGTAGTGGGTCGCGACCTGGGTGACATGGTTGAGCATGGCGTTGCGCAGCGCGGTGCCGCTCATGTTCTGAGCCCAGCCCGGTTGCTGCTGGTGCCAGGCCAGGGCGTGGCCGCGCACCTTGGCCCCGATGGACTTGGCCCGGGCCACGATCTGGTCCGCGCTGCCGTACGAGAAGCTGCCCTGGGTGGGCTCGGTGGCGTCCCACTTCATCTCGTTCTCGGCGGTGACGCTGTTGAACTCGCGGTTGAGGATCCCGGAGTACGTGGAGTCGGAGAGCTTGTACGCGGCTACGGCTGTGCCGAAGTAGCGGCCTTGCTCGGCGGCGGACGCGCCGAGGGTGGTGGCCGCTTCAGCGGTCGGGGCAAGGGCGACCGCACCGGCAGCAGCCACAACGGCGGCTGCGGCAGCGATGAGGACACGGCGGCGCCTGGGGCGTGGGTCCATGGAGGTGCCTTTCCGAGCTGTGGAGCGTCGGTGGGAGCGCTCCCGGGGATGCGACAGAAAGTGACCCGGATCGATCGAGACATTATCGCCGCGTTCCGGTATCCACAACGGCCAATGTTCTTTCCAGTTGTTCCCTGGTTGTGTCTTTCGTGGTTCTGGGCTGGTGTTATGCCTGTGTTGTGTTGCCGGAAGTTTCGGGGAATTCCCCTTCGCGGGGGGCGATGTTGCTTGCTTGCGCTGGGACGGCCGGGCCCGAGGGTGCCCACGCCAGGCTGAGGAGCAGTTACGCCCGGCGTGGGCACCCTCGGGCCCGGCCTTGCCGGGGTTTCACCGTGCGGTGGGTGGTGGGGTGCGCGTTCGCACCGTGCCGCTTGCGCAGGCGTGAGTGGGAGAGCACACTCGCCGTTGAGTCACGTAGAGTAGTCGGCCTGCTCCTGCCGGGATGACACCGCGACCTTGAAGCGCTTGCCCGGGTTGGGGCCCGGTGTCGCGGTGATCCGCAGCGGCCGTTCGGGGCGCGGCAGCTCGACCGTCAGGCGTCGGACCAGCGTCGCCATGGTCGCGACCGCGAGGACCTCGGTCATCCCGGCGCCGAGGCAGGTGTGGCCGCCCACCGAGAACGGCGCGTACACCGAGGCCTTGCGCGCCGCCGCGAAATCACGGTCGATGTCGAACCGCTCGGGCTCGGGGAAGTGCTCCGGTAGCAGGTGCGGCACCGACGCGGCCACGATGACCCGGCGGCCCTGCTCGATGCGGAAACCCTCGAAGTCGAAGGCCTTCGTCACCGTACGTGCGGAGCCCGGCGCCGGCGGGTAGACGCGCAACGTCTCGAGCACCAGTCCGTGCAGCGCCGGCATGTCACGCAGCCGCTCGAAGGTGAGGGGTCCGCCCGCGTCGACTTCGGCGCGTACGCGGTCCAACACCTCGGGGTGCCGTAGCAGCGCGTACAGCATGAAGCTGTAGAGATAGGCGACCGTGTTGATGCCGGCGAAGTAGCCCTGTAGCGCCATGCCCGCCCGCACCTCCGGCGGGTACGGCTGCCCGTTCTCGTCCGTCGCGGCGAGCGCCCGGTCGAGCAGGTCGGCCGGCCCTCCGGTGGGATGCTGGGCACGCTGCTCCAGCGCCTCCCGGGCGAAGGCCAGGATCTCAGCCCGGGCCCGCCGGTGGGCCGGCCAACGCAGCACCGCACGCGGCCATTTGCCGGTGATGGTGGCGTCCAGAACCAGCTCGAACGCCGACCGCAGCTGCTCGAACCGGGCCGCCGAGCTCGCCCCGGTGAACGCGATGGAGAGCTGATCGGCGGCGAGCCGCTGGAACCGGTCGACCACCGGCAGTGCGGGATCGCCCTCCCACGACCGCAGAGTGCGGTCGGTGACGGCCATGACATCGTCCCAGCGCGCGGCGAGCAGGTCCCGGGACACGCCGGCCGCCAGTTGCTTGCGCAGGTGACGGTGCGGGCGCCCGCGCAGCACGTGCACCCGCATGTTGAACTGCTGATCCAGCCCGCCGAAGCTCTCCGCGCTGGTGAAAACCGCCTCGCCGTGCTCGATCAGGAATCGGTTGGCGCTCTCGCCGGCCATGATGACGAACGACTGGTTCAAAGCTCGGACCTGGAAGACCGGGCCCATCCGGCGGTACGTGTCCACGAGGAAACCCTGGACGTCGCCCATCATCGGCAGCGCGTTGCCCAGCAGCGGGATCCCGGGCACCGCGGGCGGCGGCGCGAGTTGGTCGACGGCCATGCCGGGACTCCTTACGTCGGGGGTCAGCGAAGCCAGTGCAGTGTGTCGTCCGGCGGGATGCGGTCCCGGGCGTCCGGTCGCTGCCCCGTGCCGCGCCCGATCACGTCCGTGCCGGCCGGAGTGACCAAGGAACGGTCGAAGGTGAGGACGATCAGCTCGCGGTCGTCGCTCAGATGGGTCACCCGCCACCGGCTCGACAGCAGGCTCAGCGGCCCCGTGCCGCGCCACGTGAACCGCCCCGACACGGAGTCGAAGCGGTCCACCCCGGTGATTCGCCGGGTGGCGCCCGCCGTGGTCCGGTAGCTGACCTCGTCGCGGAGGACGAGCGGCGAGCCGGGCAGCAGGCCGTACGTGAAACACGGGTCGAGCCGTCGCCCGGTCAACCACATCGGGAACGTCGTGGCCAGCACCCGCCATTGCCCCGGCAGGGCCTCCCGCAACACGCCGGCATCGATCATCGGGGGAAGGCCTCGGCTTTTCGCATCCGCAGGAACATCGCGATCGCCCCGAGCAGCCACGGCAGGTAGGCCCCGAGCACGACACCGAAGTGCGGGCTGGCGGAGACTCCGAAGCGCTGCTCCATCAGGATGATGAGCACATTGGACGCCATCATGCCGGACCAAATCAGGGCCGGCACCCGGATCCAGGACCGCGACCGGACGAACGCGTAGACGGCGGCCAGATAGAACGGGCCGAAGAGCAGGACGTCGATCCAGATGGTCATCTGCCAGAACGCCGGCCGGGCCATCAGTAACGGGTCGAACGACCGCCCGTACCAGTGGATGAAGTCGACGACGGCCGGCGGTGGCCAGATCGGATAGCTGAATCGCTCCGGATCGTCGATGACCAGCTGCTCGATATCGATCGTGTAGGTGACGACGACCGCGTTGAACACGAAGAACACCACGAACAGCAGATCGACGGGCCGTTCACGCAACGGCGCCGGAGGTGAGGAATCCATCCCGGTGGATCTTAGGCATCTTTCACCGGCAGGTCCACCGCCCAGCCGTCGGCCGGCTTCCCCGACAGCGACAGCTGACGGCCAGGAGAAAATGAGCGGTCGCTCCCGGCGAGGGGCCACCCGATCAATCATCATGTCTCGGACACGAACACCACCCTCCGACGGCCATAGGTGCGGGCGCCCCGCTCGCGAGCGGCGGCTGAGCTCGGTTTCAGGCTCGGGCCGCGTGGTGGGCGTTGAGGCGTAGGTCGGCGTCTATCGCGGCGGTGGCCGCCAACAGCGGGGGGAGCAGGCGGCGGCGCATGGTGTCGAGTGTGGCTCGGGCTGCGTGTACTGAGATGTTTACGGCTCCGGCTACTGCGCCTGCCCGGTTGTGGATGGGGGCTGCGATTGCTCTCAGGCCCTCTTCCAGTTCCTGGTCGATGATGGCGTAGCCCTGGGCAGCCACCCGGGCCAGCTCGGTGTGCAGCGCGGCGGGGGTGGTCAGCGTCTTGGCGGTCAGGCGGTCGAGGCGGGCGCGGGTCAGGTAGGCCTGCAGGTCGGGCTCGGGCAAGGCGGCCAGCAGCACCCGGCCCATCGAGGTGGCGTACGCGGGGAAACGGGTTCCGAGGTTGATCGAGACGGCCATGATGCGGCTCGTGGGGACTCGGGCCACGTAGACGACGTCGTCGCCGTCCAGGATGGACAGTGAGGAGCTCTCGTGGACCTGGGAGACGAGGCGTTCCAGGTGGGGTGCGGCCACCTCCGGCAGGGAGAGGCTGGAGAGGAACGCGTAGCCGAGTTCCAGGACCCGCGGCGTCAGGCTGAAATGGCGGCCGTCGGTGCGGACGTAGCCCAGGTCGGCCAGGGTGAGCAGGAAGCGCCGGGCGGCGGCCCGGGTCAGATCACAGATTCGGGCGACCTCGCTCAGGGTCAGCTCGGGATGGTCGGCGTCGAAGGCGCGGATGACGGCGAGGCCGCGTTTCAGCGACTGGACGTGGTGGGGTTCTCTCATCGCGGCTCGGCCACGAGCGACCCCGGCGCGGGCGCGAGCAACACCGGCGCGGACTGGGGCGACACCGGCGCGGAAGTCGGTGGCGCCGGGTCGGTGGTGAGCGGGGGGTCGGCCGATCTCGACCGCATACCGATCGATGAAGATCGTTGACGTGACACGGGCCACATCCTAGCGTTCACATCGAGAACTTTCGTTCGCAATGCGCACAGCCTACCGGAGGAAACGAATGCGACGTGTCTTCACGGGGATAGCTACGGGGATGGCGCTGGTCGCGCTGATCGGCTCGGCTGCCGCCTGTGGATCGGACGGTGGATCCGGTGGCGACACCGATGCCGGCGGCGTCGACCAGGTGAAGGTGGGAGTCATCCCGATCGTCGATGTGGCCCCGATCTATCTCGGTCAGCAGAAGGGCTTCTTCAAGAGCCGCAACATCGAGCTGACCATGGAGAGCGGGCAGGGCGGCGCGGCCATCGTGCCGGGTGTGGTCAGCGGGCAGTTCCAGTTCGGCTTCAGCAACTTCACGTCGCTGCTGATCGCGCAGACCAAGAATGTTCCGATCAAGACCGTGGCCAACGGCGTCGCGTCGACCGGCGAGCAGGGCAAGGACTTCGGCGCGGTCATGGTCAAGGCGGACAGCCCGATCAGGACAGCCGCCGACCTGGTCGGCAAGAAGGTCTCGGTCAACACGCTCAAGAACATCGGCGACACGACCGTACGGGAATCGGTGCGCAAGGCCGGCGGCGATCCGAAGAACATCAACTTCGTCGAGGTGCCGTTCGCGAACGCGCCGGCCGCGCTCGAGGAGGGTCAGGTCGACGCGGTCTGGGTCGTGGAGCCCTCGCTGACGCAGGTCAAGGCGGCCGGTGGGCGGATGGTGGCGTCCAACTACGTCGACGCGGCGCCGAATCTGAGCGTGGCCGCGTACTTCACCTCGGCCAAGCTTGCCGGTGAGGACGCCGACCTGGTCAAGCGGTTCACCGAGGCGATCAACGAGTCGCTGACCTACGCCGACGGGCACCCGGACGAGGTGCGCGGGGTGCTCGGCAGCTACACGAAGATCGACGAGAAGACCCGGGCCGAGCTGACGCTGCCCAAGTGGCCGACCGAGATCAACAAGGAGTCGGTCGACACGCTGGCCAAGCTCGGCGGGCAGGACGGCATCTTCGACGGCGCCACCCCTGACGTGGCGAAGCTGCTTCCATGACGCGCGGCGCCGGCCTGCTCGGCGTGGCCGGGCTGGCCGGTCTGCTCGTCCTGGTCGAAGCGCTGCCGCGGCTCGGGCTGGTCAACGACGACTACCTGCCGCCGACGAGCCGGATAGCGGCCGCCCTGGGTGACGAGCTCGTCACCGGCGAGTTCTGGCGGGCGGTCGGCGACACCCTGACGGGCTGGGCGATCGGGCTGCTCATCGCGGTGGCGGCCGGTGTCGTCGTGGGCATCCTCATCGGCGCGGTGCCGGTGTTGCGCGCGGCCACCGCGTCCACGATCGAGTTCCTGCGGCCGATCCCGTCGGTGGCGCTGATCCCGCTCGCGGTGCTGCTCTACGGCACCGACCTCGGCTCGACGCTGCTGCTCGTGGTGTACGCCGCGTTCTGGCAGGTGCTGGTGCAGGTGCTGTACGGCGTGGCCGACGTCGACCCGATCGCCGACGAGACCGCCCGCAGCTTCCGGTTCGGCCCGTGGGCGCGGGTGCGGTACGTGCTGTGGCCGACCGCCCTGCCGTACGTCTTCACCGGCGTACGGCTGGCTGCTTCGGTCGCTCTCGTGCTGGCCGTCACCGCGGAGCTCGTCATCGGCGCGCCCGGCCTGGGCAAGTCGATCGCGGTGGCGCAGACGTCGGGGGCGGTGCCGCTGATGTACGCCCTGATCGCGGTGACCGGCCTGCTCGGCGTGGGCATCAACCTGGCCGCCCGGGTGTTCGAGCGCCGGTCGCTGGCGTGGCATCAGTCCGTACGCGGGGAGGTGCCGGCATGAAGCGGGTGGCCTACGTGCTCGGGTTGCCGGTCGTGTTGTTCGCGGCCTGGTACCTGCTCAGCGCGGGCAGCGAGAGCTTCTACGCTCCCCCGCTGTCGAAGATCCTCGAGTCGTTCGGGAAGACGTGGACGCTCGACCGGTTCACCGCCGACGTGGTGCCGAGCCTGCTGCGGCTGACGGCCGGGTACGCGGTGGCCGCCGTGCTGGGGGTGGCCGTCGGCGTCACCGTCGGCCTGAACCGGTGGGTGCGGGCCACGGTCGAGCCGGTGCTCGAGTTCTTCCGCGCCGTGCCGCCGCCCGTGCTGGTGCCGGTCATCATTCTGTTCGCCGGCATCGGGGACGGCATGAAGGTCATCGTCATCGCCTTCGGGTGCGTGTGGCCGGTGCTGCTCAACACGGTCGAGGGCGTGCGGGCGGTGGACAGCATCCAGATCGACACGGCCCGGGCGTACGGGATAAGTGGCCCGGCCCGCATCGGGCGGGTGATCCTGCCGGCCGCATCACCGCAGATCGCCGCCGGTCTGCGGCAGGCCCTCTCGATCGCGATCATCCTCATGGTGATCAGCGAGATGTTCGCGGCCAGCAACGGGCTCGGCTTCACCATCGTCCAGTTCCAGCGCAGCTTCGCCATCCCCGAGATGTGGAGCGGGATCATCCTGCTCGGCCTGCTCGGTTTCGTGCTGTCGCTGCTGTTCCGGCTCGCCGAGGGGCGGGCGCTCCGCTGGTACCACGGTCTGCGCGAGGCGCAGCGCAGATCCTGAGAGGTCCGACATGCTTGAGGTTTCTTCGCTGAACAAGGTCTACCGGTCGGGGGCGCGCGAGGTCGAGGCGCTGCGCGATCTGACGTTCACGGTCGACAGCGGCGAACTGGTCTGCCTGGTCGGGCCGTCCGGCTGCGGCAAGACCACGCTGCTGCGCTGCATCGCCGGCCTGCTCGAGCCCAGCGGCGGGAAGGTCCGCCTGGACGGGCGCGAGGTCAGCGGTCCCCCGCCGGGTCTGGCGATGGTTTTCCAGGAGTACGGGCGCAGTCTGTTCCCGTGGATGTCGGTGCGCGACAACGTCGAGCTCCCGCTCAAGCAGAAAAAGATCACTCGCCATCGACGGGCCACCCTGGTCGAACAGGCACTCGACGCAGTCGGGCTCGCCGGTACCGAGTCGGCATACCCGTGGCAGCTCTCGGGCGGCATGCAGCAGCGGGTGGCGATCGCCCGGGCGGTGGCGTACGAGCCGTCGACCCTGCTGATGGACGAGCCGTTCGCCGCGGTCGACGCGCAGACCCGGGCCGACCTGGAAGACCTGGTGCGCGCGCTGTGGCAACGCCTCGAGGTGACCGTCCTGTTCATCACGCACGACATCGACGAGGCGGTCTACCTCGGGCAACGGGTCCTGATGCTGTCGTCGTCGCCGACGGTCGTGCAGGACGAGATCACAGTCGACCTTCCCGCGGCCCGCGACCAGCTGCACACCCGGGCCGACCCGCGCTTCACCGAACTGCGAACTCACGTCTACGAGCAGATTCAGGCAGCCAAGCTTCAGCCCGGTGGCGCGGGCGCGTCATCCTGAAGGAGAGAACCTCAGGACGGGAGCTGTCACATGGAGATCTCCGGGATTGTCACCGCCATCATCATCGGACTCGTCATCGGCGCGCTGGGCCGGCTGGTCCTTCCGGGCCGGCAGAAGATCTCAATTTGGCTGACCCTGTTGATCGGCATTGTCGCCGCGCTGATCGGCACGTTCCTGGCCGCCGCCATCGGCGCCGACGACACCCGCGGCGTCGACTGGATCGAGCTGATCCTGCAGGTGGCGCTGGCCGCGGGCGGGGTCGCCCTGGTGACCCGGGCCCGGTCGCACCGTTGACGACATCTTTGTTTCCGGTCCTTTGCGGAATACCACCGGCGTGACGGATCACTGACGGCGGGTGACGGAGCAATGTCTTTTGTCGCTCCGTCGGTACCACCCTCATGGTGTGCATACGGGGCGATGTGCGATGCTGCGCGCCACATACGCAGCTCTCATTGTTCGGAGCCCTTCAGATGGCATCGTTCCTCTCCCTTGTTGCCGGGGTCGTCGTCGGTTTCGTGGCCGGTTGGCTGCTGCGCGCGCAGCGGTCCCCCAAGCCCGCCGCCGTTGAGACGCCCGCCCCCGGCGCCACCACCAGCGCGCCGGCGACGGCCGCCCAAGCCACTTCCACCGAGGACGAGCCGAAGGCCGAGCCGGCCACCGAGCCGACTCCCGAACCCGTCGCCGCCACTCACACCGAACCGACTGCCGGCGCTGTCGCCGTGGCCGAACCGGCTACGGAGACCAAGCCGGTCGCGGACGCTGAGCCCGTCGCGGACGCTGAGCCCGTCGTCATCACCGCGGCCGAGCCCGTCGTCGAGCCGGCGCCGGCCGAGACTTCGGAGCCGGTCACCGCCGAGTTCGAGCCGGTCGCCGTGGCCGACGAGCCCGCGACCACCACCAAGCCCGAGGCCGCCGCTGCCCCGGAATTCGAGGCCCAGGCCGACGCGGAGCGCGTCACCACGCCCGAGCCGATCTCGGTCACCAAGGTGGAGCCGGTCGCGGTGGCCGTCGCCGCCGAGCCGGTGGCCGTGGTGGAGCCGCCCGCCGAGCCGGAGCCCGTGGCCAAGCCCGCCCCGAAGCCGCGCGCGGCCCGGACCCGTACGCCGGCGAAGCCCAAGCCCGCCGCCGTGCCCGCCCCGGCCGCCATCAGCGAGCCCGCCGTCGCGTCGCCGGTCATCGCCCCGGTCTTCTCCAGCTCTGACACCACCGCCGCTGTGCCCGGGATCGCCGAGGCCGACGAGGTCGCCGCCGTCCCGGCCCCGGTCGCCGTGGGCGCGGTAACCGAGCCCGACGACCTCACCAAGATCGCCGGGATCGGCCCCAAGATGGCGATGGCCCTCGCGGCCGGCGGCATCACGACGTTCCGCCAGCTGGCCGAGACCGACGTGCCGACCCTGCGCAACGCGGTCACCTCGGCCGGCCTGCGCCTCGCTCCCAGCCTGCCGACGTGGCCGGAGCGCGCCAAGCAGCTGCTCGACACCAGCAACTGAGCACCACCAGGCGATGCCCGGCGGACTTCACGTCCCGCCGGGCATCGTCGTCTCTACCGCCACTCTCGCCTGTCCGCCGCGCGACCAGGCACCCCTCCACGTCGCCGTTCAATTGCCTCGAGGTTGCCGAGTGTGGAACCAGGACATGAACCGCGGCTCGTCCTGAGCGCGCCATAACCGCTTCGGTTTCGGCGTGCGGACGACATGTTCAGGACCTCTCCGGCATGGCGGGCGGCGATGCGCCGGGTTCGTCGCGGAAAGCAAGCCCGGCCGCGTCCAACGCCGAGCGCAGATGGCGAAGGGCGTAGGGCCCGACTCCGTGCAGTGCCTGCACCTCGCCGGCACTGAGTTCGGCCACCTGATCGAGCCGGACCACCCCGCGCGCGTTGAGCGCACGGGTCGCGGCAGCGCCGAGGTGTGGCAGTGGGATGCCCGGTTCCGGTTCCGACCGGCCGCCGGTCAACCGGGGACGCCCCTCGTGGTCCAGAACGGCGGCGCCGCGCGCCGAGAGCCGGTACCCGATGTCCAGCGATTCGGTCAGGCCGCGCTCCTTCAGCTTGCGCACGTTCTGCTTGAACGAGGCGGTGTCGCGGCCCACCCGCTGGGCGAGGTCGGGCGCCCGGGTGGCCGGCAGCTCGTCGATCAGCAACAGCGTCGCCCGGGTCCACGGCCCGGTCGGCGAGGCACGGTCGAGCCGGTCCAGCCATACGCCGATCGCTTCGATCTCCCCAGCGTCGGGCACCGCCTCCCGTAACGCCTGCCGCGGGTCAGCGCCGGCGTACCGCAGCCCGATCCGATAAACCGGCCGGTCGGAGCGCAAGCGGTCCAACCCCTGCCGCAGCGCCGCCAGCGAAGCCAGCCCAGCCCGGCGGGCGTCCGCAGTGGTCAGCGTCCTCACCGGCACGCGATCGACGGACGTGACCTCGACCAGTCCGACCGCGGTCCGCATCCGGGTACCGACCTTGACCCGAGGCCGTTCCCACCGGCGGAACGCCAGGTCGACATCGCCGGCACGGATCGCCGCCAATTCCGCGGGACGCATATGCATGCCACTCATTCAACACACACCACGATCCGTGCGACCGGTCCCGCAGCAGACTCCGGGTGGCGAAGTTGACGCTCCCCGTGTCACCGGCCCGGCGTGCTTGCTGTAGGCAGGGTCGGCCCGCCGCTGGTCGGGTCAGTGCTCGAGCAGGTCGGTGGTGTAGCGGTAAAGGTCGTGGGCGCCGTATCGGACCACCCCGTCGTGGTGGGCGGAGCCGCATGGTCCGGTGTCGAGGCGGATGATCGTCTCGGTGCTGCCGGCCCGCAGGACCAGGTCGATCGGGGACCCGGCGGCGGTGGCGCACACCGGTGACGGTGGCGCCGTGGAGAGGGCGTTGATCCGGTTCACGATCTCGGTGGACGTCCGGTCGTTGAGGATTCGGAACGAGGTCCGCCCCGCCGACGCGGGCGGGCACAGCTGCACCATGTGGTAGCGGACGTCCGGGACCAGCGGACCGGTCCCGGACTGCGCCGGCGGCGGGGCGGAGGGCGGCGACGGGCACCGGGCGTTTCCCCGCTCGACTTCGGGCAGGGTGCTGGACCACGGCGCCCAGGCGAGCAGCGCCGCGGGAACGGCTACCGCGGCTGTCACGAAGCCAACCAAAGCCGCTCGTCGGGAGATGCCCCAAACGCTACCCGTCGCCATCTCCAACCCGCTTCGTCAGTCGGTGGTGATCAAGGTACCGCCGAAGGCGGAAAGGATCCGTTCACCCCGAACTGCATTGACCGTCGCATGAAGCTGGTGCTGCTTCTGGATGGCCGCGGGCCAGCTTTGCCCGGCGGACCTGCGGCTCTGCCCGCGGGCACCGGCGCGGCAGTTCGGGGCCGGCTGCTGTCTCGGCCGAAGCATCGGCCCTGTCGCCGGGCGGGGGCTCAGAGCGACGCCACCGACTGTTCGACCCGGGCCCGTAGCTCTTCGGGCAGCGCGGCGTAACCGGTGGCTGCGGCCTTGTCCTGGCCCGCGCGGCTCGCGGCGTACCCCAGGAAGCTCTTGGCCAGTTCCGAGGAGCCCTGCCGGCAGGCGATCTCGTAGGTGACCAGGACGAGCGGGTACGCCAGCGGGTCGTCGATCCGGTAGTCGAGTTCCAGCCGCAGGTCGCCCCGGGCGCCGGTGACCTTGGCGCCGGACACCGTGCGGGCGGCTGCGGCGTCGCTCAGGGGCACGAAATCGCCGGCCGCGTTGCCGATTCTTGCGGTCGGCAGGTTGGAGAAGCGGGCGTACGAGGATTCGACGTAGCCGATCGCGCCGTCCGTGCGTTCGATCGCTGACACGACGCGGTTGCTGCCGTCGGCGGCCACACCGCCGGAGGCGGGCCAGGCCGAGCCCGTCTTCAGCGTCCAGTCGGCGGGGGCCGTGGCGGCCAGGAACTTCGTGAAGTTGTCGGTCGTGCCGGAGTTGTCGGAACGGTGCACCGGCCGGACGGGCGTGGACGGCAACGTCACGCCGGGGTTGTCGGCCTTGATCCTCGCGTCGTTCCAGCGGGTGATCCGGCCGGTGAAGATGCGGGCGATCGTGGGCGGGGACAGGTTGAGGTCGTCGACGCCGGTGACGGTGTACGCGAGGGCGATCGGGCCCACCACCATCGGCAGGTGCAGCACCGGGCCCCGGCAGCGCGCTGTCGCCTGTGCCTGTTCGGTGGCGGCGATCGGCGAGTCGGACCCCACGAAGTCGCCGGTGCCGGCGTAGAAGGAGCGGCGGCCCTGGCCGGAGCCCACACTGGCGTACTCGATGGTCGCCTCGGCACAGCTCACCTGGTAGTCCTTGATCCAGGCGCTCACGACGTTGGTCTGCGCCGACGAGCCCTGCGCGGTGATCGCGCCCGGGGCACAGTCGATCCAGGCGCGGTCGGGGGTGCTCGACGAGTCGCACGCGGCTACGCCGAGCAGCAGGAGGGCCGCGGCGATCACGCGGTTTCTCATGGCCGGCTCCTCAGCGGTACTCGGCGAAGCGTTTGCGGACCGACAGCGGCACCAGCAGGATCACCAGGCCCAGGGCTACGGCGGGGACGAACGGCCAGCCGGTGAGCAGGATGCCGGCGTCGCGCAGGGCCGTGTCGAAGTCGTCCCGGCGGGACGCGGCTATCTCGGCGACGGCCGCGTCGTAGTACGAGAAGTCGAAGGACGCGTCGCCGCGCCGGATGCCGGTCAGCGCGGTGACCGCTTCGGCCTTCCTTCCGGTGTCGGCGAGTTCGACGATCCGCTCGTGGCCGGCGCGGTACGCCTTCCAGCGCTCGACCACCTGCTCGGTGTAGTACGGGCCGATGTCGGGACCGCCGGCCACCGTCGGCAGACCGGAGTCGCCGGCCTCGAGCGCGTCGGCCTTGCGGTCGAAGTCCCGGCGGTAGACGTCGAGGCGATTGCTGATCAGGTAGCGCGACGTGTCGGCTGAGGCGTCGTAGCTGATCGCGCGGGCCCGGGTCAGGTCGAGGAACGGGATCAGGCTCTCGTCGCGGGCCCGGCTCAGCACCTGCCCCTGCAGGATCAGCACCGTCGCCATCGGCGCCAGCAGCAGCGCGGTCAGCACCGTGGCGGTGATCAGCGCCGGGTTGAACAGACGACGGAACCGCCGGGCCAGCCACACCTGGAACCCGATCAGCAGGATCAGCAGCAGCCCGCCCACGACCGCGGCGAGGGTCACCCCGGCGATCTCGGTCGCGCGCTTGCTTCCGTACGCCGAATCGAGCCTTTCCTCGCCGGCCTCGCGCAGGCTCGTGGCGGCGGGCAGCAGGTCGAGGTGGAGGACGTTGGTGGCCTGTGTGTAGTAGCCGGCGGCGGCCGGGCCCGCGGTGAGCGCCTGCCAGACGCGCTCGCGGTAGGCGCCCAGGTCGTGCAGGAGCCCGAGCACGATGGCGCGTTCCTCCTCGCTCGTCGCGGTGGTGAGCGAGCGTTGCAGGCTCTCGTCGACCTGGCGGCCGCGTTCCCGGTAGGCGCCGAGCGCGTCGATGTTGCTGCCGGCCAGGTCGTCGCGGCCGGAGGTGAGCACGAGACGGGCGACCTGGGCGTCCATGTCGCTGAGGGCGAAGTAGAGGTCGGCCGCGTTCGCCGCCTGCGGGGCCGCCTCGTCGCCGATGATGCGGGCCTGCTGCTGCACGCGGGCCATGACGAGGCAGGCCGCGACGAGCAGGACGGCGGCGGTCAGGGCGGTGGCGCCGGCCCAGAGCCGCAGCCGGGCCGGAGTCTCGGGCCGGAAGGCCCTTTGCACTACGGGCACGGCCTCAAGGTAATGCACCCACACCATTCTTCGATCATCGGAGGACGCCATTCCCGGCCGTTAACCCGGCGTCCATCCGCCATTCTTCAGGACGTTGCTCCGCGTAACCTCTGGTGCGGCATCGGCCGCCGCGAGTCGCGCGGCGACCTTGCCGCAGGCGTCCGACATCGTTCGCACGTCCACCACGATCTCACCCTCCGTATAAATTCTGGCCCCCTTTACGACGCCCGGACGGCTGGTATCGACGTCGGCGACCCCACACACGAAATGCTTGCGGAACGGCATTCGCACAATGACCCGAAATTGAATCCGGCCGCGCGGCGGGCACCGGTCCGGCCGCCATTCGGGACAGGACGGGCATCCCCGGCGCGATGCGGCACAATTCACCGGTGCGAATCGGTCGGATCCTGGCGGTGGCGGTCATCGTGCTCGCGTTGGTGGCGGGCTTCCTGACGTACGCGAGGGCGCAGTCCCAGCGCGCAGTCAGCCTCGCCCCGTCCGGGCAGCATCCGGTCGGCCGCCTGACCGATCTGTGGGTCGACCGGTCCCGCACCGACCAGTTCGCCCCCGTCGGTGGCACGCCCCGCATGCTGTCGACCTGGGTCTGGTATCCGGCCGCGGCCGGCGCGCGCGGTCCGGAGTCGGCCTACGCGCCGGGCGAATGGGCCGGTCTGCAGCGCTTCGGCTGGGCCACGACCAGGCTCGATCGCGTACGCACGGGAACCCGCGACGAGATCCCCTGGGCCCGGGGCCGCTTCCCGATCGTCGTGCTGCTGCCCGACCTGGGGCTTTCGGCCCCGCAGTACGCGGCGGTGGCCGCCGGACTGGCCGCGCGCGGCAACGTCGTGGTCGGGGTGACGCCGACCTACAGCTCGCGCCTCAGCGTCATCGACGGCCGCCCGGTCGCCGCCAGCGCCGCCGGCTCCTCGTCGGGCCGCGAGGACCAACTGGTCTCGGTGTGGGCAGCCGACGCGCGCTTCGCCTCCGCCCGCGCCGCCCAGCAGTTCGGGGCCCGGGCCGACAACAGCCGGATCGCGTACGTGGGTCACGGCCTGGGCGGCACAGCAGCGATCGAGGCGTGCCGCCTGGACGGCCGATGCGCCGCGGCGGTCTCGCTGGACGGCTCCCCCACCGGCGCCGCCGCCACCGACGGCTTCAGTCGCCCGCTGCTGCTGCTCAACGCCGGCCAGAGCCCGTCGATGCCCGGCCGCTCCTTCACCCTGACCGGCGCCGGCCGCCTGTCGTTCACCGACCTGGCCGCGTTCCGGGTGGCGGCGCCATTGCGCTGGGCGCTGCCGCTCGGCTCACTCGACGGCCGGCGGGCGCTGGACATCACCGTGGACTACACGGGCTCGTTCCTGCACTCCGCCGTCACCGGCGACACCTGGAAGGCGCCGGCCTACCCCGAGGTCCACGAGGCCACCGTCCTCAGCCGTTGAGATGTCACGTCTCCCCCGCGAGGCGCAGGGCATGGTCGAGCCTTCGCATCGCCGCCGACGACAGCGTCCCGACCCGCTCGACGAGGTGTTCCGCGGCCAGAGTGACCTGCCAGGTGCAGAAGATGCGGCCCTCGTGCGGCAACGCCAGGCGCACTACCCCGGCCGGATCGAGGCCCTCCGGTGCGCCGATCGGCACCTCGATGCCGGTGATCTGCGATCCACGACCGGTCCCGGCTTCGGCCGGAAGCTCGTCCACGTCCAGAAAGCTGAAGCCGCGCTTCTGCTCGGCAGTGGCGGGAGGAACCACCTGGATCGCCCGCAGCACCGCGCTGCCCGGCTCGTGGACGCTCAGCAACACGACAGGCTGCGGACCGTCCAAGTCGATCCGCCATACCTCGCCGCGCTCCACAGCTGAACCGTAGCGGTATTGTGTGGTTCGTGACTGCCGGGTCGGCCTTGGGCCATTACCGAGTGGGGCGCCCGGCTGAGGCGTGACCCGCGGGCGGGCCCGTGGCCCGCCGCTGCTTTCTGTTCCGCCCGTTTGCTCTTTCCTTCCGGGACCGACAGAAAGCGACCCATGCCCAACCCTTTCAACCAGCAGATCATCGACGAGTTCCGCGCCAACGGAGGCCGCGTGGGCGGCCCGTTCGCCGGCAGCGAGCTGATCCTCCTGACGACCCGGGGCGCCCGCTCCGGCAACGCGCACACCACTCCCCTGGGCGTCCAGCCCGACGGCGAACGCATCCTGGTGATCGCCTCGGCCGCGGGCGCGCCGCAGAACCCGGACTGGTTCCACAACGTCCGGAAGCATCCACGGGTGACCGTCGAAACCGGCTCCGAGACGTACGAGGCGACGGCCGTTCCCCTGACCGGCGAGGAACGGGATCAGGCGTTCGCGCGCGCGGCCGCCGACGACCCCGGGTGGGCGGACTACCAGGCCAAGACGACCAGGACGATCCCCGTGGTGGCCCTGAGCCGGATCTGAGAACAGCGGCGGGCTCGTCAAGCTGTTGAGCGGCGCCGAAGGAGCGTGACCACGCACGCAGGTCGCCCGGGCGGGGTGAGCGTTCCGGGCGCGCCAGCGCCCTGCTCGCCCCGCCCGGGCCCTCGACGGGAGTTGCGGTCCGTACCACCCACCCCGCTACGACATCTGCATCTTGGCCCTTGCCGTCGGTCCGCGGAAAACTCAGGCGATTTTCAGCAGATAATTGTCCAACGCCGCGTACGACTGTTCCGCTCCGCTTTCCATGCCGGATTGGATCATGCCGTCGCGGTCCTCCTGGGAGTCGAAGGTGGAGGTCGACGTCACCGTGGTGCGGCCGTTCTCCTCGGTGAAGACGTACTGCTCGGTCAGGATGTGGCCGGCCATCGGCTCGTACTCGAAGGTCCAGGTGAAGCTGTTGGGCGCATCGATGGCCTTGATCTCGCCGCGAAAGGCGTGCTCGTTTCCGTCGGCGTGCTCGACGAAGCGCCACCTGCCGCCGACCCGGAAGTCGATCTCGACGTCGAGCGGGTTGCCCCGGCCCCACCAGTGACGGATGTGCTCCGGCTGGGTGTGGCAGGCGAAAACGACGTCGCGCGGCGCGGCGAAACTGCGGCTCATCACGAGGGTCTTGTCGGTGGGGGTTTCCACGGCGATGCTCACGATTCCTCCTCGGAAGCGAGTTGGCCCAGATAGGTGTCGAGCGCGTCGTACCTTTCCGCCCACAGCCGTTCGTATTGCGACGCCCAATCCGCGACCGTGCGCACCTGGGCGGGGACGATGCGGCACCAGCGCCGCTGGGCCTCGCGGGTGCGGACGATCAGGCCGGCCGCCTCGAGCACGTTCAGGTGTTTGGACACGGCCTGGGCGCTGATGGGAAAGGCTCCGGCGAGTTCCCCCGAGGTCGCGTCGCCCGTGGCGAGCCGGGCGAGGATCGCGCGGCGCGTGGGGTCGGCGAGAGCGGAGAAGACGCCGTCGATCTGATCCGGCATGACAACCACCTGGTTTATAAACTGATAGGTTGAACATACGCTCTCGCGCCGGAAAGTCAAACCCCCGTCGGGTACGTCTCGAGTTCGTGGGTGTCCACATGCAGCGGATGCAGCGGGCGCAGAGCGCGCGTCTCGTCGAACCAGAGGAACGCGTCGTAGCGGTCGCCGATCACCGACGGCACGTAGTTGGCCAGTCGTTCCTGCTCGGGGCGGTAGACGACGCCGATCGCCCGGTGCGGCAGCTCGTCGACGAGCACATCGGGCCGCTCCCCCAGCGGCGGGAAGACGAACAGCGCCCGCGGCGGGGCCGTCGCGTGCAGCACGTCCTCGAGCGAGCCGGGACGACCGGGCGGCACCGGCAGCTCGGCCATCGGCGCGCCCCACGTGCGGCCGGCGATCACCGAGCCGCGGTGGCCGCCCAGGCCGACCAGCACGACCCGGTCGGCGCCGAAGCGCTCGCGGGCCAGCGAACCGATCGTGACCTCGCCCAGCGCGGCCTGGTCGGTGGCGTTGGCGTCGCCGACGTGCGTGTTGTGCGCCCAGACGACCGCCCGCGAGCCGTCGCCGTAGTGATCGAGCAGGCGGGCCAGCGTGGCGTCCATGTGGCGGTCGCGCACGTTCCACGCCGTCGGGCCGCCGGCGACCATCGCGCGATAGTAGTGCTCCGCCCCGGCCACCACCTCGGCGTTCTGCCACACGGCGAGGTCGCGCCCGCGCAGGTCGATGAGCATCCGGACGACGGCGTCCGCGCAGCTCGCCCGCAGGAACTTCGCCGCCCACGCGTACGACTGCGGGTCCTCCGAGTACGCCGAGAGGCAGTGATAGGCGGCCAGCGCCGGCTCGACGCCGTCGGGATCGTGCTCGCGCAGCCAGGTCAGGATCTCGCGCAGCGACTCCCACATCGAGTAGACGTCGAGGCCGTGGAACCCGACCGGCACGTCCCGGCCGGCGTTGAACGTGCGCAGCCAGTCGGCGAAGTCGACGACCTCCTCGTTGCCCCACATCCACGTCGGCCACCGTTCGTAACCGAGCAGGGCCTCGATCGGCGTCGCGCTGCCACCCCGAACGGACGCGTCGACGCGCTCGCAGTCCGGCCAGTCCCCCTCGACCGCGACGAACGAGAAGCCACGCTCCGCGATCAGGCGCCGGGTCAGCGCGGACCGCCACACGTAGTACTCGTGCGTCCCGTGGCTGGCCTCGCCGATCATCACGACCCGCGCGTCGCCTACCCGGTCGAGCAGGACGTCGAGGTCCCCCTCGTCGACCAGGGGCCGGGCGATGGCGGCTACCTCATCCCCGTACCGGTGCATGGGGTGGACGTACCCCGACCGGTTCGTCCCATACGTCCGACATTCGGCGGGCCCAGCGCTGACCCGGCAGCTCGAGGTAGCGGTGGGTCACCCACGAAGTGGCAAAGACCACGCACAGGTACGCGAGGCCGAGCGCGAACTGCGACCCGAGCCCCAGTCCGGCCGGGAACAGTGGCCGCATCACCAGCAACAGCACGTAGTGGTTCAGATAGACCGAGTAGCTGACCACGCCGATCCAGGCCAGCCACCGCGGCGTACGCCATCGGCGGGTCAGCAGGCCGGCGGCGAACGCGCCCGCGAACACCAGCAGCGTGATCACCGCCCGGGCCACGTAGCGCGGGGTCAGGGCGTCCAGCGACACCAGCTCGGCCGACCAGTTGAACAGCAGCCCGGCCGCCACCACCGGCGCCACGACGGCGACCGGCCACCAGCCGGTGCGGCCGCTGTCCGCCCGGTAGATCGTCGTGCCGGTGAACATGACCGCCACGATGAGCAGCCCGTCCCAGGCGTGCGACGGGGCGGCGCCCGCGGTCACCAGGGTCAGCGCCAAGCCACCGAGCACCACCGCACCCGCGGTGACCGCCCACCGGCGCCTGCTGAGCAGGGCGACCAGGCCGAGGGCGAGCGCCGCGGCGGCGTACGGCGTACGCACGGCCTGGGGCGCCAGCGGGGCGGTCAGGACGGCGCCGACGGCCAGCAGCACGGCGACGACACTGTCGGCCCGATGCAGGCGGAGCGCGAACAGCGCCGCGACGAGCAGGTAGAAGACCATCTCGAAGCTGAGCGTCCAGAACACCGGGCTGGCCGGGACGACGCCGAGCAGGAACGGCACCATCGTCGCGTGGGCCACGGCGGCCGTCGCCGGGTCGGCCGGGCGGTAGTAGCCGAGCACCACGACCGCGAGCGCAACCGCGGCGTAGAGCGGAAGCAGACGACCGGCGCGGCCCACCCAGAACCGGCGCAGGCTGCCGTGCCGCTCCAGCGAGGCCGGAATGATGTACCCGCTGACCAGGAAGAACAGCATGACCCCGGCCGGCCCCGCGTGCAGCCACTCGGCGCTGACGGCGCGAGCGTCGGTGAGCACGTAACGGCTCTGGTGGGCGTAGAGGACGAGCAGGACAGCAACGGCCCGCAGCCCGTCGAGCCAAGCCATCCGCGGCGCGGCAGGCATCCGGGCACCATACGCCGTCAGACCGCGAACAGCTCCAGAGTCGCCGGCAGCTGGCTGTGCAGCGGCTCGGGAAGGGCGTCGAGCGGGAACCAGCCGAGTTCGTCGAACTTGTGCGGCTCACCGATCCGGGCCGCCGCCGGATCCAGGCGCACGGCGAAGACGATCGCCACCCAGTGCGAGCCCGGGCGCAGCACATTGCGGACACCCAGCAGGTCGATCGTCAGCGGCGGGGTCGCGTACTCCTCGGTGACCTCGCGGGTGACCGCCTGCTCGAAGGTCTCGCCGAACTCGAGGGCGCCGGCCCCGCAGTCCCAGGCGCCGGGCTCGTCGCGAGCACGGGCGGATCGACGGGCGAGCAGGATGCGCCCCTCGCCGTCGTGGCAGACGAAAACACAGGAAACGTCGGGGCCTCTCATGGAGATCATCATTCCGCATCGATGATCAGACCAATACCTACGGTAAAAGTCCGGTATCGGGTGATCGAAGGGACCCGATATAGCGTATGTTCTCCTACCGGTCCACCGTGGACCTCGATCTTGTCTAGGGGAGCCTTGGTGGAGGACCAGAAGCGCGAGGATCCCGTACTGGTGCGGCCGTACGTCAAGGCCGTGGCCGAGGCCGAACGGGCGCCCGACGAGGAGCCCGAGACCTGGCCCGCGCCTGCCGATCAGAAGGACGAGGCCGACACCCTCGTCCAGCCGGCCGTCGAGGACGAGCCGCCCGAGCCGGGCAAGCCGCGGCTGACCATGCACCCGCTGGCCCGGGCCGGAATCTTCGTGGGCGGTGTCGCCCTGGCGCTCGGCGTGGTCGGCTACCTGATCTTCGGACCGGCCGCCGACCCGGCCCTGCCTCAGCCCGGCGTGGCCCTGCCCGCCGCACCGGGCCAGGCGCCGCTCGACCAGATCCCCAGCGTCGCGCCCTCGGCGAAGGGATCGGTCAGCCCGTCGGCGAGCGTCTCGGCCAGCCCTTCGGTGTCGGCCTCGCCCAGCGCGTCGGTCCAGTCGCTGGCGCCGCTCGTGCCGACCGGCTCGGTGCCTCCGCCGACGAGCGCAGCCGCGCCGCCGGCGGCCGACCCGACCCTGGCCCCGCCCGCGTCCGATCGCACCGGCAAGGTCACGGCGGCCAGCGGCCGCTGCCTCGCGCTGGGCAGCCTGTTCGGCTCGAACGGCAGCCCGGTGCAGGTCTCCGGCTGCATGTCCGTGGCCTACCAGTCGTTCACCCTCGCCACCGACGGCACTCTGCGGGTCAACGACAAGTGCGCGCAGTCGACCGGTGACGGCACGGTCCGGGTCACCGACTGCGGCGACGGTGAGTCGTCCCAGTGGCGGGCCGGCGGCGACGGCACTCTGATCAACTCGTCCGGCGGCGGCTGCCTGACCGACCCCGGCCGGTCCGGCGCCACGACCACGGTCAGCGCGTGCTCGGGCGACTCGAGCCAGACGTGGTCGCTGCCTTAGAGGCGAGCTTCGCGCGGTACATCGCGGCGTCGGCCTCGCGCAGCAGGCCCTCCGGGTCGGAACCGTCGCGGCTCAGGGCCACGCCGATGCTCACCCCGACCGTGACCCGGCCGCCGTCGATGGCGTAGGGCTCGGTCAGCCGGGCGGCGATGCTGTCCTTCACCAGCCGCTCGGCGCCGTCGGTGGGCAGGCCGTCGAGCAGCACCACGAACTCGTCGCCGCCGAGCCGGGCCACCGTGTCCGACTCGCGCAGCAGGCCGGTCAGGCGCCGGGCCACCTCGATCAGCAGCACGTCGCCGGCGGCGTGGCCGAGCGAGTCGTTGACCGCCTTGAAGCCGTTGAGGTCGAGCAGCAGCACGGCGAAGCGGTGGCCGGGCTGCCGGGCGGCGCGCAGTCCGGCCTGAAGCATCCGATCGGCCAGCAGCACCCGGTTGGGCAGGCCGGTCAGCGGGTCGTGCAGGGCCGCGTCGCGCAGTTGCTCCTCCTGCTCGCGCAGCGCGGAAACCATCGCGCCCCGGTCGAGGGCCGCGGCCAGCAGGGCGCCCGACTGGTTCATCATCTCGCTGCCGGGCGGGGTGCTCTGCTGGATGTGGCCGACCGCGGCCAGCACGCCCCAGTCGCGGGTCGCGCTGCGCACCGGCACGACGAAGACAGCGTCACCGGCCGCGCCGTCGGCCAGCTCGAACAGCTCCCGGGGCGGGAACTCGCTGACCGGCATCGTCGTGCCGGCCAGCTCGTGCCCGGTCGGATACTCGCCCTCGATCCGCAGTTCGGTGTCGAGCGCGGGCACGGCGCCGTCGCGCCACAGACCGAGGCAACCGGCGAAGGCCGTGGTGCGCTTCAGCCAGGCCATCTCGCGGGGATCGCGGTCGTGCGGGCCGAGCAGGTCGATGCCGAGCTCGTGCTGCACGTTCAGCGTCTCCTGGAGGCTGCACACCTGGCCGAACAGGTAGCGGGTGAGGTCCTCGGTGACGGGCAGGCCGCTCGGCGGGCAGCCGCACGAGTCGCGCCGCACGAACGAGGCCGGCACCCGGTGGACGACCCGGGGCGGGTCGAGCCGGCCGATCAGCCCGCTCAGCAGCCCGATCGCGGCCGCGCCGATCCGGTCCGCGGACTGCCGCACGGTCGAGAGGCTGGGCTTCATGTACATGGCGCCGGCCACGTCGTCGAAGCCGACCACCGCCAGGTCGCCGGGGACGTGATGGCCGAGGCCGGTCAGCCGGCGGATCACGCCCATCGCGTTGCGGTCGGTGCCGCACACCACGGCCGTGGTCGGCATCCCGGCCGCCACCAGCAGGTCGGCCACCAGCTCGCCGCCGCTCTCGTGGTTGTCGATGGTGTCGAACAGCAGGCCGGGCGGCGGGGTCAGTCCGTGTTCGCGCAGCGCGGTCACGTAACCCGCGTGCCTCTCCCGAATGTCGAAGTGGGCCACGTGCCCGGCGAACGCTATCCGTTCGTGACCGTGCTCGAGCAGGTGCGTGACCGCGGCCTGGACGCCGCCGCTGTTGTCGGTGAGGACAGCCGAGCAGTCGGCCAGCTCGTGGCCGACGGTCACCACGGGGATGCCCACGTCCCGCAGCGATTTCCCGTACGACTCGGAGATCGCCCCGGCCAGCACGATGACCCCGGCCAGATGCCGCCACGCGACCGGCCGCCGGTAGTCGGGTACCCCGCTGCGGTCGGCGTTGTACGAGCCCGGATCGAGCGTCTGCAGCGCGAGGAGGCGGTCGCCTGCGCGCACGGCCGCCTCGTTCGCCCCAGCGATGATGGTCCCGTAGTAGTCGCCCCCGACGAAGGGCGACAGGACACCGTACGTGCGACCACCCACGGCCGACATGATCTCCCGAAATCAGCCGTCAAGGGTCGCAGATGAGAGATATCGGCGCAAATCCTGGGTTTCCCCGCTGACCGGCCGGGCGGCCAGGATGCAGGTGTCGTCGTCGGGATTGGTGCGCCGCAGCCGCGAGAGCAGCTGGGCCAGCGGCTGCCCGGGGGCGGCCCGCACGGCCTCGTCGACGGTGGCGATCACCGAGGCCAGGCCGTCGTCGGGGCCGCGGCGGCGGTGCTCGACCAGCCCGTCGGTGTAGAGCAGCAGCACGTCACCGACCCGGAAGTCGAGCCGGGCGGTCTGGTAGGTCGCGTCCTCGACCACGCCCAGCATCGGGCCCTCGGGCCGTTCCAGCGCAGCCGTGCGGCCGCCCCGGCTCAGCAGCGGCGGCGGGTGACCGGCCTGGGCCCAGACGATCTCGTTGCGGGCCGGGTGGAAGCGGGCGACCACGGCGGTGGACGCCAGCTCGGGCGTCTCGCGGGCCAGCTCGCACGACAGCGTGTTCAGGTGTTTGAGCAGCTCGGCCGGGCAGCTGGTGGTGACCGCCAGCGCGCGCAGTGCGTGCCGCAGCTGGGCCATGGTGGTGGCGGCCGGTGTGCCGTGCCCGGCGACGTCGCCCACGGCCAGCAGCACCGAGCCGTCGCGCAGCTCGGCCGCGTGGTACCAGTCGCCGCCGACCAGGTCTTCCTGACCGGCCGGCAGGTAGCGAAGCGCCACCTTGAGCCCGGGCAGCACGATCGGGCCGTCGGGGATGGGCAGGATGATCCGCTGGAGCCGGGCGGCCAGCTCGTGCTCGGCGGCCAGGCTGCGGCGCTGCTCATCGAGCTGCCGCTCGACGTCGGCCAGCCGCTTGGCGCCCGCCTCCTGCGCGGTGACGTCCTGCACGATGCCGTAGACGCGCAGCGGGCGGCCGTCGGCGTCACGGCTGGCGTCGGCCACCGTACGCAGATGTTTGACCCGCCCGTTGACGCGCACCCGGGTGACCACGTCGACCCGCTCGCCTCGATCGAGCTGGGCCTTGGCCGCGGCCCGCAGGGGCTCGTCCGCCTCGACCGCGCTGCCGTCGGCGGCGCCCGGGGCGAGCGGGCCGAGCCTCGGGTCGCGCTCGTAGATGCGGTAGAGCTGGTCGGACCAGTAGACCTCGCCGCTGACCAGGTCCCACTCCCCCCAGCCGAGGTTGCCGAGGCGCTCGGTGCTGGCCAGCCGGTCGCCCAGCCCGCCCGGGACCTCGTCGTGCCTGGTCCAGTTGACCAACAGCCCCTCGCCGAGCCGGTGGGCCCGCACCGTGTACATCCCGTCGCGGTGTGCGAACGGGCCGAGCACGGTGGGTGCCCCGGTGTCGAGAACCTGCTGGTAAACGGCCCAGCGGTCGCTCGCCACGACCTCGGGGAAGTGCTCCGAGGTGCGCAGGCCGAGCAGCTGGGCGCCGCGCAGGCCGTTCGGGGCGACCGCCTCGGGGCTCGCCGCGACCCAGACCAGCTCGGTCAGCCGGCCGGCGGGGTCACGTTCGGCGCTGAGGAAGGCGGCCATGCCGGGCGTGATGTCGAGGACCCGCTGCACCATGCCGATCCACGGCGCGAACCGGCGCACCGGCACGGTGACCTGGAGCGGGACGCGACCGATGTCGAGGCCCGACATCATCGGGGTGTCGGAGTCGGCCACGTCGAGCAGACGGATCACGCTGGTCGCCACCTCGAGCAGGCCGCGGTTCTCTTCGGTGGCCATGCGCAGCAGATGACGATGAGCGTCGGCCAGGCGGCAGCGGGCCCGGCCGGCCAGCAGGCCGACCGCGCGCTCGATGGTGAGGCGGCCCGCCTCGCCGGCCCCGGGCGGGGCGCTCGGGCGGAGGCTCTCGACCGCCGCCGCGTACGCCTGTGTCACTGCATGGCCTCCCCAGGCTCAGTTGTCCGGTTCCTGAATACGCCGGCGGAGCGGGGGTCGTCATCGGCCGTTCATCTCGACCGCTCGCTACCTGCGGCGGGACGGGACGCTGGTCACCCGACCGGGGGTGCCCCGATGGGGTGGCGCAAGGGGTTTCACAGCTCGAAAAGGGAGCGCATGGCGTCGGTGAGACGGGCCATGCTCGAACCGGTCACCATGCCGATGCGCTCCGCACCCACCTCGGGCGGGATCCGGCGCATCCGGTTGACCACGACGACGCCGGTGATCGGGTCCTGTTCGGTGAGGGGCACCGCGTACGGCGGCAACTCGGTGACGCCGCGCTGGCGCACGATCGGCGCGCAGAACGGCGACGCGTTCTTGCGTTCGTTGTACGAGTCGGCCGAGAGCACGAGAACGCGGTAGCGCAGGTCGGTGCGGTTGCCGATGGTCCAGATCTCGCCGCGCTTCATGTGGGCGTCCCCGTCGGCATTGCTCAACCCTACCGCCGCGCGATCTTAGGCCACCGCGGGGCACACCGGCCGAAAATGCCGTCGTACTCACCGGGTGGGACGGTGATGAACCCTGATCGACACGGAGCCGTAAGAATAGGCGGCGTGGCTTGCTGCTAGGGAAGGGTGTCAATGATGTCGGAGAAGGCACAAATCGGGGTCACCGGCCTCGCGGTTATGGGACGGAACCTGGCTCGCAACTTCGCCCGGCACGGGCACACCGTGGCCGTGCACAACCGCTCCTACAACCGCACCAAGGAACTCGTCGAGGAATTCGGGCACGAGGGCACGTTCCTCCCGTCGGAATCCGCCGAGGATTTCGTCGCGAGCCTGGAGCGCCCGCGCCGCGTCATCATCATGGTCAAGGCCGGGGGGCCGACCGACGCCGTGATCGACGAGTTCGCCCCGCTGCTCGAAGAGGGCGACATGCTCATCGACGCGGGCAACGCGCACTACCTCGACACACGCCGGCGTGAGGCGGCGCTGCGCGAGCGCGGCCTGCACTTCGTCGGCACGGGCGTGTCGGGCGGCGAGGAGGGCGCGCTGCACGGCCCGAGCATCATGCCGGGCGGCTCGGTCGAGTCGTACCAGGCGCTGGGCCCGCTGCTCGAGGACATCTCGGCCAAGGTCGACGGCGAGCCGTGCTGCGTGCACGTCGGGCCGGACGGCGCCGGGCACTTCGTCAAGATGGTGCACAACGGCATCGAGTACGCCGACATGCAGCTCATCGCCGAGGCCTACGACCTGCTGCGTCAGGTCGGCGGGCACTCCCCGTCCGAGATCGCCGACGTGTTCCGCGGCTGGAACGAGGGGCGCCTGGGGTCGTACCTGATCGAGATCACGGCCGAGGTGCTGAAGCAGACCGACGCCGCGACGGGCAAGCCGTTCGTCGACATCGTGGTCGACCAGGCCGAGCAGAAGGGCACCGGCCGCTGGACCGTGCAGGCCGCCCTCGACCTCGGCGTCCCGGTCAGCGGCATCGCCGAGTCGGTGTTCGCGCGGGCGCTGTCCGGCGGGGCCGACGTCCGGAAGGCCGCGGCCGACGCGGGCCTGCCCGGCCCGTCGGCGACGGCCGGCACGCACGAGGGCGACCTGCAGGCCGACGTCGAGCAGGCGCTGTTCGCCTCCAAGATCGTGGCCTACGCGCAGGGCTTCCAGCAGATCCAGGCGGCCAGCAAGGAGTACGGCTGGTCGATCGACCCGGGCGCGATGGCGAAGATCTGGCGCGCGGGCTGCATCATCCGCGCCAAGTTCCTCGACTTCATCAAGCAGGCGTACGACAAGTCGCCCGAGCTGCCCACCCTGCTCGTCGACCAGTACTTCCTCGACGCCGTCAGCGGCGCCCAGGACGCCTGGCGCCGGGTCGTCGTCACCGCTGCCCGGCACGGCATCCCGGCTCCGGGCTTCGCGTCCGCGCTGGCCTACTACGACGGCCTGCGCGCCGAGCGCCTGCCCGCCGCCCTGATCCAGGGCCAGCGCGACTTCTTCGGCGCCCACACCTACCAGCGCGTCGACAAGAAGGGCGCCTTCCACACCCTGTGGGCCGCCGAGAACCGCCCCGAGGTGGACGCCTAGCCAACGAGCACCATCCGCCAAATCTGCGTAAACGCGTAGCCACTGAGCTACCCGGCGATCGCCCGCTGGTGAGATGGCATGTCATTTTTCGACGCCCGCGCTCTTTGCGGGCGGCGGAAAATGGCCTGCCTTCTCACCAGCTAAAAGGGCGATCGCCCGCGCAGCGAAGCGGAGCCAGAAAGACAGTTGCGCTTGTGAGCTACCTAGGAAAACGGCGCCGGAACGCTCACCGAGGTGCTGCCGGAATCGTCGGTGCGGGCGCTGCGTGACTGCGGCGCCGGCAACGACGCGTTCCAGCAGTTCGCCGTGCTCGACCACCGGGGCCGCACCCGCCTGCGGATCCCGGTCCGCCATTCCGGCGAGGTGCTGCTGATCGGCCGCCGCCCGTTGCGCGCCATCCTGGCCCGCGGCCTCGAGAGTCACATCCGCTGGGGCACGACGGTGACCGAGCCTCCGGGCGCCGAGTTCGACCTGGTGGTCGCGGCTGACGGCACCGGCTCACGGATCGCCGAGCAGTGGGTGAGCCGGCCGACGGCCCGCCGGTCCGGGATCATCGGCCTGGCCGGGCGAGCGCGACTTCCGCAGCGCATACCGGCCGACCTGCGCGAAGGGCTCGCGTTCATGATCGGCCCAGCGGGTGTGGGCGCCTTCCTCAGCCTGCAGGCCGGGCGGGGAAACGATCCGGCGGCCGAGGACCCGTACGTGGTCTGGTCGGTCGCCGCTCCCCTGGATTCGGCCGACGGCGACCTGCAGGCGCTGGCGCACCGGCTCACGGCGAGCTGGACCGGCGACTTCCACGCGCTGGTCGACGGTTCCGAACCCGGCAGCGTGGCCGCTTTCCCGTTCTACTTCCCAGCGGCGCTCGAGCCGTGGCCTGCCGGGCGCGTGACGCTGCTCGGCGACGCCGTCCACCCCATGCCACCGACGGCCGGCGCAGGGGCGAGCACGGCGATCCTGGACGCCGTTCATCTCGCCCGTGATCTGAGCACCATGCCGTTGGAGCGGGCCCTGGCGGCCTATCAGGCCCGGTTGCTCCAATACGCGCCGCGCGCCGTCGACGAGGCCCGGCCCGCGCTGCGGTGGCAGCGGCGGCTCGCCGATCCGCTGCTGTTCGCCCTGGCTGTGGAGGTCGGTCTGCCGCTGGCCGACGCGGGGCTGCGTCTGGCTCAGACCGCGCGCAGGACCGGCGCGTTCGACATGAGGGCGCCGGCCTCGTCGGCCGGGAGGGGCTTGGCCATGAAGAAGCCCTGGCCCAAGCGGTAGCCCATCTCGCGCAGGCGGTTGAGCTGGGTCTCGTTCTCGATGCCCTCGGCGACGGCGCTGAGCTGGAGGTATTCGGCCAGCTGGGCGACCGCCGCGGCCACGGCCAGACGGCCCCGGTCCTCGCCGTCGGCGATGCCGTCGACGAACGACTTGTCGAGTTTGAGGACGTCGACCGGGAAGGCCCGCAACAGGCTCAGTGAGGAGCTGCCGGTGCCGAAGTCGTCCAGGGCCAGCCGTACGCCCATCTCGTGCAGGGCGTGCAGCGTCTCGCGCACCTGACGGCCGTCGGCCACCGACGACTCGGTCACCTCCAGCACGAGGTTGCGCGGCAGCAGGCCGGTCTCGCTGAGCACCGTCGCCACCTCGTCGACGAAGCCCGACTCGCGCAGCTGCCGGACCGCCACGTTGACGTTGATCGCCTTGATCGCGCCCTCGCCGTGCTCCCGCTGCCAGCGGGCCAGCTGCTCGCACGCCTCGCGCAGCACCCACGAGCCGAGCGGCACGATGAGCCCGGACCGCTCCGCGACCGGGATGAAGTCGCCCGGCGAGACGAAACCACGCGTGGGATGCTTCCAGCGCACCAGCGCCTCGGCGCCGTGCAGCCGGCCGGTGACGATGTCGAAGACCGGCTGGTAGAGCAGGAACAGCTCGTGCCGGATGATCGCGTTGTGCAGCTCGCTGCCCAGGCGGGCGTGGTTGACGACCTCCTGCCGCATACGCGGCTCGAACCTCGCCCAGGCCGCCTTGCCGCCCTCCTTGGCCGCGTACATGGCGATGTCGGCGTTGCGCAGCACCTCGTCGGCGGTCTCGCCGGAGCCGGCGATGGCCACACCCACGCTGGCGTGGGCCAGCAGCAGGTGCTCGCCGACCTTGAACGGCTCGGCCAGGGCCTGGATGAGGCGGTCGGCGGCCGCCTCGGCCGAGGCCTCCTCCTCGATGTCGAGCAGCACGGCGAACTCGTCGCCGCCGAGCCGGGCCGGCAGGTCGACCTCGGACCGCGTGCGCCGCAGCCGCTGCGCGACCTGGTAGAGCAGCTGGTCGCCGACGGCCGGGCCCATCGTGTCGTTGACCATCTTGAAGTCGTCGATGTCGATCAGCAGCACGGTCGCCGCCTGGTGCCCGGTCAGGCGCTCGGCCAGCGCGGCCGTGAACCGGGTGCGGTTGGCCAGGCCGGTCAGCGGGTCGGTCATCGCCAGCCGCTCGAGCTCGGCCTGTTGCTCGCGCAGCCCGCTCAGCATCCGCCGGTTGTCGCTCAGCCCGATCAGCTGGCGAGCCACGACCAGCGCCGTGATCAGCACGGCGCCGATGATGACCGTCTGCTCGCGGCGGTTCATCTGCTGAGCGGAGACGGTGGTGAACAGGGCGGCGGTGGCGACGACGGCGATGAAAGGCATCAGCTCGTAGACCGAGCGCCGCCGGCGTACGGGGGCCGGGGCGGCGTTCGGGTGTCGCAGGGCCACCCGCTGCCGGTACGCGGCGGCGGCGAACGAGACGGCGACGAGCGGGCTGCCGAGCACCGACAGCAGCAGGCGGAAGAAGTCGTTGCCGGCGATGAGCAGCACGGCGAGGGCGACCGCGACCATCGGCGCGACGGCCAGCAGGCGCAGCGAGAGGGAATCGATCGGGCCGTCCGGGCGGCCCGCGGCCTTGCCGATGACGACCAGGCAGAGCAGGCCGGCCACGCCGACGACACCGGCCGTGGACCGGGTGGCCAGATCGGTGCCGGCCGGCGCGAAGCTGAGCACCACGTACCAGAAGATCAGGGCGCCCGCGACGGCCACGGTGGCCCCGTCCAGCAGCACCCGGGCCCAGCCCAGCGGCGTACGGTCGCCCATCGGCAGGCGCAGGAAGGCCGACATCACCCAGAACATGCCGGTCAGCATCGGCACGGCGACATACGTGGACATGCCCGCGTTGTTGTTGGCCAGCGCCAGCGCGGTGCTCGAGCTGATCAGCAGGATGACCGCGCCGTGGCCGAGCTGGCGCCAGAAGGCGCGCACGACCCGCGGCAGCACAACCATGGAGCCGATGCGTTGCAGCGACCACGCCGCGGCGATCAGGGCAACGGGCCCGCCGATATAGCCGAGCACCACATCCTGCGGGTCGCGCACGAAAAGCCACACCGTGACCGCCAGGGCAGCCACGATCGCGACCAGCAGAGGTGTGAGCCCGCTACCGGCACGCCGGGCGGCGGGCCCCACGGGTTCAGTCATGCGCGTCCTAGGGCTTAGTCGGGGTCCCTACCGCCTTCCTGTCGGCCACCGGACGCGTTTTCTGAGAAGTTCAGCCCCGCAGCGCCGCCGACACCACGGCCCGGGCCTCCTCCTGGATCCGGGCCAGATGGTCGGGGCCACGGAAGGACTCGGCGTAGATCTTGTAAACGTCCTCGGTGCCGGACGGGCGGGCGGCGAACCAGCCGGGCTCGGTGACGACCTTGAGGCCGCCGATCGGGGCGCCGTTGCCGGGCGCGCTGGTCAGCACGGCGGTGATCGGCTCGCCGGCCAGCTCCTTGGCGGTGACCTGCTCGGGCGAGAGCTTGGCCAGCACCGCCTTCTCGTCGCGGGTGGCGGGGGCGTCGATCCGGGCGTACGCGGGCTCGCCGAACTTCGCGGTCAGGTCGCGGTAGTGCTCGCTGGGCGTGCGCCCGGTGACGGCGAGGATCTCGGAGGCGAGCAGGTCGAGCAGCAGGCCGTCCTTGTCGGTGCTCCACGGGCCGCCGTCGCGGCGCAGGAACGAGCCGCCGGCGCTCTCCTCGCCGCCGAAGCCGATCGAGCCGTCGAGCAGGCCGGGCACGAACCACTTGAACCCCACCGGCACCTCGTCCAGGCGGCGGCCCAGGTCGGCGGCGACGCGGTCGATCATCGAGGACGACACCAGCGTCTTGCCGATGGCGGCCCCGGCCGGCCAGTCGGTGCGGGCCGCGAACAGATAGTTGATCGCCACCGCGAGGTAGTGGTTGGGGTTCATCAGTCCCGCGTCGGGCGTGACGATGCCGTGCCGGTCGGCGTCGGCGTCGTTGCCGGTGGCCAGCTGGAAACGGTCCTTCTGCTGGATCAGGGACGCCATCGCGTACGGGGAGGAGCAGTCCATCCGGATCTTGCCGTCCCAGTCGAGCGTCATGAAGCCGAAGGTCGGGTCGACGTTCGGGTTCACCACGGTCAGGTCGAGCGCGTGCCGCTCGGCGATCGCGCCCCAGTAGGCGACACTGGCCCCGCCCAGCGGATCGGCGCCGATGCGCAGCCCGGCCGACCGGATCGCGTCGAGGTCGATGACTGCGGGCAGGTCGCCGACGTACGCGTCGAGGAAGTCGTAGCCGGAGACCATGGACGACTGCAGGGCCCGGGACGCCGGCACCCGCTTGACGTCACGCAGGCCGGCCGCGATGAGCTCGTTCGCCCGGTCCTGGATCCATGTGGTGGCGTCGGTGTCGGCCGGGCCGCCGTTGGGCGGGTTGTACTTGAAGCCGCCGTCGTCGGGCGGGTTGTGCGACGGCGTGACCACCACGCCGTCGGCAAGGCCGCTCGACCGGCCCCGGTTGTAGGTGAGGATCGCGTGCGACACGGCCGGGGTCGGGGTATAGCCGTCGCGGCTGTCGATCAGCGTGGTGACCTCGTTGGCCGCGAACACCTCGAGCGCGGTGATCATGGCAGGCTCGCTGAGCGCGTGGGTGTCACGGCCGAGGAACAGCGGACCGTCGGTGCCCTGGGCCCGGCGGTACTCGACGATCGCCTGGCTGGTCGCGGCGATGTGGTCCTCGTTGAACGCGTTGCGCAGGCTGGACCCGCGGTGGCCGGAGGTGCCGAACGCGACGCGCTCGCCGACGACCCCCGGGTCGGGGTGCTCGGTGTAGTAGCGCGAGACCACCTTGGGCACGTCGATGAGATCGCGCGGCTCGGCGGGCTGTCCGGCGCGGGGGTTGGCGGACATGGTGGTGGCCTCCTTCGGGGCATGAACCTGCCTGGAGCGTATCGATACCCCATGCCCCTGACAGCGGATCGGTACTCCGTTGTCCGGCACTTGAGTTCCGGTACATCAACAAGGTGACTTTCGGTCACCGATTGGGCAGAGACAACCCGTTGACAACGGCGTGGGAGAACGGGGGTCGTCATGCACGTCTCGGTGGTCGACAACAGCGACGCGTCGGTGGTGGTCACGATCCGTGGCCATCTCGACATCGACAGCGGGACGACCCTGACGACGACGCTCGACCAGGTGCTCGGCCGTCCGGAGCCCCGGATCGTGGTCGACCTGTCCGGCGTCGAGTTCTGCGACTCGACCGGGCTGAGCGCGCTGATCGTGGGTCACAACCGGGCCGCCGCCGGCGGGGGCTGGTTGCGGCTGGCCGCGCCCGGCGAGTTCCTCCAGCAGCTGCTGGACACGGTCGGGCTGACCTCGCGGCTGGGCGTCTATCCGACGGTGGGTGACGCGCTGGCCGGACGTTAGTCTCGCGGGGTGCTGATTCTGCTGCCGCCTTCCGAGGGCAAGACCGCCGCTACCGTGGGTGAACCCGTCGACCCGGGCGCGCTGTGGTTGCCGGCGCTCGGGACGGCCCGGAAGCGGGTGCTGACCCGGCTCGTGGCGATGAGCAGGCGCACCAGCGCGCGGGCGGTGGCCGATTCGCTGGCCACGCTGGGACTCTCGGCCGGGCAGGTGGACGAGGTCAGCCGGAACGCCGTGCTGCACTCGGCCCCGGCGGCGCCGGCTGCCTCGATCTACAGCGGGGTGCTCTACGAGGCGCTGGACGCGCACAGCCTCGCCCCGGGGGCGCGGGCCTGGGTCGACCAGCGGGCCGTCGTGTTCTCGGGGTTGTGGGGCGTGGTGCGCCTCGACGACCGGATCCCGGCCTACCGGCTCTCGGTCGGGGTGACCCTGCCGTCGGTGGGCGGGCTCACGGCGTACTGGAAAAAGGTGTTGCCGAAGGCGCTCGACCCGGTGGCCGCCGGCGGGCCGGTGCTCGACCTGCGTTCGGGCGCGTACGGCGCCATGTGGACCCCGCCCGGCAACGGCACGGCGACCGTACGGGTGCTGCACGAACGCGTCGTCGACGGGGTGGCCCGGCGCTCGGTGGTCAGCCACTTCAACAAGGCGACCAAGGGCCGCATCGTGCGGGCCCTGGCCGAGGCCGGCGCGGAACCGGCCTCGGTCGACGAGATCGTCGCGGCGCTGCGCGACCTCAAACACACCGTCGAGGAGCAGCCCGTCGCGGCGGGCCGCCCCCGTCAGCTCGACGTCGTGGTGGCCGAGCTCTGACCTACTTGGCGGCCCTACTTGGCGGCCAGGATGTCGACGACGAAGCGCAGGTCGCCCTGCTCGTCGCCGTAGGCCTGGGCGGCCGGCACGTCGATCTGGATGCGGCTGCCGACCTTCTGGCCGGGGATGCTCTTGTCCCAGCCCTGGATGACGCGGCCGGTGCCGATCGGGGTGCTGAACGGCTCGCCGCGCTGCCACGACGAGTCGATGATCTGGCCGGTCTTGTAACCGACCAGCACGTAGTTGGCCGTGACGGTCTGGCCGGCCTTGACCGCGGGGCCCTTGCCGGGCACGAGGACGGTCACCTTGAGCTTGCTGACGGCGCCGGTGCCGCCCTTGACCACGGGCTCCTTCGACAGCGCGGCCGGGGTGTCGACCGGCGCGGGCTGGCCCTCGGCGGCCGGCGGCGCTTCCTCCGACGGCACAGCCTCGGTCGGGGCCTCCGCGCCGGGCTCCGACGGCACAGCGGCGGAGGCGGCCGGTGGCGTCGCGGGCTCGGGGTCACCGCCCCGCACGGTGACGAAGACGGTCACCAGGACGGCGACCACGGCCAGCCCGGCGACGGCGCCGGCAATGGCCTGGCTGCGGCGCTTGGCAGTGTCGCCGGTGATGGGTCGGGCGGTCTCGGTGCTCATATGTCGTCGACTCTCCTGTTATCGGCGTCGGCCGGAAACTTCGGACACGGTACCTGTCCTCGTGACGAAGCCCACGCGGAACCTCGTCCGAACCACCTAGGCCCGTGATCACCCGAACGGGCGGTCACTCATTCCGCTCTTCACCGTCACGCATCGAAGTGCCATTGTTGACGCCCTGCACAGCTCTCTTCGCGCTGTGAATTGGTGAATTACTTTCGTGCTGTTGATCGGGAGGGTCGGTTGCCGTCGACCGCAGATGGTCGCCGCAGGCGCCGGACCGGCCATCGCGCCCGCTCCTCGGGGTTCGCCGAAGGCGGTCGTCAGTGGAACGAGGTGCTCTCCTCGGCCGCGGTGATCCTGGCCGGGGTGCTCGTCGTCATCGGGTTCGGCTTCGTCGCCACCCGCGGGCTGAAGGGCAACGACGAGCCGGCCCCGCCCATCGACCCGCCGGCGCCGGCCCTGGGCGACCTGCGACTGCCCCCGCCTACCGGTAGCAGCAGCAGTCCGGGGCTCATTCCGCTGGGCAGCGCGTCACCCTCGCCGTCACCCAGCATCACCCGGGCCACCACCGTGCCGCCGCCCTCGCGCGACCAGCTCCGGCTGGCCAAGGACTCCGTGCCCACGGTGGTCGACCTGCCGGCCGAGGGCGAGAGCGACTGGGTGCACTGGGGGCTCGACGGCACATTCTCGCTCGAGCGGGACAAAAAGGGCGACTTCCGCATCCTCGAGGGCGCCCCGACCGCGCCACGTTTCCGGCACTCGCTGAGCCCGCAGAAGTTCACGTGGAGCGGCGGTGACCCGGTGGCGAGCAGCGCCGGCACAACGACCGGCATCCGCACCTGCGGCAAGGGCAACGGGTTTACGCTCACGGCGCCGGCCGGCACCACGCCGCGTGTCCTCAAGCTCTATGTAGGTGTCTTCGCGGCACGCGGAAAGCTGACCGCGCGGCTGAGCACGGGCGAGTCCACCGGCACTACCGTTCTGGAGCAACGCGGTGACACGCTGCGCACGGCGGTTCTGACCGTGGCCTACCAGGCGCCGAAGTCCGGCCAGGTACGGCTGACCTGGACCACCGACGCCGCGTATGGGAAAGGTTGCGCAGGGGTAGCCCTGGAAGCGGCGACGCTTTCATGAAGTGTTCTCATAGCACTCCAGCCGGGATCCGGCGGTAGTGAGGAACGACCAGAGGGGTTGACGTGTTCGCGGGCTGGGGATCGTGGGTCGCCCGCTTCCGGTGGCCGGTGCTGTCCGTCGCGCTCGTCGCGGTGATCAGCGCGGGCATCTGGGGGCTCGGTGTTTTCGGCCAGCTCACCGAGGGTGGCTACAACGACCCGGACAGCGAGTCGTCCCAGGCCACCGAGGCCGTCCAGAAGGCGTTCGGCGCCCAGGGCGGTGACCTCGTGGTCATCTACACGCCGACCAAGGTCAAGATCACCGACGTCGCGCTCGGCCAGCGCATCCGGGCCAGGCTGACCGGGCTGCCCAAGTCGGCCGTGAAGAGCAGCACGTCGTACTGGTCGACCCGGTCGCCCCAGTTCGTCGCCCAGGACAAGGCCAGCGGCGTCGCCCTGGTCACGCTGGTCGGCGCGGACGACGGGGCCAAGCTCGAGTCGTACCGTGAGGTCAAGGACGAGCTCGCCGTCCCGGGCACCACGGTGCAGCTCGCCGGCGCTGTCGTGCTGGCCGACACGACCTCCACCCTCTCGACCGAGGACCTGGCCAAGGCCGAGATCATCTCGCTGCCGATCGTCCTGATCCTGCTGCTCTTCCTCTTCGGCTCGCTGGTCGCCGCCTCGCTGCCGGTACTCGTGGGCGGGGCAGCCGTCCTCGGATCGCTCGGCATCCTGCACGCCGTCGCCGGCGTGCACGAGGTCAACTCGTTCGCGGTCAACGTGGCCAGCCTGCTCGGCCTCGGCATGGCCATCGACTACGGCCTGTTCATGGTGGGCCGGTTCCGCGAAGAGCAGTCGGCCGGACGAACCCCGGCCGAGGCCGTGCGCCGGACGGTCGCCACCGCCGGGCGCACGGTCGTCTTCTCGGCGACCCTCCTGATGATCGCGCTGGCCGGTCTGCTGCTGTTCCCGCAGGGTTTCCTCAAGTCCCTGGCGTACGGCGGTCTGGCCGCGGTCGGCCTGGCCGCGCTCCTGTCCCTGACGTTGCTGCCCGCGCTCCTGGCCATCCTCGGCCCCCGCGTCGACAAGCTGCCGATCAAGCTGCCCGGCCGCAGCCGGGAAGGCACCTTCTGGGGTCGCCTGGCCGCCGCGGTGCTGCGCCGCCCGGTCGTGGTGGCGCTGCCCATCCTGGCCGGCCTGATCGTGCTCGCGGCGCCGATCGCCGGCGTCCGGTTCGGCGAGGCCGACGAGCGCACCCTGCCCGCGGGCAACTCGGCCCGGCAGGCCATCGAGACTCTCAAGGCCGACTATCCGCAGCTCAGCAGCAACGGCTTGCCGATCGTGCTGCGCGGCCAGGCCGACTCGGCCGGGTTCGCGGTCACGCTGCGCCAGATCCCCGGCCTCGCCCAGATCGGCCCGGCCCAGCGCGCGGGCGACATCACCGTCTTCAACGCGGCGCTGCGCACCTCCGACCCGTTCAGCACCGAGGCGCGCGAGGTGGTCGACCAGATCCGTTCGCTGCCCGTGCCCAACGGCGCCGAGCTGCTGGTCGGCGGCACGACGGCCCGCAACGTCGACAGCCTCGCGGCCACCGCGGCGAAACTGCCGTTGATGGTCGCCATGCTGGTCGGGGCGACGCTGCTGCTGATGTTCTTCGCGTTCGGCTCGATCCTGCTGCCGATCAAGGCGGTGGTGATGAGCGCGCTGAGCCTCAGCGCCACCTTCGGCGTCCTGGTCTGGATCTTCCAGGACGGCCACGGCGCCTCCTGGCTCGACGTGACGCCGGCGCCGCTCGAAGCGGGCATCGTCGTGCTGATGGCGGCCGTGGTCTTCGGGCTGTCCACCGACTACGAGGTCTTCCTGCTCTCCCGCATGGTGGAGGCGCGGGCCCACGGCGCCTCGACCAACGAGGCGGTGACGATCGGCCTGGCCCGTACGGGCCGGGTGATCAGCGCGGCGGCGGTGCTGCTGATCGTGGTGACCGGCGCGTTCGCGCTGTCGTCGGTGACGACCATGAGGTTCGTGGGCGTCGGCATGATCGTGGCGCTGCTGCTGGACGCCACGGTCGTCCGGATGCTGCTCGTGCCCGCCGTGCTGGGGCTGCTGGGCAACGCGGCCTGGTGGGCGCCGGCGGCACTGCGAAGGTTGCAGGAGAAGGCCGGCCTGTCCGAGCACGCGGGCGAAGAGCCGCCGGCGTTGCCGTCCGCGCGGCAAGTGGTGGGCGAGTCCACGGTGGTGCTCGCGCTGCCGCCGGGGCCATCAGCCCCGAAGTACTCCGCCTGGGACCGCGAGGCGGCGGGCGTGATGCTGCTGCCGCCGGGGATGATGGCGCGGCCGCTGCCCATCGGGGAGGAAGCAGCCACCCAGCTCCTCCCGAAGATCACCGGCGAGACGCCGCCCCCGCCCGCGGACGACGACATCGTCGACGCCGAGATCATCGAGGACGACGAGGTCGCGCCGGCCGAAAACGACGAACCGGACGACGAGCACGTCGACGCGGAAATCGTCGACGAGCACCCCGCCGCAGCCTCTCCCGCGGCGGACGACGCCGCCTCTCCCGCGGCGGACGACGCCGCGAAGGCGGTCGACGCCTCGCCCGACGTTGACCTGACCGCCGCTTCTTCGAACGAGAAGCCCTCGGCGCAGGCCGCTTCTATCCCGTCTGCTTCGGCTTCGGCCACTTCAACTTCGCCCGCTCCGGCCCCGGCTGCCCCGACGGCTCCGGCTCCGGCCGCTTCGGGTTCTGCTTCCGCTGCCTCGGCTCCTACTTCCGGTGCTTCCGATGAGATCAGCTCGGTGGATGCTGACTCTGCGGACGCCGATGAACCCGGCGCCGCACCGATTGCTGAGGGCACTGCCCCGCCGGTCGCTGAGGATGACGCGTCGGCGATCGTTGACGACGATCCTTCGCCGACCGCTCAGAGCACCGCTTCGCCGTCTGTTGACGATGATCTGTCGGCGGCCGTGGGCGAAGACCGCTCGTCGGTCCCTGAGGATGCGCCCTCAACATCACTCATCCCCAGCGCGCCGGCAAACGCCGACAACGGCCCCCGGCTCATTGCCGAAGCCACTGGCGTACCGGCCGATGACGACGACCCATCGCCGTTCGCGGACGACAACCGCTCGCCGCTCACCGAAGATGCGCCCTCGACGTCACTCACCCCCAGCGCGCCGGCAACCGCCGACGACTACCCCCTGTCGGTTACGGGAACTACTGCCCCGACGGCCGTAGACGAAGACCCATCGCCGTTCGCGGGCGACAACCGCTCACTGCTCGCTGAGGATGCGCCCTCGGCCTCGCCTAGCCTGAGCGCGCCGACGGCCGCTGGCGACGACTCCTCGCCGGTCGCCGAAACCACTGCCCCGGCGGCCGGTGACGCCACGCTGGTCGCCGACTCGCCGGTCGCAGATGGCGACGAATCGGTAGTCGGCGAGGGTCGGCAGTCGCCGGTCGCTGAAGCCGCTGGCTCGTCGATCGCCGAGGATCACCCGTCGTCCGTCGCTGAAGCCGCTACCTCGCCGACCAGTGAGGGCCACCCGTCTTTCGGCGCCGACACCGTTACCTCGCCGACCGCCGAGGGCTACCGGTCGCCCGTCGCTGACGCCGCTACCTCGCCGACCGCTGAGAATTCCGCGCCGCCGATCGCCGAAGCCTCGGCGGCTGCCGTTGAGGATCCGGTTGCCGACGAGGTGGTCGAGGGCGAGCCCGTAGCGGATCAGCTGTTCGCTTCCTCGTACCTGCCGGAGCCGTACTACCCGATGCCCGGCGTCTACCGCTCGGAGTCGCGGAGCACGCCCCCGGACTACTCGGCGCCCGACGACTTCTTCTTCGCGCCGTCGTCGGCCGGGACGTTCGCCAGTTCGCTGGAGCTGCCGTCCCCGCCGGAGTCGACGGTCCCCTACTTCGGCGACCGGCCCGATTTCGAGAGCACCCGCAACCTCGCCGACCTCAGCCTCACGCGCAGCCTCGACGCCCCCGACCTGGATGCGACGACGACCTTCGAAGCCCCCAAGTTCGAGGCGCCGAACCGGCAGGTCGCCCGCACCTTCGAGGCGCCCGACCCGGCGACCTCGGGCAGCATCGTCCTGCCCGACCTCGACCAGCCCACCACTCCCGATCAACCGGCCGCCACACCCGACGAGCCGACGCCGACCTACCCGAGCACCACTCCCGCGTCGTCGAGCTACCCGAGCACCGCACCTGAGCCGACGTCGAGCTACCCGAGCACCGCGCCTGAGCCGACCTCCAGCTTCCGGGTCACCGCACCTGAGCCGACGTCGAGCTACCCGGACACCGCTCCCGAATCGACGTCGAGTTCGCCGGTATCGACGCCGGAGCCGGCGTCGACGTACGCCGCAGCCGTGACCCCGGCGAGTGTCGAGGAACCCGAGCCGGAGCTCGACGTCACCCGCAGCTTCAAAGCTCCCGACCTCGACGCCACCCGGCGGCTCCAGGTGCCCGGCCTCGAATCGACCCGGCAGCTGGACGCCACCGCGATCGAACGCGCCCGCCGCCTCGAATCCTCGACCTCGAAGACCGACCCGCTGCCGAAGCGCCCCGCGCCGGCCGCCGAGCCCCGGACGAAGCGCCCCGCGCCGGCCCCCGGGACCGCCGCCGATTCCCCTCGCTCGGTACCTTTCGTGCCCGGAACGGGCGCGGATCCGCTGCCGAAACGCCTCACCCCGGCCGCCGAGACCGCCGCCGACCCCCGGCCGCGACGGAGGGTCACGCCGCCCGCCGCAACAGAGCCCCTCCCTCAACGAAACATCACACCGCCCGCCGCAACAGAGCCTCTGCCCCGACGGAACGTCACACCGCCCGCCGCGACCGAACCCCTGCCCTCGCGGATCGTGCCGCCTCAGCGCTCCGCGCCGCCGCTGCCGGAGCCGTCGAGCGCGTCCGTGGCCGAACCGCTGCCCCGGCGGCCCCTGTTGCCGCCCGCCGCTGATCCGCTGCCGCCCCGTTCCGAGTTGGCCCGTCCGTCCGCCGGCGAGCCGCCGCGGACCGACCCGTCAGTCGCCGAGACCAGCGGGCGACGCACGGACCTGGGTGGAGTCTTCTCCCCGCGCCGGGGCGCCGAGCCGGACCCGACCCCGCTGCGGCGGCCCGCGACGCTGGGGCAACAGCCGTACTCGTTCCGGCCCGGCCAGGAGGCCGCCGGCCCGGCAACGCCACCGGCCCAGCCGGCCCTGGAGGCGGCCCCGCCGGTCGACCCCTCCCCGGCGCACGCGTCGCCGTCGGCGCCCCCGCGCCGGCCCGCCGACCTCGGTGACCACCTGCGCGAGACCCGCCCGGCCGACCTCGGTGACCACCTGCGGGAGTCGCGCCCGGCCGACCTGGCGCAGTACAGCAGCCGTTCCCGTCGCGCGACCTCGGAGAAGACGAACCGCCCGGCCGAGGCGCCGAAGCCCGCACGCCGACCGGCCACGCTGGCCGACCAGCTGCCGAAACCGCGTCGCAAGCCCGACAGCGACAAGCCGGCCGAGTAGCGCCGGCCGGACGACGGAGGGCTCAGCGGAAGACCAGGCCGCCGCCGACCTCGAGCACCTGGCCGGTGAGCGCGCCCGAGCCCTCCGAGACCAGCAGCCGTACGGTGGCGACCAGGTCCTCCGGGACCAACGCCCTCGGCAGCGCCTGGGTGGCCAGCAGCGGGGCGTGCGCCTCGACGTCACGTCCCCCGGCCAGCTCGGCCTCGCCCTCGGTGCGGATGGCGCCCGGCGACAGCGCGTTGACCGTGATCCCGGCCGGACCGAGCGCGCGGGCCAGCGACCGGGTGAGGCCGATCAGCGCCGCTTTGCTCGACACGTAGGCCGGGCCGGACGGGCCGCCCATCCGCACGGTCGGCGAGACCACGTTGACGATGCGGCCCCAGCCCCGCTCGGCCATGCCCGCGCTGAGCGCCTGGGCGAGCAGCATCGGCGCGGTGACGTTGACCGCGAACGTCTGCTGCCACTCGGGAAGCGGCAGCTCGGCGAAGTCCACGTTGGAGGCCTTGGCCGCGTTGTTGACCAGCACGTCGATGGATCCGGCGCGGTCGGCCAGGTCGCGCACCGCGCCGGGGTCGCCCAGGTCGGCGTCGAGCAGCGTGGCCTCGGCTCCCAGATCGCGGCAGAGCCGGGCGACGCTCTCGGCTTCCTCGGCGGCGGCCAGATGATGCAGCCACAACTTGTGCCCCGGCCGGGCCAGCCCGACGGCGATGGCCGCCCCGATGCCACGCCGAGCCCCAGTGATCAGAATCCGCCGCCCCATGGCGTTCACCTTATGCCGATCAACCCGGAAAAAGACCAGGTGAAGATCGATGTGCGGAACGACCCCGCCGGACGAACGACCCGCAGAGGGCGACCAGCGCGAACGTGACGGCGCAGCGAGGCGGCGAGGCCGAGCGGCCCGCTGGCGCTGGGTCGCTCGGCCTCGCCTGTCCTGATGGTGCCCGATCGCGACGATCGCTACACCGGGCCGTTCACTGACGGTGGGCTGTGGATAACTCAGGGGGCGGTTGCGGAAAGTTCTAGGATCGCTCCGCTGCCCCTGGGTGGGCGGGGGTGTGTGGTGGCCCAGTAGCACGACTAGCGGTGTTCGGCCAGGGCTGTGGCGAGTAGCGTTTGCGTCGGCGCTGGCAGGGCGGGCGCTGGGCGGGTCGAGAGCCAGCAGCCGGCGGCGACGAGGGCGAAGCCGGCGAGCGTGCTGAGGCCGAAGTGCTCGTCGAGCAGGGCCACGCCGAGCAGCACGGCGACCACCGGGTTCACGTAGGTGACCAGGCCGGCGCGGGTCGAACCGACCTGGTGGATGAGCTGGTAGAAGGCGAGCAGGGCCAGCGCCGTACAGAAGACGCCCAGCACTGCCAGGGACGCCCAGGCCTCGGTTCGCACGGGTTCGGTGGGCAGCGCGAAGACCGTGAAAGGGAGCAGCGCCAGCGCGGTGATGCCGGTGGTGGCGCCGACCAGCGATTCGGTGGGCACGTCGGACAGGCGGCGCTGCACGAGCATCGTGGCGACCGCGTAGAGGATCGCGGCCACCAGGACCATGCCGGCGCCGAGCAGGCCCAGGCGGTCGCCGGAGAGGTCCAGGCCGACCAGCAGCGCGACGCCGCCGAAGCCGAGCACGAGACCGGCGACGCGGATCGGGGTGAGCCGCTCGGAGCGCGCCATGAGCAGCGCGATCGCCACCGGTTCGACGGCGATGAGCAGGCCGGTCAGCGAGGAGCTGATGTGCGTCTCGCCGTACGTGATCAGCAGGAACGGCCCGAGGATGTGGATGAACGACAGCACGACCACTGGGCCCATGCGGCCGCGCAGCTTGGCCAGCGAGCCCCGGGCGGCGGCAATCGGCAGCAGCACGAGCGCGGCGATCGCCACCCGGCCGAAGACCACGAGCAGCGGCGACAGGTCCTCGATGGCGATCTTGATCAGGAAGTACGGGATGCCCCAGAGCACCGAGACCACGAGGAAGAGAAACCAGGCGCGTCGATTCACACCTCGACACTGCTCCCGTACGGTAGTAAGCGGTAGTACCGACTTGCTGATGTGGTGATTAGGTGAGCTTATGATCGACGTACGCCGCGTGGCCGTGCTCCGCGAGGTGGCGCGGCTCGGCAGCTTCAACCGGGCCGCGACCTCCCTGCGCCTGACCCCGTCGGCCGTGTCGCAGCAGATCGCCACCCTGGAGCGCGAACTCGGGACGGCGGTCGTCCTCCGCAGCACACGCGGGGTCGAGCTCACCGGCGCCGGGCGGGTGCTGGTCGACGCGGGCGAGGCGATCGCGGCCGAGCTGGCCCACGCCGAGCACGAGATAGCCCGGCTGGGCGCGGCCGACAGCCTGACCGTGGCCACGTTCACCAGCGGTGGCCAGAGCCTGCTGCCCGCCGCGCTGACCCGGTTCGCCGCCGAACGGCCAGGCGTCGAGTTCACCGTCCTCGAGAACGAGCCCGAGGACGCCCTGCCCCTCGTGCGCTCCGGCGCCGCCGACCTCGCGCTCGTCTATCACTTCGACGAGCTTCCCCCCGTACGACCGGGAGACCGCTCCGGCCTCACCTATGCGCCGCTCCTGGACGACCCGATGTGGATCGTGTTGCCCGCGGCGCACCCCCTGGCCGGCCGCGAGTCGGTCACCATCGCCGAACTGGCCGGCGAGCGCTGGGTCCACGGCTGCCTCGAGATCGTCGACATGCTCGGGCACTACGCGGCCCTGGCCGGCTTCGAGATCCGCACGGCGTGCCGCGGCACCGACTACGTCTTCGCCCAGTCGCTGGTGCGGGCCGAGGTCGGCATCAGCATGATTCCCCAGATCGCCCTGACCGCTGGGGCCCAGCCCGGCCTCGCCGCCGTGCCGCTGGCCCCACCCTGCCCGTGCCGCTACATCGGCATCGTCACCCCGCGCCGTCGCCCCAATCCGCTGACGGACGCCCTGGTCCAGGCCCTGCGAGACACTGTCGCCGGCCTCCCCGTGCCGGCCTGACAGCCCCCACAGCCCACAGCCCCCACAGCCCACAGCCCCCACAGCCCACAGCCCCCACAGCCCACCCGCCCTGGGGGACCCCCACCCTAGAGACAACGCCAAATTTCGCCGCCGAGTTTTCCACAGCCCGCCGAACCGGCACGTCCCCCATCCACAGGCCGTGGTGGAAGCGGAAGTCGGTGGGAAGCTCTTCGTACGGGATGGCCGCGGCCGATGAATTTGCGGGATCAGTACAGTTCCTAGGTCAGAATTTGCTTGTGAGGGATGGTCAGTGGGCATGACGGGCGAACCTGTGACGGCCGCCAGGGTTGATGCGGAGCGCCTGGCGCTCTGCCTTTCGGTGATCGCCGAGGTGGAGGCGCTGCCCGCGGAACACCCCGACGCGGTCGCGGTGCGGCGGGCCACCGCCGGGCTGTTCAAGACGGTGAAGCTCACGCGCCGGCGGGAGCGACGCGACGCGATCCTGGCCGCCGACCGTGCGGTCACCGAGGCGACGGCCACCGGCGCGCCGGGGCGGATCGACGACGAGACGGCGGGCATCCCGCTGCGCACCTCGGTCGGGTCGGGCACCGCCGGGGTGCTGCGGCAGGCGCGCGGCTGCTACGTCTGCAAGCAGCGGTTCACCCAGGTCGACGCGTTCTACCACCAGCTCTGCCCGGACTGCGCCGTCCTCAACCACGACCGCCGGGACGCCCGCACCGACCTCACCGGCCGGCGGGCGCTGCTCACCGGCGGCCGCGCCAAGATCGGCATGTACATCGCGCTGCGGCTGCTGCGCGACGGCGCCGACCTGACGATCACCACGCGCTTCCCGCACGACGCGGTGCGGCGATTCTCCGCCATGCCGGACAGCGCCGAGTGGCTGCACCGGCTGCGGGTGGTGGGCCTCGACCTGCGCGACCCGGCCCAGGTGGTCGGGCTGGCCGACTCGGTGGCGGCCCGGGGCCACCTCGACATCCTCGTCAACAACGCGGCCCAGACGGTGCGTCGCTCGCCCGGTTCGTACGCGGCCATCGCCGCCGCCGAGGCCGAGCCCCTGCCCGACGGGCCGCTGCCCGAGCTGGAGTATTTCGGCACCGCGGGCGCCTCGCCGGCCGCCGCGCTGACTTCGGGCGCTCCCGTGCTCACGCCGCAGCAGATCACCGAGATGGCGCTGACCGCCCGGTCGGTGGCTATCGACGCCGGCGGCCTGGTGCCCGACACCGCGCCGACGAACAGCTGGAGCGACCGCGTGCACGAGGTCGACCCGCTGGAACTGCTGGAGGTGCAGCTCTGCAACGTCACGGCCCCGTTCGTGCTGGTCAGCCGCTTGCGTACGGCGATGACGCGCTCGCCGCACCCGCGGCGCTACGTGGTGAACGTGTCGGCCATGGAGGGCATCTTCGCCCGCGGCTACAAGGGCGCCGGGCACCCGCACACCAACATGGCGAAGGCCGCGCTCAACATGCTGACCCGCACCAGCGCGGTCGACATGTTCGCCGACGGCATCCTGATGACCAGCGTCGACACGGGCTGGATCACCGACGAACGCCCGCACCCGACCAAGATGCGGCTCGCCGAGGAGGGCTTCCACGCCCCGCTCGACCTGGTCGACGGCGCAGCCCGGGTGTACGACCCGATTGTGCGCGGCGAGAAGGGCGAGGACCTGTACGGCGTCTTCCTGAAGGACTACGCCCCGGTCGACTGGTGACGCGCGGACGAGCCACGACCCGCGATGGGTCGTGGCTAGCCGCGTGTCGCTCTATCAGCTGTGGGACCGCAGGTCAGCCATCGCGACGGTCACCATCACGGCGGTCACCATCACGGCGGTCACCGTCACGGCGGTCGCCATCGCGGCGGTCACCGTCACGGCGGTCGCCATCGCGGCGGTCACCGTCACGGCGGTCACCGTCACGACGGTCACCGTCACGACGGTCACCGTCACGACGGTCGCGG